>DATJEI010000348.1:0-3060 GCA_035496735.1 Bryobacteraceae bacterium | reverse complement strand
CAGCCAGGTGATGGCTCCGGCGATGGTAGCGGCCACCGAACTGATCAGAATGTCGCGGTTGTTTACGTGTCCCAGTTCGTGGGCCAGCACGCCTTCGAGTTCTTCGTCATTCAACAGGCCCAGGATACCCTGGGTGACCGCGACCGATGCGTGCTTTGGATTGCGTCCGGTGGCGAATGCGTTAGGCGACTCCGTCGGGATCACGTAAATCTTCGGCATGGGCAAACCAATTTTCTGGGTCAGCCGCTCCACAACGTTGTAAACCCGCGGCAACTGCTCGCGCGTGACTGGCTGGGCTCGATAGGTTTTCAGCGCGATCTTGTCAGAAAAGAAGTAAGCGACGAAGTTCGTGACCACGGCAATGCCCAGCGCCAGCAACATCCCGTTCTGTCCGCCGAGGACGCGGCCTACCGCCATCAGCAAGAGGGTCAGCGCGGTAAGCAAAAAGGCGGTCTTGAATGTGTTTCCCATAGATTTGATACTCACTCCATTAGATGGTCCGCCGGGGAAAGGGATGCATCCGCCAAAGTGTGGGCGCGAGCGTCTTCGCTCGTGCCTTGCAACCACTGGTAACCACGTGGCGACAGCCGCCCCGGCTGTCGGGTCGAGCGCAGCTCGACAGATCCTCAAGGCTGGCTCAGAGACCCCAGTGGCCGAGTCCGGGGATGTCGAGATCGGCCCAGATCCTCTAAGAAGCCGCGCAGCGCCCGGAAGCCCTGATGGCAGAGCAACATGACGAGCTGTGCGCGGAGCTCCCGGAAACCCTTTTCGGATTATTGCTGGTCAGGGATGCTCAACATGAAATTGCCCGCCGCTCCACTCTTCGGGAGCGACATCGGTGATGGTTTCGGTGAAGTCCCAGCGGTGGCCGTAAAAGTCCTGGGCGTTGTATTGGCGCTCGCCATAGGGATGATCTTGAGGTTCAGTCAGGACGATGGCCCCGTTCTGCCGCGCGCGTTCGCAGTGTCCGTTGGCATCTTCGATACGAACCTGAATGATGTGCGACTGGTTGGGCGGCACATTTCCCTCGGCGATGGTGAAGCAGCCCTCGCCGGCCTTCATCTGGATGCGGTGATTGGCGATGCGCAGACGGATGGTGAAGCCAAAAGCCTTGCCCAGCCAGTCCGCGGCCGCGCTGGGGTCGGGGTAAATGAGCACGGGTATCACGGCGCAAGGCGGCACAGATCGGTTGGATCGCATTCCTGAAACTCTATCACTCAACCCGCGCGGAATGGAGGGCAATTGACCTGGTGACTGTTCAACCTATCCTTCGTCTAATGCAAAATGTTCACCGAAATTCTCAGTCAACGTTATTCTGCGAGTCTGGTTTTAGTCCTCGGGATCGTGACTGTTTCGGCAGCCCAGGTCCGATCCGCACCGAGATTGGACTTGCTGACGCTACACAGCAAAGTCTTTAACAACACGCGCACCATTCGGGTGTGGGTGCCGTCTGGGTACGACGATGACTCGCAGGCGCAATCGAGATATCCGGTGTTCTACTTTACGGATGGCATTGCCACCTTTCATGGCCGCCACCTCGATGCCATCGCCAGTGAGTTGATCGCTTCGGGCAAGATTCCAGCTACCATTTTCGTCGGCATCGACAACGGTGGATCGACTCTCGAATCCAGGAATCCTGGGTCCGACCGTGCGAATGAATATTTGCCATACCCGGATGATTTCCTGAGTCCTCCGGTACCGGTGCCGCACGGCAGCCGGTTCCCGGATTTCCTGGAACAAGAAGTCCGGCCTCTCGTCGAATCGAGGTTCCGCACCCAGAAGGACGCGGTCGGTCTTGCAGGAGCTTCCTATGGTGCCGCAATCGCTTTGTACACGGTTCTGGAACGTCCAGGAAGGTATCGCTGGCTGCTATTGGAAAGCCCGTCGCTGTACATTGACAACGATCGCCTTCTCCGCCGGTCTGCGCAATTTCACCAGTGGCCGCCACGAGTCTTCATCGGTGCGGGTACACAAGAGGGAGAAGGCGACGCAAAACGAGAAATGGTGAATGACGTGAAGCGACTCGCAGACGCAATCGGCTCTGATTCAAGTACCTGCGTCTTTATTGTTCCGGGCGCAGAACATGGGGAAGACGCATGGCGATCCCGACTCCCTGCCGCCTTGCGATTTCTATTACGGTCAGGTACCTGCCCAAAGAGTCAATGAGCGTAAGCGATGTTGGGAAGCGTACCAGGGCCTTATGAATTTAGGAGCTTGTCGAGTTCGGAGAGCACTGATTCTGCGGAGGTTGGCTGCGCGTCTCCCGAAAGGTCGAACCGGCCCACTTCGACGTGATCGTTGTCGTAGAAGCCGACTTCCCAAATCACCCCTGCCGTGGTGATTCTTACCAGAATCCCGTCGCAATCGTCAGTGGTGCGGTTGTGCTCGATGGTAAAGGAAACGTCTCTTTTTTCGAGCCCACGCAGCAGTTTCATGAACTCGTTCGCGTTGAATGGAGTGGCCACGCCTCTGCTCCTAAGTTGCGTCGCATGTACAGGCCGCGATGATCTGCCCCGCACTACGTACGCACCGCCCACACATCGCAACGTAGCACCCGGCCGGCCCAGGCGTCCAGAATCGGACAGTAAAGTCCGAGAGCGGACACGTAGCCTCTGCATCCGGACGCAAAGCCCTGCCATTCCTCGTTCTCTTTTCCCCCTCAGTGGAAGAGCGGCCCTTCAGGGCCGCGTTCTGATGCCACCGCAGGTCGGCCTTCAGACCCAGTGGCGCCACCGGGGATGAAGCCCGAATTTAAATTGACTCGTAACGCGGCGCTGAAGCGCCGCTCTTCCGCGGTGCGGCTGAGCGAACTGCTCCAAAAGCGTCAATGACACTTCTTCAGCGTGGGAGAGATTTGCAGCAGTCTTGATATTGGCAGCTGAATTGCAATCAGATCCAGGAGGCTTACTATGGCTCATTTTGAACGGATTCGTGACGTTATTTCCGGCCCGTTTGACTCCGAGGTCATCCGGCAGCGCACCGCCGGAGGATGGCAAATGGTATCGATCGAGTGGCGACGCGAGTTACCCGACTCGGAATCCCCCACCCCTGGCGGATACA
>DATJEI010000347.1:0-14599 GCA_035496735.1 Bryobacteraceae bacterium | reverse complement strand
GCTATAGAAGCCGAGCAGCGCTTGCACGTCATCGCTGGTCTCCTGGCGGCGATACGCCCGCCGTGCCAGGGTCGACAGTATTTTCGTCGCGCACGGCGTTTCGTCCTGGCTGCGAACCGGACGGCACACATAGATAAGCCGACGGCTTTCGGTTTCCTGCGGCATCTGCGGCTTATAGGGGCCGCCAATCAAGAGAGATGAGATCGCAACCGGACTTGTTGGGAGGTCGGTTTCACGGCTCCAGATCGGAATGAGATCCGGGCCTAGCCCTTCCGGCTCGGCATTATCGGATTTAAGGATGGTGGCGACCACCTGCCGCGAACCGGCTTTGACCGGGATGCGCACCTGTAACCCGTCTTCTGCTTTAGTGAGCCCGTCCGCGGACTGCCGCCGGGTAGCCGCGACTAACTCAGGCTCACCACCTACCTTGAATTGCCCGACGCGCGTCCCGTCCACCCGAACCTCGATCTGATTCGCTATATTCAGGCCGCGGATGATGCCCTGATTCGTCCTCTGCAGCCGCAGCTTGATCACATACTCGCCATCGACCGGAAAATAATGGCGCGTGGCGATCCCGCCCCGCGATCCCAGCGGAAAGTCTTCGCCGAGCCGATCCGTCTGCCACAGGTAAGTCTGTTCGTTCGAGTTGTCCTTGAGCGGTCCGTAGCGCTCGAACGCCGGCGGGATAGTCGGATCGCCGATGGCAATTCGGGCTATTTTCGCCGCTACGGACAAATATCGGCTCAGCAACGCAGGTTGCATCAGGAGCGCATCCGCGTTGGTGTCAAAGCCGTACGCCTGCTCGTCCGGCGGCAACATTGCCGCAGCATCGACTTCAATGCCGACTAAATCCCGCACCGCATTGGCATATTCAGTGCGATTCAACCTATGGAGGTCCGCCGGGCGGCCCGGATTCACATGAGCCGCAGAGGCACGGTCAAGCTCCGATTCCAGCCACCCCGCCACTTCGTCGTAGGTGGCATTATTCGGACGTCGAATACCCGGGGGCGGCATGGAGCGGCTGCGGAGCTTTACGATGACTTTTTCCCAGCTCTCCGCGGAATTGGAAACCTGTCCTGTATCGGCCTTGTCGAGCATGAGCTGCGCGGTATTCAGCCTCTGGTTGTGACAGGCGACGCAGTACTTTGTAACGAGTTCCCCCGCAGGCGTCGTGTGCATCGCAGGGGTGGATGCGGCCGGAGCTGACCCGCGCGATACTGCGGGCGCCTGAAAAGCTGAAGTTCGGGCACACGTGAGGCCCACCCAGACGAGACAGACACAAGCATCTATCACCGCTTGAGACATCATGCCGCGCCGGATTTTAGGTATCATCTTTCCTCGAAATGTCACTTGCACTTGTTTTGTGCCAGGCAGGCGTGTCCGAGATCTGGATTTGCGCCATGCTTGAGCAGCAGATCCGCCCCCGCTTGGTTATAGAGGACACCGCCGAGCCGGTCGCCTTTTCCGGAGGCCGCAAGCCAAGGCGTGATGCCTGCCTTGCTAACCGCATTCACTTCGACCCCGAGGTCGATCAGTTGTGCCAGCAGCGTGTTCCAGCCGCGATACGCGGGACCAAACAACGCGTTTTCACCGAAGGTGGTTGTTCCCTTCGGGTCCATGCCGAGATCCAGCAGATATTTGACCGTCTCGAGAGCCTGCGCTTCGGTGACGGCGCTTTCTCCCACCAGATGGTTGAGTCCCGTCGCCGCCATGATCGGCGTGGTATTCGTGGCAGTGACAAGTTTTGGATCAGCTCCAGCAGCCTGCAGGATGCGCATCATCTCGACATCATCGACCGAACTGGCGAGCAAAAACGGCGTTGCGCCCGCTACGTCCGTGTATCCCCCGGCCCCTGGGGGGCGCTTTTGCATGCGCGCATTCGGATCCGCGCCATGAGCCAGCAGCGCTTTCACGAGCCGCAACTTGGCTTGGCGATCCGGAATCCCGGACATCGGGTCTTCAAAACCGAACACTGGGTTGGCGGTGCCGTTTTCCCAAGTGGCCACTGCCCAGTGCAGCGGCGTAAATCCTGCATCAGCGACGTTGGGGTCCGCTCCTTGGCTAAGCAGGAAAAGCGCCAGGTCGACTTGACCCCTTACTGTGGCGACGAGCAATGGAGTGTACCCAGCGGTCGCCACATTCCTCTCAGGGGCACCGGATCCGCCGCCCCCCGCCGCAGCTCCTGCAGTCGCCTTGCTGGACTTTCCGTTTTCGGGCGCCTCCGGTTGCGCGAGGATGTTCACACTGACGCCTGCGGCGAGCAACACCCGGGCGCTCTCTTGATCGCCTTCCCGCGCAGCGAAATGCAGCGCCGTAAAACCTCTCCTGGTACGGGCCCGAAGGTCGGCCTTCGCATCGATCAACAGCTGCACCACATTCGGATGACGCTCCGCCGCGGCCCACATGAGCGCAGTCTGGTTTTGCACCGGCTCCTTCGCATTGATGGCAGCGTCATGCGCGATCAGCGATCGGACCGCGTCCGCACTGCCGCTCTTCGAGCAAGTCATGAGCGGTGTCTCGCCGGTGGCGATAGGGGTATTGGGATTGGCGCCCGCTTTCAGCAGCAATTCTACTAACGCGGCGTTACCATTTACACAGGCCTGCGACAGCGGCGTCATGTGAAAATCATTCGCGGCGTTCGGATCCGCGCCCGCGCCAAGCAGAAGGTCCGCTGTTTTGACATCCCCCCAATGCGCGGCCCAAAGGAGAGCAGTCGAGCCGTCGTCGGATCGAGCGGTGGCGTCAGCATGCTGGCGCAGTAAAGCACTGACCTTTTGTGGCTCCTGGTTCCTGGCCGCTTCGACCAGGGGGAATTCGCCGGCCACGGCCGCAGGGCTGGCAACCGCCAACAGCAGTGTCATCAATATTCCAGCTGACATCCTCTGCTTGGCAACATCGGCGCACACTATAGCCCAAGGCGGAAGACCCTGCATGCCAACCTGAATCAGTGTCCCAAGTGGTGGCGTGGTTCGAAACGAACTTCTTGCGGCCGAACGCAGGAGGATAGCCGATGCTCGCCGCATGTGTATATAAACACTCCTCTTGTTAAACGATACTCCTGCTGGAGACGAGGTTTCAACTGCAATCTGGCAGTCGGAGAACGAAGAAGGACAACTCCGTTCGCCCCTCAGCAGTGGCAACACTCCGTGCGGAGACTCCCGCTAAATTGATTGGTGGCGCTTCCCGTTGGGGCAATCATTTAGAGTCGTCATATTTGCCGATCTCGGTGCTGCCGGTGCCGCTGCACCCGGTCGCTCCGAAGCGCAAGAATTTTTGGATCCTGGCGGAGCCATCCACCTCGCCAACATATACGTTGCCCTCGGAATCGACACTCACTACGTGGGGCCAATGAAACTCACCAGCCTGCCGTCCCACACCTCCAAAGCGGCCCATTTCCTGAAGGTTTTGGCGGTTAATTACATACACCAGCGAGTTGGTAAGGTCGGCGACATACATGCAGCTCTGTTTCGCGTCGGTCGAGAAATTCACGGTGCCGGAAGTCCCGTATCCGGTCTGAGGAGCAACGTATATTTCTCCCACAAAGCCGCACTTGCCGACTTCACCGTTCGGATTAGAACACACCTTGCCCGCTTCCGATGCCTTGAAGATTTGTATACGATTGTTGCCGCGATCGCAAACATAAAGCAGTCCGTCGTTGGCCAGCTTGGCGCAGTGCAGAGGACTCCGGTAGAATTTGGGCTTCATCTCGCCTCGTTTGAAATCGGCCGGCCAGCCGCCCGCTCCCTCGCCGGCGTCCGCACCAGCGCCGTTCTCTCCTACTTCGGGGTTCCGGCCATACGCGCCAAAGTGACCAATGTACTTTCCTGTAGCCGCATCCACGATTAGTACGCGACGGTTGCCATAGCCATCGGCGATGTATAGTCGATTGGTGATCGGATCCACCGTCATGTCGGCTGGCCAGAAGGGCTGAGGAGTTCCATTGACGCCGCCGTTGGTATCGTTGCTATTGGGTCCTTTTGCCCCGGCAGTGCCGATCTGATACACAAAGGTGCCGTCCATCTTGAATTTCAGCACCTGCGAATCGTTACCGAAGCTCGGCGCCCACGGGTACTGGCCGTGGAAGTTGCGAGCCTGTCCGTTTCCGGCTACGTAGACGAAATCGTTCTGATCTACATAGATGCCATGTTCGCGCGCCGGCCAGAAGCAGCCATCCTGTTGGCGGCACTTGGTCTCCAGGAAACCTGGATCTCCCGGCCCTCCCCAGGCTTGCAACACGTTTCCGTCCTTATCGAATTCCAGCACCGACGGCGCCGGTGTGCAACAACCCGAAAGGCGCCCATTAGGTCTCGGGAAGCCCATTGCGCTGATCGGATTGCCTTTTGCGTCCTTGCCTGCGATGCCTTGCATTCCGCTGTCGGTGGTGGAGGTGAGCGAACGTGGGCGGTGATACACCCAGATATGATCATGCCGGTCGACATACATTCCGCCGACGTCGCCAATGATCCAGTGATGGGGCAAAGGCTTGGGCCACGCTGGATCCAGTACGAAACTCGGCGCTGTCCCCGTGTGCGTCGTCGGCTTTGCTGCGGTAAGCCTTTCCATGACGTGCGCCTTCTGCAAGGCCTGCGTGGCCGAAGACGGATTCTGCGCATTCAGGCGCGTCGCACTCCACCCGCCCACCACCATCGCCGCGACGATAAAGCTACAATTTACATGTCTTGCAACCACTATGGATCTCCTTAAATGCTCTGAACAGTCGAACCGCAACGAAGTTATTCAGACTCCGCACGCAAGGGATATTTGAACGCGCGCTAATCCCAGTGAACCTGTCTTCGAACGATCACGGGAACATAGCCTACCAGATCAACTTCGCCGCCACCTGAACTACCCGTCCCGGGTCCGCGCCAGTAATTCGGCCAAAGCTTCCAGAACCTACTATCGAATTTGGCGCGAGGAAATGCTTTTCGTTGAATAAGTTAAAGAATTCTCCGCGAAGTTGCAGCCTTAGTCGTTCCTTGATAGGAAACTCTCTGCTTAGAGTAAGATCCACATTGAACAAGGCTGGTCCATTCATAAAATTGCGGCCAGCATTACCCAATGTGGCTTTCACCATCTGAGTCAGCGGGACAAAAGCCGCCGTATTGAAATACGAATTGATGAACGCGTTCGTGTTTGGGTGATTCATTCCGACATCCGTATAAGTGATACCTGGCTGCAGTTGCGCATGTTCCTTGGATGCGTTGTTGGTACCATCCAGCGCGATATCGGAGCTTAATCCAAACGCGATTGGCACGCCGCTCTGCGCGGTTTCGTAAGCCCCTATACTCCAGTCGGACAAAAGATGTTTGAGGAAGGTATTGCTAAATTTGTTTTCCGGCCTCCACAACTCACTCGCGGTGAATACGTGCGTGCGATCATGGTCCCCGCGGCCAAAATCCAGCCTTAAGTTGAACGGATCAGCGTTTCCGGCAGCCAAGCCCGGTCCCGCCAGGAGATAGTTATCCAGCGCTTTCGAGAATACATATGAAGTAAGGAACGAGAAGCCGCGGCTGAAACGTTTCTCCAGACGTACTTGCGCGCTGTGGTAGCTGGAGCGATAATCGTTGCCCAAAATTCGATTTTGCGTACTGTAGAGGCCGACGGTGCTGCGATAAAAGACGCGATTATTCGCGTTTTGCGCCGAAGGCGGCGCGCCGGTCAGGGGATCAGGCCCCCTGACGGCAGCGTCCCAGAAGCGGTGGCCCTCCAGCTTTTGCGTTAGCTTGCCTGCATAGCTCATCTGGATATTAACATCGCGTCCAAATTGACGTTCGAGAGTGAGGCTGAGAGATTGGGTATAAGGCGTTACCAGGTGCTCATCGGTCATGACCTCTGTCACCGGCAGCGCCACGGCACATTTCCAACCCGGGAACTTGCTGATGGGTGCGCAGCCGAAGTTTCCCGACGGGTTGGAGCTGGGAGGAAATGGTTGGTTTAGTGATCCGTAGGGATCGCTGAGGATGCCCCCGTTGAGAACGCTGTTTCCGGCGTAAGGATCTTGCGGCTGGTGAGCAACATTTAAACTAAGCTGGTTATAGAATATGCCATATCCGCCTCGTATGCTGGTCTTGCCGGTTCCAAAAACATCCCAGGCAAAGCCCAGCCGGGGACCGAAGTTATTCAAGTCGTCATACTGAAGCTTTCCGTTGGAGGGCGTGAATTGATCGCCCGGAAAGAGGGTACCCGGAAGCGCATCCGGGTGAGTCTTGGATATGACAGTCATATCCGCGAGATTGTTAACCGTATAGAAACCATATTTCTGGCGCGGCGCGAGATACGGTTCATATCGCAATCCCACAGTAAGCGTAAAGCGGGGCGTGAGTTTGAATTCGTCCTGCACGAAGAAATTTTGCCTATATTGCACATAATTCGCTTCAGCGCTACCGTAGCGGACAGACATGGTGTCAAATTTCCCCAACATAAAGTCGGCCAATGCATTTCCGGAATAAGCGCCGCTGAACGTCACAGTGTTGGTGTTAAAATTCGTATCCAGGCGGAAACTCATTCTCATTCCTTCATATCCCCACTTCAGCGTGTGGCGTCCATGAACCCAGGTCATAGTATCTCGCAAGTGCGGATTTCTATACTGCTGTAAAGCCGGATTCGCCGTAGCTAAGTTAAAAAAACCATTCACGTTGATGGTTAGACCTTCACCATCTCCGAAGGGGATTTTTACGCCCAGCTGAGAGGGCGGGGTCTGTGTAAGGGGCGAATCTAGAGACTTCGCCTGAAGATAATCGACAGTGAACTCATTGAGAAGGGCACTGGTAAAAATATACGTGTTAGATATAGCGAAGTCTTCGCTTTGGTTAGTCCGGTCGCCAATCTCATACGGCTGTATATTGCCGTTGGAGAATGACGCACTATAATGGTCCACGAAAAAGTGCCCATTGAAGGTACTTTTAGCATTCTGTATGTAATCTATTCGGCCCATATAGCTGTACTGATTGGCGGGCACCGGACTCAATGTAAGCACCTGGCCGGACGGTGATTGGGGTATAAACTTGTTCAAGTAGGTCTGCGAAGCCGGATTGAGGCAGCCCGGGAGAATTACGTTCCCCTGAACGCAAGCTTGGCCGGAGGCGTCGGTCAGCGGCTTGCCCGTGAGTGCGTCCACCGGATCCTTTAAATTGGTTTTGAGTGCGGTGAAGTTCCCTAGGCGCTGCGCGGACGTAGGCACAAACGCCAATGCAGACCCGGACTCCGGGCGAACCCGGAGGCCTTGGTAATAACCGAATGCAAACAATTTATCTTTCTTAATAGGCCCGCCTGCGGCGGCGCCAAATTGGTTCTCTGTGTCGAATGGCCGTACCGGCTGGAAGAAACTGCGCGCGTTCAGGTCCCGATTGCGGAGGAATTCCCAGGCGCTGCCGTGAAGAGCGTTGGTACCCGACTTGGAAGTCACCACAACCTGGCTACCGACGCTGTTACCATACTGGCTGTCGAATTGCTGCGTCTGGATCTGGACTTCGCCAATAGCGTCCGGTGGAGGAAAGTTCATTCCGGTGGTTTGGGCCCAATTTGTCCAATTGGCGCCGTCGAGCATAAAATTGTTGTCTACCTGGCGAGAGCCGTTGACCGACAACACAGGCCCTGAGCGCGTGTTGGACATGGTTTCCGGGGCGCTGACGTCGGTGACGCCGGGCAGAATCTGCGTCAGGGCCACAATGTTCCGGCCATTGAGTGGCAAGTCCAGCACACGGCGCGTGTCTACCGTCGCCGAGAGAGTCGCAGTTGCTGTGTTTACCAAGGTGGCCTCACTCGATACGGACACCTCGGTGCGGACGTCGCCGACACGTAATTGGATATCGAGCCGAAGGTTTTGGTTCGCTTGCAGCTCCACGCCGTTCTGGGTTTGATTTTGAAAACCTGCAGATTCCACGGTGACGTCATAAGTGCCGGCTGGCATTGCCACAAACTCGTAGTAACCCGTGGTATTCGAATTCGTGGTCCGTGTTAGCCGCTGTTGAGCGGAAACGGCCGTCACTTTGGCATTGGGTACAATCGCCCCCGACGCATCCCTAACATAGCCGCCGATTCTACTGGTCACTTGCGCCTGTAGAGCACATGCTATCAATGCGGACGCGACCAACAGGATGGCTGGGCGGTATCTGACTACAAGGTCACTCATTAGTTCTCCCTTTTAACTTTTAAAGCCCCTGGGCGTCTCTCAGCAACCCACACCCGAACGTCTCCAAAGAAGGACACGTGGCCACACCAATGCGACCTACCAAAGAATTCGAATTATACTTCCTGGGCGTATGTTGGTCAATGGTTGCTTAAGGGTTGTCGGATGATTGAGTTCTCGAACCCGGGTCGGCATCGGCTAGCGAGTGCCCGTTTGGCTTTTTCCTTTTAGCGGCGGTCGGATCTGCCAGAATGCGTCCACGTAAGCGCAACTGCCGCTTTATTTTGCCGTTGGATTACGAATAGAAGCCATTCGGAGCTTTTGCGAATGTCCGTGTCCAGTGAGTCTCAAGTCCGCCGCTTCTTCGTGGACGCCCTCTAGTGGTTAGCCGCAGGATCGACGGTTGACACTTGCAGACGAATTCCCTGCGGGTCATAGAATTCGTTCAGACTTCCATTCTTCGCAAGCATGGCTTTTGCACCCATCGCTTGCAATTTTTTGACGGCCACGGCTGCGTCGAATGGTTCCACAAGAACTGAGAAGTGATCCACGTCGGGCTGTTTGCCGGAAACCGGATAGTAGAGACCGAAGGTAGTCTCGCCGGCACTAAACCGCGGCTGCGGTGGATTTCCTTGATGGCGTATTACATCTCCCAACAGCTTGCGGTAGAACGCGGTCGATTTCTCCATGTCGGAAACGCGGACGTTCACGTGGTGCATGCCGATGGGGCGAAACAGCGGCGTCTCGCCAGTGCCGCCGGCCTCAGGAGCGGCATTGGGCATCTTGGGCCAAGCATTGTTGGATGAGACCTGGAAGTTGACGCCATCCGGATCAATAATCGTGAAATCGTGATTCGACCCTTTCACCGCAATGCCGGCGCCTTCAACGGCAGCTTTCGCAGAAGCCACCATTTCGACGTTCGCGACACCCGCGCATAGGTGATCAATACGGATGGCTTGTCCCGCCGCGGCCGGCGCAATCGATAGGTAGCACGGCCCAATACGCATAAAGCGGCGGTCGGTCTTGTTGTCCTTCATTACTTCGTTACCGAACAAAGTGCGGTAGAACATCATCGCCGGGCCGATGTCTTTCACCGCGAGCGAAACGTGATCGATGCGGGTGGGATGCAGAAGCGCGGTATCGGCCCATCCGCGCGAACTTGCGGCCGCGCCGAGCAGCGCGAGTATCTCCCGCCGATTAACCTGAATTGCCACAATTTCCTCCCGGGAGGACTGTCAGCCCTGCCTACTTCAGACGATCATTCTACCTGAAACGCGTCAATCCCGGGGACAGCCCAGCCGATTTCTGGATGGCGGCCACAAGTCTCGTCGTTTTCCCATCGGGACGCGACCGCTCCGTTATGTCACTAAAGCTAGGAGTACGTGGCGCGCAGTAAGGGCGATTTTCGTTCTGGAAGGGCCCGCTCCCGTGATCTCAGAAATACTTCCTGTGATGACGCAGTTGCAGGGCTAATGGCGGGCCCATTCCTTTAGCACGTTCAACTCATCGGTAGAGAGCTTTGCGTCACGGTGCATCCATAAATACCCAGGTGGCGGCATGACCTCAACGCGCGTAGATCGGGCGATTTCCGATGCGAATTCGCGCCGTTCCTCATCGGTGTACTCGTTCCAGCGCGACAGGTCCATTAGAGCACGGGCCTTGTCTATATCAGCGCGGATTCGCCAAGAAACTGGCGGCAGGTTCGAATACCAGGGCCATTTTGTTTCCTCGGAGTGACAGTCGGCGCACGCTCGCTGAATGATGGCGCGCACTGGCAGCGGAGCGTCGAAGTTGCTCAAGCGATATCGCTTACTCGAGTCTGCGGTCTTTGCACCGCTCGTGCTGCCGGTTACCAATATCAGCGTGAGCGAGAGGATCACGGCTGATCCCAAGATGCTGCGTTTCGAAAGCACAAAAGCACGTTTGGTCATGCTCTTTTGATGCGGCAGCCTAGAGGAGGTTTGTGAAGAGGTTGTCAAATAACCGTGAATATGAATGCCCGGCGCGGGCCAAGTAAGGGCGACTTGCCGCAACGCCTCGCGCGCCCGCTCGCCAACCGCTTCGCGCTCCCATTGGCTGACGGCACCCATGATAGTGATCCCCAGACGCCCTGCGGCGAGCCAGTGTCGAGCGCTTCGGACACGGAAATCAGAGCAACCCGCGCGCCTCGAACAGTTCTAGAAGAACCGCACAGGTCTTTTACGATGCGCGTTAGCCGGTCCAGCTTCGCGACGATGACCGCCTGCACTTTGCCCCGTTCACCAACCCCATGAGCCGATAACTCAGGAGTTTGCATCGCCGGCGGGTGCGATGCTTCTCGAGCAGCAGATAGCAGAGACGCTGCTTGAAAGTTTATTCCACTCTCTCTTCGATGTAATATAATCTTCGGACGCGGGGCTAAGGCCGTCGCCATTTAGGAGATCGCATGAGGACGCTCTGGAAAGTTCTTGGAGTAGTTTTGGCTGGTTCGGTGCTATTGTTGCTCGTGCTCTCCATCACCGGCTTTGAACCTCACGGCAGAATGCCCGGCTTATGGCTCAAGGGGAATCTCGTAGCCACTCCAGTTACCGACTGGTCGTTCACGGACTCGATTGAAACCGTAAAAATTCAAACCAACACCGCGTATCTGCTTCCACACTCGGTGACAACAAACTGTGTCTCTTATAATGGGCAGCTATACCTGACTTCTCTCTATCGTGCGGGCCTCACATATCCTCAAGGCAGGAGTTGGAACACCAACGTAGCCCGGGATCCTCACGTGCGCATCAAGATAGGAAATAACGTGTATGATCGCAGGTTATCCTTAGTGACCGATCCAACCGAGTATGACGGCGTTTACCAAATGAAAAGGAAAAAATATCCGCAGCAGAAAATACCTCCCGGCGGGAAGTTCATGATTTTTCACGTAATGGATAGCTAGGAGTCCGCGTTTAGACGTTCATTCGCGTTCCCGGGCAAGTCCCAGGCCCGCATACTTTGAGCGCGCACCTGATGCCGGCGGTCGACCGGCAGGAATGGAAGGCATGAAAATCGTCATCACCGGCGCTAATAGCGCCGTCGGCCAAGCCATTCTGCGCTGCCGATCGAGTCAGGCCGTGCCCTACGCGCTGGTTGCCACAGTCCGCTCCGAGCGCGCGGCGGCAGAGATTAGACCGTTGCTTGGCCAGGGGACCAGCCTGACCCAAATCTCCTACGGCGATCCCGGAAGTCTGGATGCGGCGTTTGGGGGAGCTTCCGCAATCATCCACCTGGCGGGAATTCTCTTCGAGCGGCCGGATTCGTCGTATGCACAGGCAAATGTGGAGTCGGCTGGTGCCGTCGTGGACGCCGCGAAGCGGTGCGGAGTGGAAAAATTGGTCTTGATCAGCGCCACGGGGGCCGATGAGACATCCCTCAACGGTTACTACCGCACCAAAGGGCAGGCCGAGGCGCTGGTGCGCGCTTCCGGCTTGCGCTATACGATATTGCGTGCTCCCCTGCTGCTCGGGCCCGAAACTGAAGGCGGCGCCGCACTCGCGCGGAATGCGAGCGGGCGCAAAGCCAAGCTAATCGGCGGCGGTCGCCATTTTCAACAACCTCTCTATGTGGACGACCTCGCGCGGGCAGCCCTCGCCGCCACCCAGCCTGCGGTGGCGGACAATCGCACTCTGGAACTGGTCGGCCCCGTTTCGCTGCCGGAACGAGAGTTGGTCGAGCGGGCCGCGCGCGTCCTGGACCGCTCGGTGCAGATCGGTTCCATCCCCAAGAGATTACTTCGATGGGGGCTGACGCTTCGGGGACGCGTCACCGGACCCGGATTTTCGGTGGCCGTTCTCGAAGTGATCACGGCCGACACGCGTCTGGACCCGCAGGCGGCGGCCAGTGAATTGGGAATCCGCCTGACCGGCATCGACGAGATGATCCAAAACAGTTTAGGACAGGAGCGAAAAAAATGAACGAGGCGAGCCAATCCACAGGCGCTACCGCCGCCGCGGGCGCACGAAAAGCCAAGCCTTGGCAGCGGCTCCTGCCGTTTCTAATCACGATCGCTTGCTTCGCGTATCTCTATAACCGTCTCAACCATGCGGCGGCGGCCGAGGGCACCTCGCTGCTTCCCTACCTTGCAAAAAGCTTTGAGAATGTGAACTGGTACTACTGGCTGGCGCTCATGATCCCGTACTGTATCTTTTATCTGATCCTCGACAGCGTGGTTGTCTGGAAAGTGATCAACTGGTTCAACGCCAAAATCGGCTATGCCGATATCCTTCCGATTCGCGCCAGCGCCTATATTCTTTCCCTGGTAAACGAACAGGTCAGCAAGGGCGCCATCGCGGTCTATCTGAATCGCCGGGACGGCGTGCCGGGCTGGGAAGTCGGATCCAGCATGTTGCTGGTTATGTTCTGCGAGATTTACAGTCTGATCCTTTGGGCCACCGTGGGCGTACTATTGCGCTGGAATAGTTTTCCGCCTGCCTTCCATGTCATTCCATGGATCGCCTTGGGCGCTGCCGTATTCTTCGCACTGGTTCACCTGTTCTTCAGCGGCAGAATCGGCCCTGGGATGGCCCTGCGCGACCGCCCGATTTTCCGGGCTTTCCGGCTCGCCAAAATGTGGCACTACGCGGCGGTTGTGGGGTTGCGCGCGCCGCTCGTCATCTCAGGTGTGGTCGTCTATACCCTGGCCTTGAGGCTCTTTGGAGGCTCGGTAGGGTTTGGCGAGATGCTGGGCTATCTGCCGGTGATATTCTTTGGCGCGGCAACGCCCGGACCGATGCACTCCGTCGCGATTCTGTTTTGGGTTTTGCTCTTTCCCGATAGACCCGGCCAGATGACCGCCTTCGGCTTCGTAATGCATAACTTCTTTATCTTCTTCAACGCCGCAGTTGGGCTGCTATTTCTCCGGCGGGCCACTCGCGAGCTGTTCGGGTGAGCTCCGCAACAGCAGGCGCTGTCCCATCGACACCAGTGTGCTCAATACCAGCAACCATACCAAGATCGTGAGCACGGGCTGCAGGAAGAGAACTCCCATTCGGATCAGGCTGTCGATGATGGTGGGCACGAAATAAAGTATGCCGTTGTAGCGGCCTAGCTTGCTCCCGCGGAGTTTGGTCCGCCGATGAATCCAATAGGAATCGATAACGTACTGGGCAAAGGCCAGCGTGATCAGCACCGGCAGAATCCACGGGAATGCGCCGCGCACGGCTCCCCCAAAGAGTCCAGAAGTGACGAATAGAAAATCGCTGGTGTGATCGAACGTGCCGCTCCACGCCGTTACCGTTCCTCGCCGGCGCGCGATGGGGCCATCCAATAAATCGGTGATCACGGCCATCACCCACGCGGCGAGAGCGAAAATCGCAGAGCGCTCGTCTCCTTTCGCCATGAAAAACCCGAACGGAAGCACGAGGAGCAAGCGAACCGCCGTCAGTGCATTCGCCATCGGAGGTCCGCATCGCGAGTTCGTTGACACCACATGACACCAAGCTTACACTGAGGTACAGGCTGAACTGGAAGCCCTGGAGAAGGCGCGCTAATGTCAGAAATGGCGATCCCCTGCGGGGTGGATGCCGCTCTTGAACGTGGACTTGAGGGGCGCGGCCTGTCGCGCGAAGATGCGCTTTTCCTAATGGAGGAAAGTCCGCTTGAGGCGCTGCTCGAGGCAGCGGCGACCGTGCGGGACCGTTCTAAGGGCCGTTTCGTCAGCTACTCCAAGAAAGTCTTTATTCCGCTCACGCACCTTTGCCGCGATTATTGTGGCTATTGCACTTTCCGTTCCGACCCACAAGCCGGTGTACCGGCCTACATGCTGCCGGAAGAAGTTCTCGCCGTAGCCGAAGCGGGGCGCCGCGCGGGATGCAAAGAGGCTTTGTTCAGTCTAGGCGACCAGCCCGAGCGCGTCTTCCCGGAGGCGAAATCGTTTCTGAAAAAGTTGGGCTTTGACCGGACCCTCGAATACCTGGCGGCAATGAGTGAGCTGGTATTGGAGCAGACCGGGCTCTTGCCGCATTCGAATCCTGGCGTAATGGGCGCGGAAGATCTGCGCCGTCTGCGGGAAACCAACGTCAGCGTAGGGCTAATGCTCGAAAGCGCCAGCCTGCGACTGCTCCGCGCCGGAGGCGCTCACTGGAAGGCGCCGGATAAAGTTCCCTCTCTGCGCATTCGGACCATTGAGAACGCCGGGCAGTTGTCGATGGCATTCACCACGGGGATTCTGATCGGAATCGGCGAAACACTGGAAGAACGCGTGGACGCGCTTCTGGCGATTCGCTCCGCCCACGAGAAATACGGCCATATCCAGGAAGTAATCGTGCAACCGTTCCGCGCCAAGACTGATATCCGCATGGCTCTTGCGCCGGAGCCTTCCACCGAGGACCTGGAGCGCACTATCGCGGTCGCCCGCTTGCTTTTCGGAGGGGAAATGAATATTCAGTCTCCGCCCAATTTGCTTTCGGAAGACTATCCCGATTTACTGCAGGCGGGCATCAACGATTGGGG
>DATJEI010000346.1:0-7907 GCA_035496735.1 Bryobacteraceae bacterium | reverse complement strand
GTGGGGCTGGGGGAGACGCTCAGTCTGCAAGCCACGCTGGGCACGATCCAGGATAATGTCACCCTGGGGTTCACCGAACCGTACTTGTTCGACAAGCCGTTGCAGGCCGGCTTTACCGTGTTCTTTTCACGCTTCGACTATAATCAGGCGCGCCAGGCCTCGATTCTTACCGGGACCGACCTCACCGGGCTTTACAACCAACTGGGAAAGCAGAATCTGCTGAACTATGTGAGCAATTCAAAGGGCTTCACCACCTTTCTAAGTTATCCTTTGAAGCGCAGTTTTGCCCGGTTAGGCATCAGCTATGGCTATTCCATCCAGAGCGTGACTACCTTAACGGCCGCCGCGACCTCGTATTACACCTACCTGAACTTCCTGAATATTAACGGACCGAATCAATTGGATGGAATCAGGTCTTCGTCCATCACTCCCAGCTTCACCTACGACACGGTGAACCATCCGATTACGCCCACGGCGGGCAAGTCTCTTTCGGCATCGGTTCAGTTCACGGGAAGCTTCTTAGGTGGAAATGTGAACCAAATCGAACCGGTGATCGATGCTAAGTATTTCCACCGCGGAATCGGGAAGAACCACGTGGTGGGTTTGCATTTCTCGGGACGTTACGTGACCGGCTTTGGCGGCAAGACGGCGCCGCCCTTTAACCGCTTTTTTATAGGCGGCGAAAATGACGTCCGCGGATACGAGTTCTTTGCAATTACCCCAATCGCGTTTGTGCCGATAGAAGCCAACGTGCCTCTGCTCAACAGCGACGGCACCCCCCGCCAACAGCGCACCATTAATAGCAGCGGTTTCCCGGTGTTTACGCCGGTTTCCAAAGCGGTTCCCTCCTATCAATTGGTCACCCCCGGGGGCGACACCGCACTGGTAGGGAATTTCGAATACCGCGTCCCGATCTTCGGGCCGGTAACCCTGGCGGGGTTCTTCGACGTCGGACTGAACCGCCTGCTCAACACCAGCCAACTGGATATCAATCCGGAGAGGATCAAGCAATTGAATGCAGAATTCCCGGAGGCCAGCTTCCCTGGCAGGGCGGTGGTCGCGCCCGGCACGCAGCCGATCCGGGCATCCACGGGCCTGGAACTCCAGGTATTGATGCCGGTGGTCAATGCTCCGTTCCGGATTTACTGGGCCTACAACCCGTGGATTGTGGCACAGTATGTCCAGCCGCCGATCGTGACCGACCGCAGTTACTTCCCCAATCAGGCGTCGTTCCTGAACGGATTGGCCCAAGTGGGCAACGCATATCCGATTGTAGAAAGACGTTCGATGTTCCGATTCACGGTGGGTCGGACGTTCTGAGCAGACCCGCGCACGTGATAGCATAAGAGAAAATTATTTCAGGAGTTTGGCTGTGACTAAGAATTTGATTGCGATGACGGTGCTTGGAGCGGGGATGGCGCTGGCGCAAGCCCCGGCTGCGGCTCCGGCGGCCGCGTCCGCCCCTCCCACTAAAGTGGCGGTGATTCAGATCCAGGCCGCGCTTGCGGCCACCAAGGAAGGCCAGAAGGCCGCGGCGGACCTGGAAGTCAAGCTGGCTCCGCGCAAGAAGGATCTGGACGGCAAGCAGGCTGAGATCAAGGACCTCCAGGAACGGCTGCAGCGCGGCGGCAACACCCTCTCCGACACCGCCAAGGAAGACCTCACCCGCAATATTGACGCCAAGACCAAGAGCTATAATCGCGAACTCGAAGACGCGCAGGCCGAGCTGGAGCAGGAACAGCAGAAAGTAGTGGGCGCGCTGGGACAGAAGATGATGGCTGTAATCGACAAGTATGCCCAGCAAAACGGCTTTGCAATCGTGCTGGATGTGAGCAGCCAGAACACGCCGGTCTTATACGCTTCGAATACCGTCGATATCACCAAGGAAGTGATCGATCTGTACGATAAGACGGTCTTCACGGCGACGCCCGCGCCTGCGGGGCCCGGCCCGGCTGCGGCTCGCCCCAGCGCCCCTCCGGCGGCTCGTCCGGCAGCGGCGCCTGCGACGGCCGCACCTAAACCCGCGGCGCCTCCCGCAGCTGCGCCCGCCAAGAAGCAATAGCCGAGCGGGCGCACAGATCGGCGCTGCCTAGCGAAGACGGAATTTGACCTCAATAGTCGTCGCCACTCGCACTGGTTTGCGGTTTTGACGCGCGCAAAATGCCCACTTGTTGATCGCGTTTACTGCCTGTCGGATCTTGAGATTGCGGGCCAGCGCCGTCGGAAGGTTCGGCTTGGGCGCAACGGCATCAAGCGAGCCTGGGCAGTGGCGGCTTTCTAGAGGACTTCCTCGCTCCAGTTTTCCAGGATCGACTTCACCTTCTGCGTGAACTGATCGCCCAGCGCGCCGTCAATCAGGCGATGATCGAAAGTCAGTGCCAGGTAACACACTGACCGGATGGCAATGGCGTCGTCGAGAACCACCGGAACTTTCTCGACCGTGCCGACGCCGAGCACCGCCACCTGCGGCTGATTGATGATGGGCGTGGCGAACACGCTGCCGAAGCTCCCGAAGTTGGTAATAGAGAAAGTCCCCGCCTGCACTTCATCCGGCCGCAGCTGTCGCGAACGGGCGCGCGAGGCCAGATCGGCAATGGAACGCTGCAACCCGACCACGTTCTTTTCGTCGGCGTTGCGAATCACGGGTACGATCAAGCCGTTTTCAAGCGCCACTGCCATTCCCAAATTGATATCCCGGTGGTAGATGATGTTGGTGCCGTCGATGGAGCTGTTAAGCAGTGGGAAGGCTTGCAGCGCAGCGGTGGTGGCGCGCATCACGAAAGGCAGAAAGGTCAGGCTGAAGCCGTGGCGCGCCTGGAATTCGCCCTTCACGCGGTCGCGCATTTTCGCGATGCGGGTCATATCGACCTTGTGCACGGTGGTCACATGCGCCGAAGTGCGCTTGCTGAAGACCATGTGCTCGGCGATCTTCTGCCGCATGACGCTCATGGGCTCGACGCGGGCCGCCGGCGCTTCGCCGCGGAAATGAGCCTGCTCCTGAACCGGCGCGACCGCCTGTGTGCGCGGCGGAGGCGGCGCTTGCTGGACGGGCGGGGCCTGTTGAATCACCGCCGCCTGGGGCGCTTGCGGCGTCGGGGCCGGAGGCGGGGGCGCGGCGTAAGCGGATTGCGTGGGCGCGGCTTGCGCGGGAGCGGCGGAGCGCCCGTCAATGTACGCTTCCAGATCTTGTTTCGTGATGCGGCCGCCGGCGCCGGTGCCTCGCACCTGGCTTAAGTCGATACCGTTCTCGCGGGCCATCCTGCGCACCAGCGGCGACAGGGGTCCAGCGGATTCTTCGGGTATCGCGGCGGGTTCCACGGTGACCGGGACCGGGGCGGCCGGGGCCGGAGCAGCCGGAGCAGCCGGAGCGGCAGGCGCCGGGGCGGCGGCCTTGGCAACGGGAGGCGGCGCAGCAGCAGGAGCCGCGGCAGCAGTGGCGGGAGCGCCTGCACCATCGTTGATCCTCCCCACTACGGTGTTGATACCGACGGTAGTTCCTTCCTGCACCAGGATCTCGCCCAGCGTCCCGGCCACCGGCGAAGGAATCTCGGTATCCACCTTGTCGGTGGAGATTTCAAACAGCGGCTCGTCGCGCTCTATGCTTTCGCCGGGCTTCTTCAACCACTTGGTCAGAGTTCCTTCGACAATGCTCTCGCCCATTTGGGGCATGATGACGTCAATCATATTTTCTCCATTTCGCGGTCGAACACTCGTGCGAAACTGCGGGCGACGGCGGCGACAACCTGGTCGCGATCAGCCTGGCACCCGAGTGCCTGCATCGAGGTCACCGGTTTTGTTAAACCGCACGGTACGATGTACCGGAAGTAACTCAAATCCGTTGCGACGTTCAGCGCAAAACCGTGGGACGTGACCCAGCGGCTAATGTGTACGCCGATGGCAGCGATCTTGCGCTCCGCGGTCCATACGCCAGTGGCGCCGGCCTCGCGCCCGGCCGGAATTCCGAATTCCGCCAGCGCGTCGATCAACACTTGTTCGAGCGCACGCACATACGCCACAACGTCACGCTTCCATTCTCGCAAATCGAAGATAGGATAGCCGACGATCTGACCCGGCCCATGATACGTGACGTCGCCGCCGCGATCCGTGCGATGAAACTCAATCCCGGCGCGGTTGAGCAACTCGGGCGCGCACAACAGATTCTCGTCGTGGCCGTTGCGGCCCATGGTGACCACATGCGGGTGCTCCACGATCAAGAGCTGATCGGCAATCTCGCCGTGCTTGCGGCGCTCCACGAACTGCTGCTGCAACCCAAACGCTTCGGCGTAACGCATGCTACCCAGATCGCGCAGCTCGCAGAGCGGCGCGGCTGTTACTACCTCAGGCATTGAGGGCTTGCCCGTACACTGCATTAAACGCCTCGCCCACGGCTTCGTAAAGGGTCGGATGCGCGTGAATGGTGTGCCGCAGCGTTTCCACTGTGGCTTCGGCTTCCATGGCCAGAACGCCTTCCCCGATCAGCTCGTAAGCTTCCGGACCAATGATATGGACGCCCAGGATTTCGCCATACTTGGCGTCGGCGACGATTTTGACGAAGCCATCGTGCTGCCCCAGGATGCTGGCCTTGCTGTTGGCGGCGAAAGGGAATTTGCCAACTCTGAGGTCGTAACCTGCCGCGCGCGCCTGCGCCTCGGTGAGCCCGACGCTGCCGATACCCGGCTCCGTATAAGTTGCTCCCGGGATGCGGTTCTTATTCACCGGAGTCACCGGCTTGCCTGCGATGTGCGCGATCGCCACCATGCCTTCGGCCGTGGCCACATGCGCCAGTTGCGGCGTGCCCGCCACAATATCGCCGATGGCGTAAACGCCCGGCTCGCCGGTGCGCTGAAACTCGTCCACTTTAATGAAACCCCGGTCGAGTTGCACACGCGTGCCTTCGAGGCCGATGTTATCCGTGTTCGGCTTGCGCCCGATGGCAACCAGCAGAGCCTCCGCTTCCACGGTTTCATCCTTGCCGTTCGCCAGAGTCGCTGTGAAGCGCACGCCGGTATCAGTAGTCTGGACGTTGCTCACCTTGGCGCCGGTTTCGACGCGAATGCCGCTCTTCTTGAAGTAGCGCTCCAAATCCTTCGAGACGTCCTCGTCTTCCACCGGCACAATGCGCGGCAGCATCTCAAACACACTGACTTTAGAACCGAAGCGGTGGAAGCAGGATGCGAACTCGACACCTACGGCGCCTGCGCCCAGGATCGCCAGCGATTTCGGGACGTAGTTCAGATCCAGAATTTCGATATTGGTGAGGATGCGCTTGGCATCCGGCTTCAGTCCGGGGAGCATGCGCGCCTCCGAGCCGGTAGCCAGCACGATGTTCTTGAATTCGACGATCTGCGCGCCCGCGTCGGAGGTGACTTCCAACTTTCCGGGGCCCGCCAGGCGGCCGTAGCCCTTGATCACGTCCACCTTGTTTTTCTTCATCAGGAACTCGACGCCCTTGGCGTGCTTGGCGACGATCTTGTTCTTGCGCTCGAGGACCAGCGGGAAATCCAGACGCGGATTCTCACAACGGATACCGTCTTCAACCGAGTTCTGGAAATGCTCCCAAACATCCGCCGTATGCAGGAAAGATTTGGTGGGAATGCAGCCTACATGCAGACAGCAGCCGCCCAATTTCGCGTCTTTTTCAACGACCGCGACCTTCAGACCGTACTGCCCCGCACGAATGGCGGCTGAGTAACCCCCGGGACCGCTCCCAAGGACAATCACATCATATGTCATGGATTTTCTTTTAGTGTAGCAGGACGGATTGAAGGCCTTCAGAGCTACACGATTAGAGGCGTTCTTGACGATCGAATTGCAGCATGTTCCGGGCCGGGATATGTAACCGCCCACGCTCGCGATCGCGTCCGTTCGTATATGCGCTTGCAGATGATACTCTCCTAGCGGCCGCGTTGGTGTCATCACCCCTCTGGGGCCAGACTTCAGCGGCGGCCGGACCAGTGCGGAGCCCTCGCTGCATTCAGCCATCGCTCGAATCCCTTGCGGCGCGGGTAAGCTCGGCCGTAGTACAGATTGTGTCCGCCGGTTATGGACGGAGTGAGGCTGCTGAGGAGGGTACCGGCCTGCTCACAATATCTAACCCTGGCCGCCCTGAAATCGGGTGATCCCGTGATGATTCAAGTGGAGCGGGACGGCGGGCTTATGACGTCACGCTCGAACTCGAATGAGACACGCCCATTTTTCTGGAACTATCTCGGCGTGAATCGGAATTCCTAGCAGACGTAGCGCGGATGGCGTCTAATGGGAAACGCATGACAAGCGATGAGGAACTGCTGGAGGCGGCGCTCCACGGCGATGAGGCCGCGTTCACTGCCTTGTACCGGCGCCGGCAAGGTCCGGTTTTTCGTTTCGCGCTGCACACGTCGGGCGATGCGGCGGTCTCCGAAGACGTGACCCAGGAAGTCTTCATGGCGCTGCTTGAAAACGGCGGCCGATTTGATCCCGCGCGCGGAACGCTGCTTTCATTCCTGTATGGCATCGCGCGCAATCTGCTGCTCCGGCGCCTCGCGATGAAGCGGCCGGAAGACTCGGACGCGTTGCCAGAGGATTTGGCGGCAGACGACGATGTGCTCGACGATCTAACCAGGCGCGAGACCATCGAAGCCGTGCGCAGCGCGGTGCTGAGCCTGCCGGCGCCATATCGTGAGGCAGTGGTGCTGTGCGATCTCGAAAATGCCAGCTACGAAGATGCCGCGGCGGCGCTGGAATGTCCGGTGGGGACGGTGCGGTCCCGGCTCAGCCGCGGGCGGGCCATGCTGGGACAGAAACTGGCAGTGAAAACCGCGAGGAGCATCTCATGAAGGAAAGCCACCTTAAAGTAGACCCGGTTCTTCAGGCATTAAGAGCGTTGGCGGAGAACGATCGCGAAAGAGAAGCGCCGCCAGAGGTGGAGGCTCGGCTGCTGGGCGCATTTCAATTGCGACACGCACGCCGCGTGCGTCGCATCCAACGTATGCGGACCTGGGCCGCGTCCGCGACGCTGGCGGCCGGTATTGCGATCGCGCTGCTGCTATGGCCGAATCGCACGCCTAAGCCGGCAGTGAACGCGACGCCGCCGGTCGTGGAAGTATCCGAGGCGGCGCGACCAGCTGCTGAGGCGGGGCCGGCTCCAAAGGTTGTTCGGGCTCCGCGCACGTTAGCTCGCAAAGCCGCGGCAGCGTCCCCGCCACAGGCGCATGAGGTGGTTACCGATTTCTTTCCGCTGATGAATCCGGCACCATCATTTGGGCGCGGGCAAATGCTGCGCGTGCAGCTCCCCGCCGCGGCGATGCGGACAGTGGGATTGCCGGTGCGGGAAGAACACCTGGGCGACTTGGTCCAGGCCGACGTGCTGGTAGGCGAAGAGGGAATGCCGAGAGCCATCCGCTTCGTGAGATTTGATGTCAAATAGAACAGGAGCAAGAACCATGAGGACTGTCATACAAGCAGCACTGTTATTCGTCGGCGGGGCCGCGCTGCTAGCGCAGCAGCAGGATGTGTTCTTTACCACGGCCGCGCCTCCCGGGATGCCCGGTCTGGCGGGGCCGCAGACGTTCGCCTTCGTGGCAGGCGAACTGGTGGGCAATCCTGTGAAGGGCGCGCCCTACTCCGGCAATGCCGTGACGGATACCACACAGACCCTGGCAGACGGTAACCGCATCGTGAATCACATGACCGCGGCGGTTTACCGCGATGGCGAGGGCCGCGAGCGGCGCGAACAATCCATCCCCAATATCGGGCCTTTTGCGGCGCAAGGCGCGCCCCCCGTGACCATCTTTATTTCAGATCCGGTGGCGGGCGTGAATTACTCCTTGAATCCGCACAATAAGACCGCGATCAGACTGCCCGGCCAGCATATAGGTTCGCTGCCGCCCATGCCACCGGGAGCCCCGGGGGCGCCGATGCCACCCATG
>DATJEI010000345.1:0-20733 GCA_035496735.1 Bryobacteraceae bacterium | reverse complement strand
TAGGGCGATGTTCGTCGGGCCTCTCGCTCGGCAATTGACTGATCATGCCGCTAGAGCCGGCTGGCTGAAGGACGCGAGTTCCTGCTCGATTGCTTCCAGATGACTTGTCGCCGCTGCGACCTCCGGTTCATCCGGCGAATAATGGGCGCGCACTTCAGACCACAAACCCAGAGCTACCCGGTATTCGTTCAGCAGTTCTGTATAAGTGCGCTCCATGGCGTTCATGCTGAATTGGATGCATCCCACCAATTTTGGATGCATGGACTGGTTTCCATTGCCCGACTGAATCCGCTCAAGGTCGGACCCATTCCCAGCCCGGGCCGGTGGGTGTAAACTGATTTTCGGAATGTCCTTGATCCGACGTAACTTGTTTCGGGCCGCGAAGTTTGCCGCCGGGACAGCCGCCGCAATTGTCATGCTCGCATTGGCCGTGACATCTGCGCCCGGACAAGGGTCGCCTGCCGACGACACCTTTCTCAGGTCGGTCCGGCCATTTTTTGCCAAGAACTGCTACGCCTGCCACAATCCGAAGTTGAACACCGGAGGGCTGAATCTGGAGGTTTATACCAGCGCCGCTTTGCTTTCCCAGGACCAAGACGAATCGAAAAAGATCCTGAAGAGATTGCAGGCGGGCGAAATGCCGCCTAAAGGGTTGCCGCGTCCGAATGCGGAGGAATTGAAGTCGGTCACGGAATGGATTGCAAAGGATCTGGACCGTCAGGCCCAAACCGGTTCCCGGCGCGTCATGGCTCGGCGGCTGAATCGCGTCGAATATAACAATACAGTGCGCGATCTGCTGGGAGTGGATGTCCGGCCGGCCGATGACTTTCCACAGGATGATTCGGCATACGGGTTCGACAATATTGCGCAAGCGCTCTCGGTGTCCCCTCTGCTGATGGAGAAGTACATCGCAACCGCAGAGCGGATCGCCCGCATGGCGGTATTCGGACCCAACCTGAAGACCTTGACCACGGTTTACCTGCCTCCATTGCCGCGCCGGATGGAGACGACCAATCGCACGCTAGTCCCCTTCCCCGCCTACTACTCCATGACAAACTATGACGTCACGGGGCTGTCCCAGCCCGGGTCGTTTCACGTGACGCATAGTTTTCCAGCGGACGGAGAATACCTGATCCGAATCGCGGGCGCGGGCTTTCGGCCGACTGGGTCGGAACCCGGACAAATGACTTTTTGGCTGGATGGCAAGCTGGTTAAAACCTTTCCGGTTGACGTGGATGTGGAACAGTCGGGTTTCGAGCGAAGACCCGATCACTGGGACGTTCGCTTGAGGATCGCGGCCGGCCCGCATGAGTTGGTAGCGGCATTTCCGAATCAGTTCGATGGATTGCCTGCATTGTTCGGAGGACCGAATCCATCCAAGCGGCCCTTTGACCCTTGCAAGCTTGGTCCAGCAGGAGGCCCTCAGTGCCTGGCAGCGGCGCTCAAGGCACTGGATGACCCAAATGACGGAAATGCTAACCCGACGACACCGGAACGAATCGCCCGGAGGAACGAAGCCATCCAAAGCGCCAAGGAAGCGGCGTCGCGCACCCCGAGGTTCAATGGCCTGTCCGTGCACGAAGTGGATATCACCGGACCTTATGAGTTTAAGGGAGGGCCTTCGCCGGAGAGTTTGCGGAAGATTTACACCTGCGGTCACTTCGACGGCCATCACCAACCGTCATGTCAGCGCAAGATAGTCGGCGATCTGGCGTACCGGGCATTCCGGGGTCCGGTGAGTCCGGAAAAGGTTGACCGCCTCGTGGCGATCTCGGATGGGGCACAGAGGCGAGGAGGTTCCTTCGAGGAGGGGATCTCGCTGGCAATTGCGACCATGCTGGCATCGCCCAACTTCCTGTTCCGGATAGAAGACGCCCCGCCGAACTCGCAAGGAGCATCGGCGGGACAGTACGCGCTGGCGTCGAAGTTGTCGTACTTTCTGTGGAGCAGCATGCCGGACGAGCAGTTATTGCGAGCCGCCGAAAAAGGGACGCTGCGCAATCCGGAGGTGCTCAATGCGCAAGTGCGGCGCATGCTGGCTGACCCTAAGTCGTGGGCGCTGGTAGAGAACTTCGCGGGCCAATGGCTGGAGATCCGGCGCCTCGAATCGGCGCAACCGGACCGCGAGCGTTTCCCGGATTTCGATGAGTATCTGCGTGCGTCCATGCTCAAAGAAACACAATTGTTCTTTCAGTACGTGATGCGGGATGACCGCAGTATTCTGGATTTCATTGACGGGCCGTACTCGTTCTTGAATGAGCGGCTGGCGCGGCATTACGGGATTTCCGGGGTCAGAGGATCGGAGTTCCGGAAAGTGGATCTGGCGGGTACCGGACGCAGCGGAATTCTCACGCAGGCCAGTGTTCTTGAAGTCTCGTCGTATGGAAATCGCACCTCGCCGGTGCTGCGCGGGAAATGGATTCTCGACAACATATTGAACTCGCCGCCGCCTCCGCCTCCTGCAAACGTGCCTAGCCTGGACGAAGACGCCGTCGGTTCCTCGGCATCGCTCCGCCAGCAATTGGAACAGCATCGGAAGAACGCCGTATGCGCCTCCTGCCATGCTCGGATGGACCCGCTCGGCTTCGGTTTTGAAAACTTCGACGCCGTGGGAGCATGGCGGACTCTGGACGGCAAGTTCCCGATTGACCCGTCGGGCGTGCTTCCGGATGGCAAAGCGTTCCGCGGGGCGGACGAGCTGAAGGTCATCCTGCGGCAGCAGAAGGACACCTTTGCGGAGGGCTTGGCCGAGAAGTTGCTGACGTATGCCCTGGGCCGGGGCCTGGACCGCTCCGATCAGCCGGCAGTAAAACAGATTGTTGCCCGCATGGCTGCGGACGATTACAAGTTTTCCAGCCTATTGCTGGGAATTGTCGACAGCGCTCCATTTCAGATGCAGCGGGAAGGGATGGCAAAATGATCGCGACGCGCAAGTGTCTTCCCAGGCGAACGTTCCTGAGAGGCCTGGGTACGGCTGTGGCGCTCCCCTGGCTGGATGCGATGGTTCCCGCATTCGCGGCTCCAGCGGATCGAAAAACTCCCGTGCGGCTGATCTTCGGTTATGTGCCGAACGGCATGATGATGAGAGACTGGACGCCCACCGGCGTGGGTAAGAATTTCGAAATCACGCGCATTCTCAAGCCGCTCGAACCGTTCCGCGACGATATGCTGGTGCTCACCGGATTGCATCACCGCAACGGCGAAGGCACCGGGGGCGACCACGCCCGCGCCAGCGCGACCTACCTGACCGGAATCGCACCCAAGAGAGTGAGCGACCTGGCTGCCATCGAATTGGGTATTTCCGTGGATCAAATAGCTGCCCAGGCGATGAGATCCCAGACGCGTTTGCCATCCCTGGAACTGGGCTGCGAGGCCACGCGCGCGGTGGGCGCCTGCGATGGAGGTTATAGCTGCGCCTACATGAACAACATGTCTTTCCGGAACGCCACAACGCCGGTGCCTCCCGAGACGAATCCGCGGTCGGTGTTCGAGCGGCTGTACGGTACGCTGGACACCGATCCCGATCCGCAGGTGCGGGAACGTCTCAAACAGAACCGCAAGAGCATGCTGGATTTCATCACCGAGGACACTCAACGGTTGGTGGCGACCTTGGGCGCGCCGGATCGCCGCAAGATCGATGAATATCTTACTTCGCTGCGGGAGATTGAGCAGCGAATCGCGCGCGTGGAAGACGAAAACCGCGAGTTGACGCCGGAAACGGAAAAACCGACGGGCGTCCCGACGAGCTTTGTCGAGCATGCAACGCTCAATAACGATTTGCTCACGGTGGCATTGCAGGCGGACGTCACCCGAGTAGCAACCTTACTTTACGCCAAAGAGGCCAGTACAC
Organism: Bryobacteraceae bacterium; assembly: GCA_035496735.1. Lineage (GTDB taxonomy): Bacteria > Acidobacteriota > Terriglobia > Bryobacterales > Bryobacteraceae > Palsa-187. The sequence continues at coordinate 16,883 of DATJEI010000345.1, read as the reverse complement.
GATCCTACCCCGAACTCGGCTTCGCCGATGCGCATCATCCCCTGACGCACCACCGGGGCAGAGCGGAATTGATCGAAAAGGCCACCAAAATCGAATGTCATCATATGGAACAGTTCGCCTACCTGGTGAAAAAGCTTAAGTCGATTCAGGAGGGCGACGGAACTCTGCTGGATCATTCGATGGTGGTTTATGGAAGCAGCATGAGCGACCCCAACCAGCACCTGCATTACGACCTGCCTTGCGTGCTACTGGGCCGCGGGGATGGCAGTCTAAAACCCGGTCGGCACATTGTTTACCCGAACAACGACACGCCCCAGACCAACCTCTGGCTGACGCTGCTCGATCGGATGGGCGTGCGGACGGAAAAGCTCGGCGATAGCACTGGGGAAATTGCGCACCTCACGGATATTTAGTAACAAGCGCAACCGTGTGAGTTGAATCCACGAGATCATTCCAGGCCGGTGCAATTTGTTCGCAGAAATGTTCCTTCTCGTGAGCTTGAGGAAATTGAATTATTCACACCAGGATCACTGTGCAACTGCGCGCTCCGTGAGCCCCGATGACCAGGGACTGCTCTATGTCGGCGGTCTTGGAGGGGCCGGAGATGAAAATGCCAAAAGTCTTCGTGCTCCATTGAATTCGTTCGTAAGCCTGGTGGAGATTGTCCACGATTTGGTCCGCCGGAACGATTAAAATCAAATGCTGCGCGATGACGAAGATGGCCCGGTGGGGAGTCAGAGTTTCGCCGGGAATCCACACGGCGGCGTTTTCGGCCACTCCGAACTTGCCTGGAATAACGGCTACGTCGATGCCTTCAAGGTCGTGCGGATCCTGGATTGCATTCAACTCAACGTTCCTGGAGGGGATGCCGGGTACGAGAGACGCGACCTTCGCCGCGCTTGCGTAGACATCGATATTGGCTAGCTCGGATGCGAGGTTTTGTTGCGCGGCGGCGCGGACGAGCTTGCCTCCTGCTCCGGTCAATGTCTCCTCAAATTGTCCGATCGGGTCGGCATAGCGAATTCCGGCCATCGGGCCAGGGAGCGATGCAGAAGGTGCAGCGTTCTGGCGGAGGGCCGCCAGAATCGCGTTGCGGCTGCTCATGAGGGTTCCTTCTGGATAAGATCGCGGAAACTTTGCTTGGGCATGGGTGGAAGCTCGCGCTGGATGCCCCAGGGATTCCAGGATCCGTAAATCAGGCTGCGCGGAAGACGTGGAACGATGGCGCGCATCAGACCTCCGCCTATGCGGTAGAGCAACGGATGCGACAAGACGAAGCCCATCACCGCCATGCTGAGACGCTTCTGCAGCGGTACGGCTTTGAGGTCGACTAACACCTTACGGAAGGCCAACAACTGATGATGCAGGTCGATTTTCACGGGGCAAACGTCGGTGCATGAGCCGCAGAGGCTGGACGCAAACGGCAGCGATGCGTATTTCCGGGGATCGCGTTGCGGCGCGAGGATGGAGCCGATGGGACCAGGGACGGTGTAGCCGTAACTATAGCCGCCGCTCCGCCGGTAGACGGGACATGTATTCATGCAAGCACCGCAGCGGATACAGCCGAGCGAACGGCGGAAAGCCTCCTGTCCCAGGATACGGCTGCGGCCGTTATCGACAATGACCACGTGCATCTCGCCGCCGCGGAGCGGCCCGTTGAAGTGAGAAGTGTACGCGGTGATAGGCTGGCCGGTGCCGCTGCGCGCCAGCAGGCGGAGGAATACGGAGAGGTCCGCGGCGCGCGGGATCAGTTTCTCGATACCCATGCAGGCAATATGGAGGGGAGGAAGGCTTGCGCCCATATCCGCATTGCCTTCATTGGTGCAGACAACGACTCCTCCGGTCTCGGCAATGGCGAAGTTGACGCCGGTGAGTCCGGCCTGGGCGCCCAGGAACTTGCTGCGGAGGTGGCTGCGGGCGGCTTCAGTGAGGTACTTGGGGTCCGATGCTCCTTTGTCGGTGCCGAGTTCGACGTGGAAGAGTTCGCCGATCTCTTCCCGTTTCAAATGAATTGCCGGCATGACGATGTGACTGGGCGGTTCCTTGCGAAGTTGCACTATGCGTTCGCCGAGGTCGGTGTCGGTTACCTCAATGCCGCGGGCCTCGAGGTAAGGATTGAGATGGCACTCTTCGGTGAGCATCGACTTCGACTTTACGAGCCGTGTGACACCGTGGCTCGCCAGGATCTGATGAACGATGGCGTTGTGTTCGGCGGCGTCGCGAGCCCAATGGACCTGAATGCCATTCGCGGTGGCCTTGCGCTCAAACTCCTCGAGGTAATCGGCGAGGCGCGAGAGAGTATGAGTCTTAATGGCCGAAGCGGCTTCACGAAGGGCTTCCCATTCGGGAATGCCGGAAGCCTGCCGGTCGCGCTTGGCTCGCACAAACCACAGCGACTGGTCGTGCCAATGCGCGCGGTCTTCGTCGGCGACAAAGGAGGCGGCGTTTTCGGCGTGGCCGGTCATGATGAGAGCTTTGCTTTCTCGAGGATTTCGGCAACGTGCATAACGCTTTGCGGTTGATGGGCCCGGCGGATCAGGCCGTCCAGATGCATCAGGCAAGACATATCGAATCCGGCGATGACTTCGGCGCCGGCATGGACGTGGTCCTGGATACGGTCGCGGCCCATGAGGCAGGAGACGGCTTCTTCTCCCACCGCGAAGGTGCCGCCAAAACCGCAGCACTCATCGGGCCGGGACAACTCTACGATTTCAATGCCGCGCAATTGGGAAAGAAGCTGGCGCACCTTATTAAATGGAGCGACCATCCGTTCGGAGGAGCGCGCGAGGCGAAGTTCACGCAAGCCGTGGCAGCTCATCTGGAGTCCGACTTTGAAGGGGAACTCGCCATCCACTTTGGCGACTTTGGCGATGTCGGTGAGGTACTCACAAAGCTCGAAGGTATGGCTGCGAAGATGTTCGAAGCGAGGTTTGCCTTGAAGCCAGTGATTGTAGTGGTTGCGCACCATGGAGACGCAGCTGCCGGAGGGGGAAACGACATGGTCGTACCTGCCGAAGATCTCGAGGAAACGTTCGGCCAGGGGACGCGCGGCAGCGTCGCAACCGGAGTTCGCCATGGGCTGGCCGCAGCAAGTCTGCTCCCGTGGGAACTCGACGTCAAGCCCGAGCCGGCGCAGCACGCGTAAGGTCGCGATTCCAACCTGGGGATAAAGCTGGTCGACGTAACAGGGTATAAATAGGCCAACGTTGGGCATCTGCACGCTACTCTTAAGTCTTACATTCCGAGGAACACATGTCCCCATGCGTCAGGCGTGCTGGTTTTCGCGGCGATGGGATGCGGCTCAGCAGGCCGGTAATGCCATAGCGATCCATTTTGTATCTTTGCTGTTCAAGTGGGCGTCCGAGGATTTCGTACGATCCGAAGCGGGTTCCGGGAGTCAGGGGCATGGACTGTTATGCGATTCTAGCGCACTCAACTGGCTGTGGATGCAGAACTGCCGAGTTGCACGCGTAATATGGAGCGTAATGGATATTGTCTCGCGTTAAGCGCTTCCAGTTCTCACCCCAGCGAGGTGAAGCAATCACTAAGCATTGCAGTCGCCGTTTCGATTCCCAGTGCTCTTGCGATCCGGCGGCAGCCTGCGCTCGACATTCGACGGACCGTGGATGACGGCATCCGGAGAGGGACACGGTTAGGGCAATTTGCAGGAGAAGTTCGAGGCTTGGTCGGTGCTGCCCGTGCCTGTGTACACTGCCAACTGCGGATAGGGGCAGAGTGGGCGCGTACGGTCGGTGATGCCGTTCCGGACGCGGGACGCATCGATCCGGTCGGGCGCTTTGCCATTTTCCACCCACTGTTGCAGCGCGCTTAACATGTCAAAGCTGGAAGTGCCATCCCCTCCCCGGCAGTGCGCCATGCCGGGCACCATGAACAACCGGTACGATTTTTGCACTTTCGCAGCTCCTCCTGAGGTCTCCAGGACGTTCTTATAGTATTCGACGCTGCTCGACGGGGCGATTTGCGGATCGCTCCACCCGTGATACTGGATCAGTTTGCCGCCTCGATCCATGAACCCGCTGAGGTTGGGGTTCGTCGCATTCAGCAGTCCTTTTTCAGCCTCCGCGGTACGTGCCAGGTCGCTGTCGAAATTGAATGTCTTATAATCCCAGGAAGGATCCTGAAACACCACATATTTAAAGAACTCAGCCCCGATGCCGAATGGTCTCGGACCCGCCATGGTTGCCCAGCCTAGCTCGCTCCCGCGCTCAAAGGCGGGGGCAACAGGCTTCTTGGTGCGCCGATTTACCACTGTTGTGTAAATCGCGCGCGCCGTTTCCACCTGCGGCGCGGTCAGACACTTGAGGTTATCCGGACCTTGGCACCGGAGTTCCCCCGGATCGAAGTTGCAGCGTGTCGGATCTTCCAGAACCCCGTCTCTCACGCCGTCGCGTGCATCGCATGCCTGGAGCACAGCCTCATGGATCAGAGGATATTTGTCTGGCGGAATATAGGATTCTTCGCTCTTATGTGCAGCTTGCGCTACCCATACCGACTGGATTGCCCGCCCTGTCCAGTCGAGACCGGGGTCGCCTGCAATGATGCCGTCGAAATCGGCGGGGAAGCGCTGGGCTTCCATCAAAGCTGAGCGACCTCCGGCGGAGCAACCGCTCCAATAGGAAAACTTCGGCCCATGTCCGTAATAACTCGCGGTGATGGCTTTGGCGGCCACCGCCAGTTCATGTGCTCCGCGGTAACCGTAATCGACGAGTTTCTCGGGATGTCCCAGCGCGAAGCTGGCGCTGGAGCCTTCGTGACCCAGATCGCTCATGGCGGAGGCGTAGCCGCGCAGAAGCCCTGCAGCCAAAGTCTGGGAATTGATGGAGCCCGACCAGCCGCCATTTCCATTCGCTAGCAGATTGCCGTTCCAGCCCTCCATAGGCAGCCACACTTCGATCCGGATATTCGAGTCGCTAGTTGGCCGGATCGTTGCGGCGACGCGGCAGAAGGCGGGAAGAACCTGACTGCCACCAGCAGAACCGGGCGAATTGGTGGACTGAGCTGAAGTGATGGTGGTATTGGGCAGCGCCAGCGCAGTGAGGTTTTCGCAAGTCGCGGCGCTAGCAGTCGCAGCCAGTATGAGAGCCAGGCTGATACTGCAGAATGTGCAAATCCGATTCTTCACGCAGCATTCCTCCCTTTGTCCAAGAACTTAAAGGATTCGCTATTTTGTGGCGCCGCTGATAACTTCTTCGGGGTCCACCACGGTTGAAACCCCGGCGGCGTTCATGGCCTTGCGGAGGACCGCCGCAGTCTCCGGAGAACTGCGCAGATTCATTCCCCGGTGCACGCCATCCGCAATTCTTAATGGCGTCCAGCCATGGACGTTCTTGCGATTAAAGATCTCAATCTTGGCGCCATGATCCAACAGGTATTGGGCGACAGAGGGCACCTGTTTATAAGCTGCGCCGTGCATCGCCGTCTCACCGTTCTTGTCAACCGCATTGATATCGTTGCCGAGTTCGAGGGCTACCTTAACGGCTTCCAGCACTTCGGGCTCGGTACCGGCGTCTTCACCGGGGGAGCGTGTGCCCACTCCCGCGGCCACCATCAGCGGCGTCGTATTATCCGCGTTGGGAATTAACGGGTCGGCGCCCAGTTTCGCCAGCAGCCGCATCAATTCCGCGTCGCCGGTTCTGGCGGCCATCAGAAATGGCGTAGCACCGATATAATTCAGACTGCTGAGCCCGGCGTTGGTGCGCCGCGTCATTCTGGCGTTCAGATTCGCGCCTTTTGCCGCGATCTTTTTTACAAATTCGATGCTGCTCATGCTTCCGGATCCCTGGGGAGCAGGGTCGTTGCTGGCATATCCGGGCTGGCGGATCCAGGTAATGGTATGCAGCGCCGTCCATCCCTGCTCAGCCGCATTAGGATCGGCGCCGGCGTCCAGCAGCATGGCCGCAAGTTCGAAATGAGCATTGGCTACCGCCAGAACCATGGCGCTTGTCCCGGCCTGTCTCGAGGGCTTCTGCAGGGTTTCATTGACGTCTGCCCCGGCTTTCAACAGCGTGCGGACGACCTCCGGCTTGCCTTCGCGCACGGCGAATAGCAGCGCTGTAAACCCGCCCTTGGACACCGCATGAATGTCAGCGCCGTGTTCAATCAACATCTCGACAGCCGCCGTATTGCCCTCCGCAGCGGCCCACATCAGGGCGGTTTGGCCGCGCTCCTCGTCTTTCGCCTTCACCTCCGCTCCGCTGGCCAGCAGAGATTTGAGCGCGTCCACTTTGCCGGTTCGCGCCGCCGTCATCAGAGGAGTTTCCCCGCCCGGCAATGCGGCGTTGGGATCGGCTTTGGCCTTGAGAAGCAGATCGATCATAGCTGCGCTGCCATTGGTGGCTGCCAGCGATAGTGGTGTAACGCCATAGCGATTGGCGGCATTCACATTCGCGCCGGAATCGAGCAGGAGGCGGGCTGTTTCCAGATCGTCCCAGTATGCCGCCCAGTGGAGCGCCGTGTCGCCATCCACTGCGGTCGCATTCACATCCAGATGCTGCTCGATCAGGGCGCGAACCTCGGTCTTATCAGATCTCTTCGCGGCGTCCGCCAGACGGGAATCGATACGCGCCGCCGCGGATAGTACGCCGGCTGCCAGAAGCGCGCCGAAGATTATCCGGACCGGATGTGTCATAAGCTGCTTCTCATAAAACGGCGGGCTCCAGCAATTCGCTGACTTCGCCCTTGCTGTCCGCGAATGCTTCCAGATGCACGCCCACGCGGTCGAGCAAGGTCAGATGCAGGTTCGCGAGCGGGGTTGGCTCGTTGTAGCGGATGTGACGGCCGCCTTTCACTTTGCCGGCCGCGCCGCCCGCCACCAGGATCGGCAGATTGGCATGGTCGTGCACATCGGGGTTGCCCATGCCGCTGCCATATAGGTAAAGCGAGTGATCGAGCAGCGTTCCGTTTCCTTCCGGAGTGGACTTCAGTTTGTCCAGGAAGTAGGCAAATAGCGAAGCGTGATAGGCGTTGATTTTGGCCAGCTTGGCGAGCTTCTCCGGATTGTTGGCGTGGTGCGAGGTGGGGTGGTGCGGGTCCGGCACGCCGATCTCGGGATAAGTCCGGGTGCTGGTTTCGCGCGCGAGTTGGAACGTAACCACGCGCGTGACATCGCCCTGCATCGCTAGCACCTGCAGATCGAACATCAGCTTCGCATGGTCCGAATAGGCTGCCGGAACCCCCATGGGCCGCTCCAGGTCGGGGAGGTGCGAGTCGGCGGTCTGGCTCTCGGCCTTCTGAATGCGGCGCTCCACTTCGCGAATCGTATCCAGGTAATTCGTTACTTTGACGCGATCGTCCGAACCCAGCTTGTTCTGCAGTTTCGCGATGTCTCCCGTCACCCAATCGAGAATGCTGGCATTTCTTTTCAGCTCGGCCATCCGCTCCGCGGAAGTGCCGCCATCGCCGAACAGCCGCTCGAAAACCACGCGCGGATGCGCTTCGGCCGGCAGCGGCGTGGTGGGCGAGGACCAGGAGAGATTGTTCTGATATGCGCAGGCGAAGCCGTTGTCGCAGTTACCCACCGTCGTGAGAAGATCCATCGCGAGTTCGAGCGAAGGCAGGCGCCCGTCTTTCCCGATCTGTTGCGCGGCGATCTGATCGACAGTGGTGCCCGAACGGTAATCCGAGCCTTCCGTCAACTTCGCCTTCGCGGCGCTGAGAAACGCGGAGTTGGCAGTGGCGTGATTGCCGGGCGAATACGCATTCTTGTTTTCGAGGTTACCGATGACCGTGATGTGCTGGAGAAATGGAGTCAGCGGATTGAGGATCGGTGAAAGTTCGGTGATCTCACCGACTGCGGAAGGAGACCACTGCGCCTGATTGGCACCCATCGGAATATACACAAATCCGAGGCGTCTCACCGGATTCGCCGGGGTGGCCGCCAGCGCCGTCATGGCCGGAACCATGGCATCCAGCAGCGGCAACGCAAGCACGCTGCCCGCGCCGCGCAGAAAAGAGCGGCGGGGAAGAGCCTTCTTCGTAATGATCATTGTGATCTCCTCATCTGAAACGGAGTGCTGTTGACGATTCCAAGAACCAGGGACGAAAAGCGATAGTCGTCGGCGCGCGCCGCGCGCACGATGCCGCGCACCGCGGGCGCGTCATCTTCCTCTACGCCACGGCCTAAAGCGTAAGTGAGAAGCTTCTCGGCGGTTGTGGTGACAAACAATTCGGGGTTGCGCAGCAGCGCCTGCCGCAGACCGGCGGCGCCCGTGAAAGTGCTGCCGTCCGGCAGACTTCCCGCCGCGTCCACCGGCACTCCGCCTTCGGTGGTGCGCCAGCGGCCCACCGCATCGTAGTTTTCAAGCGAAAAGCCGATCGGATCCATCAGCTTATGACAGCCCGCGCAGGCCGGGTTGGCGCGATGCTGGGCCATGCGCTCGCGCATCGTGAGGACCTTGCCGGAATCGGCCGCCTCCTTCAATGGCGGCACGTTCGGCGGCGGTGGTGGCGGCGGTGAGCCAAGGATATTGGTCAAAACCCATTTGCCGCGAATGACCGGAGATGTCCGGGTGGCGTAGGAAGACACGGTGAGAACACTGCCCTGGCCGAGCAAACCGCCGCGGACGCTGCCCTCGTCAAACGTGACCCGCCGGAAGCGGCTGCCATAAATATTCGGTATGCCGTAGTGCTTCGCCAGGCGCTCATTCACAAAGGTGTAGTTGGCCCGCAGAAGGTCGAGCACATTCCGGTCCTCGCGCATGATGCTCTCGAAGAACATTTCGGTCTCGCGCCGGAACGCCTGGCGCAGGTTGTCGTCGAAATCCGGGAACAGGCGGGTATCCGGGCTAGCGGAAGCAAGGTTTCTGAGATACAGCCATTGTTCCGCGAAGTTGTTCACTAGCGCTTCGGAGCGCGGGTCGGCGAGCATGCGCCGGACTTCCTTCTTCAGTACCGCAGGCTGTTTCAGAGTGCCACGAGTGGCGGCATCCAGTAAGTCATCGTCAGGGATGCTGCTCCACAGGAAAAATGATAGACGCGATGCCAGATCCAGATCGCTCAGAGCATACGCGGTCCGCGGGGCGATCCCGGCCGGGTCCTGCTCGATACGAAACAGAAACCGGGGACTCATCAATACGGCCCTCAGCGCCTTTTCGATTCCATCCTCGAAGCCCGCCTGCGCGCGCGCTTCGCGATAAAAGCGCAATGGAACTTGCAGTTCGGAATCCTTAACCGGCCCCCGCCAGGCCCGCCGCGCCAGAGTGGAGAGGATTCGCTTGGCGCACGCGTCCTGTTCGGACTCTTTCTGCGGATGACAAACAAAGATACGCTGGCGGCTGGTAGTGTCGCCGGGTCCGCTGGCATTGAACGGCCCGGTTACCGATATGGAGTAGAGCGCCGGCTGAATGCGCGGGTGCCGGTCCGCGTTGAAGTGCGCCAGGTAAGGCTGGCGATCGGTTTCGAGCAAGACCGACGGTTTCTTAATGAACGTCGCGGCCAACTCATGCGAACCGGCTTTCACCGGGACTCTTATATGAAAATCCTTGTCAACAATGCTCTGGTCGCTGCTTGCCGGAGGCGGCTTGGCCGTGAACACTTGTATTCGCTCACCGTCAATGGTCAGCTCGATCTGATGCGCTTCCCTCAGACCTTCCACGTGCTCGTTCCGGTCGCGGGTGAGGCGCAATTGGATCTCATATTCGGCATCCAGAGGGAAGGTGTAATGAACCGCCGTCCCGCCGCGGGTTCCGAAGGGAAGCTCGTCGAAATGCTGCTCCTGGGTGAGATCCGCCGGAAGCTCGATGGTATCGCCGCCCGGTGCACGGACCGCGCCGCCGATGGCCAGCCGGCTGATCTTCTGCGCCGCTGAAAGATATCGCTCGAGCAAAGTCGGCGAGAGTTCTCCCACGGTTACATTATCGAAGCCGTGGCTGGAATCGTCGCTGGGCAGAAGCGACGAAACATCAATGTCTAAAGCCAGCAGATCGCGGATCGCGTTGTGATATTCCGTGCGATTCAGGCGCCGGAATGTGTCGGTCCGGCCGGGATCGGGTTTCGCGGCGGCAATCCGGTCGAGAGAACTCTCGAGCGATGAAACCGCGCTGTTATAGGTGCTCTCATCCGGGCGCGGGAGGCCAACCGGCGGCATGTAACGGGCGCGGAGCTTCCGCACTACCTTCTCCCAAACTGCTGTGTTTTGGCCTATGCTCTGCGACGCGATGTTGTTGAGCGCCAACCCGCCGACTTTTAGGCGTTCGTTATGACACCCGATACAGTACTTGTCGATGAGCGCGCGCGGCGGCGCGTCGGACGTCGAGGCTGGTCCCGAAGTTGGCTGCTGCGAGGTTGCCGCGCAGGCTGTCACCATCCCCAATGCGGCAATCTTCAAGGCGCGCGAAAACCACACGTCGCAGCAGTTTATCATCTAAATCTCAACTACCAGGTAAGTCTCAATTACCAGCTTAACCTAGCATTCAATTGAATTGTGCGAGCCCCCAGGGTGCTTGTCAACTGCCCAAAGCGGGGGTTAGTGATTGCCGTGATCAGCCCACTGTAGTTTGTGTGATTCAGCGCGTCGAACATATCGGTCCGGATCTGCAGTTGCGCCCGTTCGGTCAGCTTGAAATTCTTAGCGAGAGAAAAGTCTATATTCCATAGCCCCGGTCCGCGGATCGCACCGTTGCCGATATTTCCGGGCCGGGCAGTGCCACCCGACGCAGCGATGATGGGGACGCGGGCGAACGCGGCTACATTGAGGTACTGAAGCGTGGTCCGGTAGTTCGACAAGATCGGCGATCCACCGATATAATCCGGGCGGCTGGCCGGCAAAGAGGACGATTGTGACAGAGTAAAGGCGCTTCCGGTCTGGGCAGTAAAGATGGCGGACACCTGCCAACCGCCCAAAGCGGGACGCAACCACCGCTGGTGCTCTAGGCCGGGCAACTGATAAAGCCAATTGGACGCGACAGCGTGAGTGACATCTCCGGCGCCAGGTCCCCGGTCGGCCCTGTAATCGAAGAAGTTCTGGTTCACCGTCGCGGCGTCTCCCTGGTAATACGAGCCATTGTCCCCGCCTTGCGGCGCGAGCGATTTGCTCCACGTGTAATGAAAGCCGCCACTGAAGTTCTTGGAGTACCGCTTGTTCACCGATGTCTGCCATGAGTTGAATACCGATTGCTGAGAGTTATCCACGTAATAGGTCACGGATAGTAACGGATTGGGTTTAATGCCGGTCACGCGGTTAGGCAAATTCATGGGGCGCTGGGCGAGAAACTTTACACCGCGACTACCGACGAAGCCGCTCTCCAGCACCAAAGTAGGCGTAATCTCCCTCTGAAAGCCCAGAGAATACTGCATCATGTATGGGTTTTGCAGGTCAGGATTGAATATTGAGAATGTGCTTAACACGCCGCTCGCGGCCTGCTGCGCCGCTACAACGTTGCGTAGATCGTCGGTATATTGACCGTATTTGAGGCCGTACTTCAGTACATCCTGTTGCGTGAAAGCGGTCCGGAACGGAATAACCGGCCCGCTCTGCACAGTTTGCCACATGGCCCCGGGAACCTGGCTGCTGAAAAAGATTCCGAATCCGCCGCGAATTACGGTCTTGGCCTTGCCCGGTGAATAGCTGAAGCCAAAGCGCGGCGCTAAATTCATGTGATCTGGATTATAGGGGCGGTCCTGAGGGCGAATAGGCCCGACGTGGAACTGAGAGTCGAGGATCCCATCTGGATTGTAAAAGCCCGTGCCTGCGCCCTGGCTGCCCAGAGGATGCACCACCAGATTGGAATAGGAGTCATTGCGCAGACCGAAATCGAGCACCAGATCGGTACGAATGCGGTACTCATCCTGCGCAAAAAATCCAAAGTGATAGAGATCCGCGGTATACAAGCCGTTTCCGAAGTTAGCCGTCACCGTGGTGGGAGTATTACTCAGCATTTGAGCCAGTGTGTTGTAGTGGAACTCCGGATTCTGAGGGTTCGTCCGGCTGCAACAAGCGTGTGTGTAATCCCCGCCGAACTTCAAAGAATGCTTGCCTATCTGTTTCGAAATCTTGCTGCTCATGCTCCAGGTGGGGCCTGTGACCCCCCACAATTCAGAGGAAGCCGTACCCCAGCCGAGCGAAGTCGATACATAGGGAAGCCGTTCGCCGAAGGCGAAGATTTCTTTTGAATTTGCCGGATTCAGTTGGTTGAAAAATGCGTCGACGCGCGATATGTCCGAGATGGAATAGCCGAAACGTGTTTCAGATGTCCAGCTCGCACCGCCGGTTGTGTAACTTGCGCTGCCCCGCTCCGCCACGTTATTGTAGCTACGATCGTTGGCGCCATTCAAGAAGATCGAAGGGGTCTGATAGTATGGCCGTCCGTGGCTATAAGTAAGAGAAAGCCTGCCCGCGGCGCCCAGGATAACGTCGCCTTTCAAATCGATGTGGTTGTCGCTCTTTTGCGCGGTTCTTGCGGAAAGGTAAGTTCCGGTGGTTGCACCGGGAGCGGTGGATTGATTCGGGAGCGGCATCGGCGCCAGGACAAGATTGTAGGCGGGGAGGGCTGCCAGAATCTGATCGCGCACTATCTGCGTTGGCACGGTCCCCTGAACTATGGGCGTACTGCGTTCACGATATCCCTCATAATCCCCGAATAGAAAGATCTTGTCTTTGCGAATCGCCCCGCCTGAAGAAGCGCCGAATTGATTGAATGTCAATGGAACGTTCCTTGCGAGGAACTGGTTCCTGGCGTTCAGATTTTCCGCCTGAAAATTCTCGAACAGACTGCCGTGCCACTGGTTTGTGCCGGACCTCGTGATCAGGTTGACTTGGCCGCCCAGTGCATCGCCATACTCGGCCGGCGCGACCCCTTTAACCGTCTGAACCTCGGCGATTCCCTCCAGGCTCATAACCTGTATGTAACCGGAGTTTCCATAAGTAGAATAATTGCGGCCCTCGGTATTGCCGCTCGCGCTGGTCCCGTCAACTGAATAGTTGGTTCCCGCTTCGCCCGCCCCGTTCATTCGGACCGTCCCGTTGGTACTAGTGCTGACACCGGTGCCGAGTTTGAGCAATCCTGAAAAATCGCGGCGGGCCAGCGGAAGCTCTTTCGCCGTGGTGCTGTCAATCGATTGTTGTTGCTCGGCTGAAACCGTGTTCAGCAGAGGCGCAGACCCCTCCACCTTCAGAGTCTCCGTGACAGCGCCGATATCGAGCTGATAGGTCTGCCGGGTCTGCTGTCCGGCGGTCAAGGTAATTCCCGAAGTCTCACGCGCCTTGAATCCTTGTGCCTCTATGCGCAGAGTATATGTTCCGACCGGCAAGAACTGGAATCCGAATTCACCCGCGGAGTCGGATACTTTCCGGTAGACTTCCGACGTTCCTACATTCGTGAGGCTAACCATGGCGCCGGGCACCACCGCTCCGGTCGCATCGTTGACAATGCCATAGAGCGTGGCAGTCGTAACCTGCGCGGTCACTAACCTTATAGACAGCGCGCAGCAAACCCCTAATAACAGGAATCTTCCCATCCTGAAAATCCGTGAGATCGAATGCATGGTACCCCCTAATTCATGCTCTGGCGAGCATCTGTCAGACTAACGTTCTAGCGATCCGATAATCGTAAAGGAAGGTCTGATCCAATGCAATAGGGTTGTGGTGGTAATCGTCCAGAATGCTGGACGGATACTTCCAACGGAATACGGAAGTTGGGTCGGGCGCCTAGCGGCGCTGGCTGCCGTATCAGCTTTCGTCAATTGTTAAGATTTGATAACCTTTTGTTGCACGATTTGCGGGGCGGGCACTGCCTATCTGTACAAGGGCTTGCGGACTCTCTCTCAGCGAAAGATGTATGCCTTTTGGCTTCGCCGGCGTCGGCAGTAGCAGCTGAACGTGGCGTGGCAAATCAGCGCTTACCGTCGTATTCCGTGTCGTTGGGAACGAGCCTCAGCAGTTCTATCGTGCCAGTGCAATCTCTGCAGACGTCCTCTTCAAACACGCCACCAGGAAAGCGATGTTCTCCTCCTGAATCTCATGCAGCGCGCCGGAAATGCCCAGCGCGCCCGTAACCTTACGCAGCGCGTCATACAGAGGCACGGCGAGGCAACGAATACCTAGCGCCTGTTCTTCGTCGTCGAGAGCATAGCCCTGCTTCCTGACTTGTTCCAGCCGGGCTCGCAGTTCTTCGGCGCTGCGTATGGTTTTGCTGGTGTGGCGCATAAGCGAGTGGTCGCTCAGGTAGCCTTCGAGCGCTTCCTTCCGCTGCCCCGCGAGAAGGATATTTCCCACAGCGGTGCAGTGGAGGTTTGCTCTTTTCCCGGGAAAAACATCGATCCGAATACCGGGTCCTCTGCAGCATTCAATGTACCTGGCCTGGTCCGCGTCAAGCACCGCTATGTAGCTGGTTAGACCGATCGCCTCGCTGAGCGGCACCAGGTGCGGCCGCGCCCTGCTGGCCAATTCCATGCAGGCGATTGGCCCTCCGGCTAACATTTGAGCCTTCGCGCCCAGCGAGAAGAGGTGACCGGTAGAACCTTGCCGCACATAGCCAAGCCTCTTAAGCGTGACAAGCAGGACGTGAGCGGTACTTCGCGGAATGTTCAGCCGGTCGCTGATCTGCGAAAGTGTTTTGCCGTTCGCCGAAGCGCTCAGCAGTTCCAGAATCGCCATTGCGCGTTCAATGGAAACGGAGTGTGCAGAACTGCTCGTCACCATCTTCGTTATCAATCTCCCTATGACCTGAGCGCGGTCGCTTCGGGAACAAAACCGGCAATAACGTCCTTCTGCCAGGGCGACGCCCAAGCCGCGCGGAGGTCAAAAGCCAGAACAATGGCCATCCCGGATCACACTATTGAGAAATTCTGACCGCCCCCTTGATATCGCCCCTTGTTATCGTCCCATTCGCGCTATAGCCTATGGCAGATATCATACATGTGCCCGGTCGAATTCGGAGTGAAAATCTCTTCCAATTCCTTCGACTCCTGGACTCTACGGGTGATGCGGTGACGCCACGGACATCGAATGAAGTAGGACTCTGCTGTCTGGCGCGCTCGCTTCGAAATCGGCTTCGCGCGTGAGTGAATCATCGGCGCCGCGGAAGCGCCTCCCTGCGGGCCCCAGCTTCCTCATGTTCGACGCTCCGCTCAAGGACGGTACCGATCACAATTTCGGCAGTAGCATGCATTTCGCGGCTCCTTCGGGAATAATTCCTAGTTAGATCCATCAGCGGGGGAACGGCTACGGGTCGACGCACTCCCATTTGGCGGCCATACGCAATAGGGGCGCCGGGCCAAAAGCTCATTTGACTAAAACCACACCTGCGAAAGAATCGGAGAACAGGACCGTGCGGCCGTGAGCGGCTGAGTAATGCGCATCGGACGCATGCAGTACGTAATAGTCTTGGCCTGTAATCAAGGTGTCCATGGTTCGCACGACCGGTCTCAACGCAGTAATATGATCCACGGTGCGGTAGTATTCAAGCGCGGGCTGGTGGATCCAGGTGGCTCCGATCGAGATCGAGCCCGGTGGCTTGCCGCGGCTGTCCTCAGCGACGCGGCGCGCAATTTCCTTGGTCGAGCGATCGTACCACCAAACCTGAAAATAGTTCACTTCAAACTGGGTCGCGAACTGGACCGCGAGCAGGGCGCCGCCGGCCAAGCTCGCTCCGCGCAACCAGCGATAGGGCGTATTGCCTGCGGCCAAGGCCCAAGCCAAGCCGAATAGCAGCATCATCGCCAAACCGGTGCGATCGATCGGATACTGAAGGCCAACCAGATAATGTGCCGCGATCATCCCCGCCGCAGCCACACCGGCAGCCATCGGGACGAGGATTCTCTGAGCTTTTCCGCGTCGCCATTCCCGGATCGAATCAGCCGCCAGGAACAGCGCGATCGCGGGCACCATAAAAAATGCTATGAATTCAGCGGCTTGGTAGGTCCCGAACAGACCTTTTCGCTGCAAGGCGTAAATCGAGCTCACCGCCAGGTTGATTAGCGAGCTACGCAGCGAGGGAAGGCCGACGTAAAAATTATTGAATCCAGCAGAACGCAGCACGCCCCCGCACACGACATAAAACACAGCCGCAGCGGGAAGCGCAACGCGGAGGGTACGCCACAGCCGCTCCCTGCCCCGGCCAGCCAGGAGTAACGCCGCCAGCAGGCCGACGGCAGGAAATCCCATTGTGAAGTTGGCGGCGCAGGCGAAGCCTAGCAGCACCCCGGCCAGTACGTCGGCCCGTGGACTCGCTTCGTGCATGCGCACCTCGTACAAGGCCCACGTGAGTAACGCCAGGGCCAATCCGTACCCTCGCGCCGCGACTGAAAAATCGAAGATCAATGGATGGAGGCCGATGGCGGCAAATGCCACCCACCGTACGGCGCGCGATTCGGAAGACTCCAGCAAGCGCCATACGCCCAGTATCAAGAAGAAGCTCGCGATCACAGTGGGCAGCCGGATCGCCCATGTCGAAACCCCGAACAGCCTCATCGAGAGCTTGCCAAGCAGGGAGAACAGCACATGATTGGCAGCGTCGTAATTGAAATATATATCGCGCCAGCGGTGGCTCAGGAACAAGTTGAAGCTGAATGCTTCGTCGTGCACGACGGACTGGGTCGCTGCCCGGTATGCGCAGAGGGCGGTACGCGCCAGCGCCAGTGCGATTGCGATTACGCGCTCCCGGGGCAGAGAGCTGGCAATATGAGGAAATGGACGCGCTGGATTCACGGCGATCTTTGCGGTTTCCTTAGCCCACATGCCAGCTTCCCGACCAAGGGCGTTCGTCTTTCAGAATCTATCGATTCCATGCGCCGCCTAGCCACTCAATTGGAAAAGCTAGGGTGACATCGCGGCGACGGCTTCACAATATAGCATGTCTGCACGGCTGAAAAGATCGTAGGGGTTTGTTGAGTCAGGAGCAACTTGAGTCCGACGCGGTTAAGGTTTG
>DATJEI010000344.1:0-7563 GCA_035496735.1 Bryobacteraceae bacterium | reverse complement strand
CACTCGAAGCTGCTCATCACTTCAGGATCTGACCCACGCGCAAGTCTGTCGAATTCCGCTCATGTGTCCTCGGCGACGCGAGTGCCGCGGCAATGCCGGGGATGAACTCGGGGAACGTCGGGAGGCTCGTGGCGGAGCTGCCGCTGAATTGCAGGAACAACGCAGAGGAGAGCCCGTCGCCTTCGATGGTCACCTTCAACAATCCCTGCGGGAGTGCGGTCCCGATTAAGTCCGACAGCAGAAAACCCCGCGTCGCCCCTGCTCCGTCAGAGCCGCCTGAGCCGGGGATCAACGGGGTTACAGCTTCCGCGGCAATCGAACCCTCGGCATCGTAAACCCGGACCGAGTAAGTTGTGGACGCCGCTGACTGGTTGTAGATCGCAAAGGAGATCAGGTGGGTGGCATCGTTGATTCCGACCGCGGACCAGCGAGTCGATAATCCCACCGGCTGGAGCGGCGAGAAGGTAGAGTCCCAGGCAATCGGCACGCCAAGCGACCATCCAGGTACGGACATGGATGAATACAGTAACTGAGGATTTACCGTAGCGCAGGCAGCAGAGCTGGAACAGAGGAAGACTCCGAAGACCGAACCTGTTTGAGTTTTCTGGTGCAGCGGGGCATCGCTGGAAGCCCCGAGCAAGCGGACCTCGGAAGGCTGATTCGCACTGATCACCAGTCCGAGGCTGTTACTTGAAGCCTGAGCGGCTCCCACGATCGCATCCAGCGATATGCGGTTGCCACCTTCGTCGAAGAAAAGATACTGGACGCCAACCGCTCCCGACGCCGGCGCTGCCATATGGATCGAAGTGCCCAAACTACCGCCGGCGGCAAACCAGACAAACGTTCCCGTGACTCCGCATGCGTAGCCCCTTCCTCCCGAGGCCAGAGGGACTTCATAAATCAACGAACGATAGGCTGAGCAGCTCAGGTTCGGATCTGTTGACCACCATTGGGCGCCTGTGGTGGGCGGAAGGGCGAACCCCGTGGCTGCGGACAAGGCGAACACGACCGCTACGAAAAACAGTTTACGTTCTAGCATGGTGCTTAGATGCGGGCAGAGAGTCGGCAGACGGAGGTTTTCTGTGAAGATATTGTAAAACCCTCGTGAAGCGGCTCGCAGATCCCCCTAAGGACGTGTTTCCAGACGACCTGGACGGGATACCGCGGGTACAAGACCACGCTAGCGGCCGGGACGGCGGTCGGTGGCGACTTGCTCCTCCTGACGCTATGAACGGCGGGGGGTGCCGGTGGTGATGTTTAAATTCATGTTCTTCGGTTTCGCGATAGGTCCTCCAGCTAAGTTCGGCCCCAATCAGGTGCCGTGCCTCATTGCGCTACAATGAAAATCTACCTTCCGGTGGAGAATCCCCAGGTATTTAGGTCCCGGGGCCAATCATGTTCGATAACTTAAGCGACAAACTGCAGCGCGTGTTCAAGACCTTGCGCGGAGAGGGGAAACTCTCGGCGGAAAACATGGAAGCCGCGTTGCGCGAGATCCGGGTAGCGCTGCTCGAAGCTGACGTGCATTTCCGCGTCGTCAAGCAGTTTATGGAAGCGGTTAAGGAACAGGCCATGGGGCAGGAAGTGCTCACCGCGCTTTCGCCCGCCCAGCAAGTGGTCAAGATCGTCCGCGACGAAATGGTCAAAATGCTGGGCACGCATCAGGCCAAGCTCCGGATGGCGAACGAGCCGCCCAGCGTGTTCATGATCGTGGGCCTGCAAGGCTCCGGCAAAACCACGTCCACCGCCAAACTTGCCCGCTGGCTGTCGAAAAACGGCAGTTCTCCTCTAATGGTTTCGGTCGACGTGTACCGTCCGGCGGCGCGCAAACAGCTCAGCGTGCTGGCGCGTGATCTCAAGCTGCCGATTTACGAAGGCACTCCGGAAGAGACGCAGCCGCTGGAACTTGCGCGGTCGGCGCGCAAGGAAGCCATTCAGACCGGGCGCGACGTGGTGCTGGTGGATACCGCCGGGCGCTTGCATATCGACGAAGACCTGATGACGGAGCTTAGCCAGCTCAAAGAAACGCTGAACCCCTCTGAGATCCTGTTCGTCGCCGACGCCATGACCGGGCAGGACGCGGTAAAGTCGGCCGACGAATTTCACAAACGCTTAGGCATCACCGGGGTCATTCTTACCAAGATGGATGGCGACGCCCGCGGCGGCGCGGCCTTGTCGATCCGCTCCGTCACCGGACAGCCGCTGAAGTTTGTGGGCGTAGGCGAGAAGCCGGACGCGCTCGAGCTGTTTCATCCGGACCGCGTTGCCCAGCGCATTCTCGGCATGGGCGACGTCCTGAGCCTGATCGAGCGCGTCGAAGAGACCATCGATCAGAAGCAGGCCGAGGAGATGCAGCGGAAGCTGATCGAAGACGATTTCAGCCTCGCCGATTTCCGCGATCAGATGAAGCAGATCCGCAAGCTGGGGCCGCTCGAATCGCTGCTGGGTATGATGCCGCAGGTCGGCATGATGAAGGACCTGAAGAACGTCAAGGTGGACGAGAACGAGATCAACCGGCTGGTGGCGATCGTGGACTCGATGACGCCGAAAGAGCGCTCCAATCACATGATCATCAACGGCCAGCGGCGCAAGCGCATCGCCAAAGGCAGCGGGACATCGGTTCAGGAAGTGAACAATTTGCTGAAGCAATACGCGCAGATGCGCAAAATGATGAAGAGTTTGACGGGGGGTGGCGGCGGGTTCCTGGGCAAGCGCCTGGCAAAGATGATGCCTCCCGGTATGCCCTTTGGGCGTTAAGTTACGGTTACAGCCGGTTTGCCCTTTGAGCGGCAAATTAAGGATTATAGAAGGATAGGAGTTTAGGAATGCTGATGATTCGTCTGGCGCGGTTTGGCGGCAAGAAGAAGCCTTCGTATCGCGTAGTGGTAATCGATAAGGAGCGCGCTCGTAACAGCCGCTCGGTGGAAGTGGTGGGTATCTACAGTCCGGTGGCGACGCCGAAGGCCGTGAAGCTGGATCATGCGCGCATCGAGCACTGGATGAAGAACGGCGCGCAGCCATCGGCTACCGTGGCCCGGCTGATGAAGACCTACCCGGCGGTGGCCGAGTCCGCCCCGGCGGCTTAGACGGCCCTTAAGTAGAGAGGTAATGACAGTGAAAGACCTGGTAACCGAGATCGCCAAGATACTCGTCGATAACCCCGGCGAGGTAACGGTGCGCGAGGTCGCAGGTGAACAGGTTACGGTTCTGGAACTGCGGGTGGCGCCGGGAGACTTGGGTAAAGTAATCGGCAAGCAGGGGCGGACCGCGCGTTCGATCCGCACGCTGCTGGGTGCTGCGGGCATGAAGCAGAACCGGCGGTTCACGCTGGAAATTCTGGAATAGGGCCGCCTAGAGAAGACCGTGGACGAAAGCTGGCATGCGATCGGCCGTTTGTGGCGCGCCCGTGGGAATCGCGGAGAGTTGCTCGGCGAGCTGGATAGCAGCGATCCGGAGCGGGAACAGAAGTTACGCGAGGTCGCGCTGGAAGTGAACGGGCGGCGGCAGGTGATGCGAGTCGAGAAAACTTGGCGGCACGACGGGCGTCCGGTGTTCAAGTTCGCGGGCATCGACTCGATCTCGGATGCCGAGAAGTGGGAAGGCGCCGAGATGCTGGTGCGGGCGAGCGAAGTGGAGCCTCCCGCAGAGGGGGCTTTTTCATATGCCGACCTGGTTGGCTGCCGAGTGTTCGGCGAGTCGGAAGTAGGAGTCGTGACGGAAGTAGAGGAATACGGCGGTGCACCGCTCTTGAAGGTGGAGGCGGCGGACGGCCATGAGATTCTAATTCCGTTCGCGCGGTCGATCTGCAAGGTGATCGATGTAGCGTCGAAGAGCATCCGGGTGGAGTTGCCGGAAGGGTTGCTGGAGCAGCAGTGAAGTTTCACATCGTGACGATCTTCCCCGAGTTTTTCCGGGGGCCGTTCGAGCACGGCGTGATTCAGAAGGCGCGCGAGGCGGGGCTGATCGAGATTCAGGTACACGATTTGCGAACCTGGACTTACGACCGGCACCGGACCGTGGATGACCGGCCGTTTGGCGGCGGCGAAGGCATGCTGCTGAAAGCGGCGCCGATATTTGAAGCTGTAGAGGCGATACGCGCGATGGGGCCTGAGCGTAGTGAAGGCACCAAAGTGGTCCTGCTCTCGGCCCAAGGCAAGAAGTTCGACCAGGCCAAGGCTCGGGAGTTCAGCGAATTGAAAGAGCTGCTCCTGATCTGCGGTCGTTACGAGGGCGTGGACGAGCGGGTCGCGGAGCATCTGGCCGACGAAGAGCTTTCGATCGGTGATTACGTGCTGAGCGGCGGCGAATTGGCGGCGGCGGTGGTGGTGGATGCAGTCGCCCGCTTGCAGGCTGGAGTGCTGGGGAATGAGACCTCCAGCGTGGATGAGTCGTTCGGCGAGGCAGGGTTGCTGGATTGGCCGCAGTACACCCGGCCAGCGGAGTTTCGCGGTTGGAAAGTGCCGGAAGTGCTGATCGGCGGCAACCATGAAGAGGTTCGCAAGTGGCGCAGAAATGCGGCCCGGGAGAAAACCCAGCGCCAGCGTCCGGATTTGTTAAGGTAGGGCGGCCGCATCGGCCGCCTGCGAAAGATTTCAGAAAGTAGAGTAGAGATTATTATGCAAAACGCAATGATCGCCAAGATCCTGAACAAGAACAAACGGGCGACTCACCCGGAGTTCCGGCCCGGCGACACCATCAAGGTGCACGTCAAGATCAAGGAAGGCGATAAAGAGCGCCTCCAGGTATTCGAGGGCACCGTCATCGCCCGCAACAACACCGGGATGAGCGAGACCATCACGGTCCGCAAGGTCAGCTTCGGCCACGGTGTCGAGCGCATCTTCCCGGTGCAGGCTCCTGTGATCGACCACATTGACGTGGTGCGCACAGGACAGGTGCGCCGCGCGAAGCTTTATTATTTGCGTGGGCTCAGAGGCAAGGCCGCGCGTCTCCACGAGCGGGTTTAGCTGGGTCATCTGGTTGAGGGATGCCCAGCAGCCGCTATGAGCGCGCCGCGCGAAACGCCGGTTACCGGGCCATCGCCGGACTGGACGAGGCCGGGCGCGGTGCGCTTTTTGGGCCCGTGTTCGCTGCGGCAGTAATCCTCAACCCGGCACGGCAGATTCGCGGGTTGGACGACAGCAAACAGCTCGAACCCGAACGGCGCGCAGTGCTCGCCGAACGCATCCGTGAACGCGCGGCCGCATGGGCCGTGGGCGCCGCGGACGCCTATGAGATCGATCGCGTCAATATTTTAGAAGCTTCCCGGCTAGCCATGGAGCGCGCGCTGAAAGGGCTGGGAGTGGCTTGCGACTATTTGCTGCTGGATGCGATCTGCATCGCGAGCGCTCTTCCGCAGAAGCCTCTCATCGGGGGCGACGGGTTATGTTTTTCCATCGCCGCCGCATCGATCCTCGCCAAGACTGCGCGCGACCAGGCTCTGCTGAGATGGGATGCGGTTTTCCCGGAGTATGGCTTTGCGCACAATAAAGGCTACGGGACACGCGATCATATCGAGGCGCTGGAGCGAATCGGCCCCACCGCGCTTCATCGCTTCAGTTTCGAGCCAGTACGCAACGCCAGCCGCCATCCCATCTGGACTGGATATCCAATAGCCGTCTCCGATTCCTCGCAAGGCGAACTCTTCGCATGTCCCTGACGCCGGAAACCACACCCACCTCCGAGGCTGCGCGGGATTCCGCACCTCCGGCCTTACGTCGGAGGGTGAGCGGCCTACGGCGGCGGCTTTGGGTGATTTTGTTCGCGCTCTTCGCTTTTGAGATCGGCACTTTCCTGGTGGTATTCCCTTGGATGGATTCATGGACCCTGAATCATCTCCCCAGCTTCTTCCCCGGCCATGAAATCGAGCTTCAGGACCTGTGGGATGACCCCTATTTCCGTGGTTCCTTCAGTAGCCTGGGGTTGCTGAACGTCTATATCGCCCTCCGCGAAGCTCTTCAACTCATCCGCCGCAGTAAGCAAGTTTAAAAGTTTCAATCATTTAGCCGCATTCCTACTCTTCCAGCGTCTACAATCCCGACTGTACCAAAACTCTTGACGTACTAAGGGGAAAACCTTATACTCAGTATTCCGGTTGAAGAGATACTATAAGGTATTGATCTTAGCTCCTTGAAGAGCAACGTACTAAGTATCAAATTTTACTTTTTAGAGGCGGTGTCAGTTGAAACGTGTTAAACTTCTGTCGATATTGGTTTTGGCGTTAGCGAGCGTGGGTGTTACTGAAGCGGCAATCCCGCCCGGCGGTGGGACCAATGCAATCCCGCCCGGTGGTGGGACGAATGCAATCCCGCCCGGCGGTGGGACCAATGCAATCCCGCCCGGTGGTGGGACGAATATCGCCTAGGCCAGCAAGGCACGGTGCGTAGCACCAACTGCTTGGTAGGCGAGCAGTAAGCGCGCAGCGTGCCATTATGCGTTACGTCTACTACCTCATCGAGATCGGTGACGCGTTAGCGTTAGTCACCGTTCTCGTCCTCCTCCTGCGCGGTCATTCCCGAAAGTTCTGGGCTCTCCTGGTGTATGTTATATGGGAGCTCCTCAGCAATGTGGCCCTCCAGGGCTTCGACCTCCTCTATAACGGCGCCGTGGTTAGCGCAAGTTCGTCCGCTGAAGCGGTAAGGTGGTACGCCCGTCTTTACTGGATGAATGATGTCATCGTCGACCTCCTGCGGTTTCTCTTGGTGATCGGGCTGATGTATCGGGCTACCTCAGGTCCCAAACGAGCTTCTGTCGGGCGCATTCTGAGTGGAATCGTGGTGGTTGCTTTGGTATTGCCATTCTTGCTGTTTCCCATGTTTCCCATGGGACCCAAACCCTGGATTGAAGGCACCTGGTTCAACAGCACCAGCGAACTTCTCAACTTCGGCGCGGCGATCATGAACCTAGTTTTGTGGGGCGTTCTCCTGGCGGACCGCAAGCGCGATCCGCAGCTTACCGTTGTCAGCATCGGATTAGGTGTCGTGGTGACCGGGGCTGCGATCTCCTACGGGTTCCGCTATCTCATCCCGCCCGAGGCGCAATTCATCCCAAACATCTTCCTCATGCTCACTCAACTGGTGGGCTGGAGCATCTGGTGCCGGGCTTTTTGGCCGGCCCACGGGCGGCAGCCAGCGCTCGATCCAACGGCCGGTAACGCCATGCCGCCAGCTTGACTGCTGGTATGCTAGCGGGGACAGGCGCCGGTTAATTGATGCGTGCTCTAGCCGCTACTTTGCTCCGGGACATTCGCTTTGGATTCCGGATTCTACTGCGCAGTCCGCTGATCACTGCATGCGTGGTAATGGTCCTGGCGCTGGGCATCGGGGCAAATGCCGCAATGTTCGGCATCGTGGACGGATTGCTGCTCCACCCGGTGTCTTACCCCGAACCTGAAACACTGGCGTTTGTCTGGAGCCATGACAGTCAGGGAAGCCTTAGCGATGCTTCGCCGGCGGACTTCATGGATTGGCGCGCGCAATCGAAAACGCTCTCCGATTTCGCCGCCTGGATGCCGACGTCCTTCCTTCTGACTGGGCGAGATCGGCCGCGTCAGATCTCCGGGGCCCG
>DATJEI010000343.1:0-9572 GCA_035496735.1 Bryobacteraceae bacterium | reverse complement strand
CCGGTGACAATGTCTTCGCCGCGTCTGCCGAGATTCTTTCCTGGCGAGACGGCAGTTAACGCGCTGATGTTGTAGGGGATGCGATCATTGGCCTCCGCTTCCACCCATTCGGCGGGCAGTACGGCGTCGGCGCCGCGCGGCATCGGCGCGCCGGTCATCACGCGAACCGCTTCGCCGGCTGAGACGTGGCCGTCAAAGGGCGAGCCAGGCATTGAATCGCCGATGACGGTCAGCGGCAGCCGGGTGTAAGCGGTGGCGCCTTCCGTGCTGTGTGCCACCACGGCATATCCGTCCATCGTCGCGCGATCAAACCCCGGCACATCGACACCGCTGACGACCGACGCCGCCAGCACACGACCGGCGGCTTTCCGCAAGGGCACGAGTTCCGAGGGCAACGGTTGCAATTGCGCATCCAGCCACGCGAGTGCAGTCTCCACGGTGTGACGTTGCGCGAAGCCGCGCATCCGCACGTCATCGGCTCCTCTGCTGATGGGACGCATCTGGGATCGGACCCTGGTTAATCTTAACTTACAGGTCTGCCGTGCCCCAGACCTGGAACCGGCCCGAACCTCATCGGGATTCGATGATACTAGCTACCCGCGAGGCGCAGGAGATGTAGCTCGGTGCCTTCAAAAACATGGGGCGCAACGTCCGCGTGCGGGGTGCGCGTGCGGGGTTGACGTTGAAGGATGTAATGGGGTAGTGTAGCGGCCATGCAGAAATTCATCCTTGTCGCGTTCTTGATTTGCGGCATGTCGCTTACCGCGCAGGCACGAAATCTGGACATTTATTGGACAGACGTCGAAGGTGGCGCCGCGACTCTGATTGTGACTCCCGAGGGGCAGTCGCTGCTGGTGGATACCGGCTGGGCTTCGGCGGACGACCGCGACGCCAAACGCATTTTTCAAACCACGCAAAAAGCCGGCTTAAAAAAAATTGACTATCTGCTGATCACGCATTACCACGGTGACCACGTGGGCGGCGTGCCGGCACTGGCCAAACTCATCCCCATTGAACATTTTCTGGATCATGGCGAGTCCGTCGAAGCGCAGCACCCTCGCTGGGGAAAGGACTGGGCAGCGTACCAACCGGTGGTGGCTGGGAAGCGCACAATTCTGAAGCCAGGCGACAAGCTGCCGCTGAAGGGTCTGGACGTAGTAGTTGTCTCCGCGAACGCCCAGGTCATAGCGATGCCATTGAAGGGCGCAGGCGCCGCGAACCCCTACTGCGAGGGCGCACAGCAAAAGCCCCCAGACAAGACCGAGAACCAGCGCAGCGTCGGATTCCTGTTGACGTATGGGAAGTTTAAGTTCCTGGACTTAGGCGATTTGACCTGGGATATGGAAATGCAACTCGCCTGTCCAGTGAATAAGATCGGTACCGTCACCCTGTTTCAAGCTACCCACCACGGGTTTACAAATGACTATTCGGGCGCTCCGGCGCAAGTGCTGGCGCTGAAACCTCAGGTAGTGGTGGTAAACAATGATGCGAATAAGGGATGGCACAACGCGGCCTGGGAAACGGTGGCCAAGATCCAAGGTCTGGAGGATGTGTGGCAAATGCATCGGGCCATTGGTCCAGACCGCGATCACAACGTAGCGCCGGAGCAGATTGCAAATCTGGAGCCTTCTCCTCTCTCTCTTCCTCCTCTTCCCCTCCATCGGCTCATGGCATCGGTGAGCAGCGACGGAAAGTTCACGCTCACCAACGAACGTACCGGCTTTAGCAAGACTTATCACGCGACGGACGCAAGAGTGGCCGCGCCTGCCGGCCACGATCACAAGAACTAAGACGAGTTGATCGTGCGGTGGTTTTCGCAAAAGTCCACCATGATTTTTGCTTTGGATGGCCGCCGAAAATCCTGTTAGAAGGACAGCCGCGCGCTTAACTGAAACTCGCGGCCCGGCGTGGAGGCCTCGGTGATCGAACCGAATTGCGCCGTGTTCACGAAGCGGTTCGGCGTACCTAAGTTCGAGTGATTCAGCGAATTGTACGCTTCGGCGCGCATTTCAAGACGTACACGCTCGTTGATGGGGAACGATCGCGTCAGTGCGATGTCCATAGTCTGCATGCCCGGGCCGTACACGGTATTGCGTCCTAGGTTACCGAACGTAAAGGCCGCAGGTGTGGAAAAGGCCGCCGGATTAAACCATTGCAAGGTGGTATGAGTGCCCGGACCGAAAACCGGCTGGCCCGTGTAGTTGGCGCGAATCGGATTCTCGCCGACAGCCGTTCCTGCGTTGGCGGTATCTCCGAACACGGAAATCGTCAGGGGAAAGCCGCTTTGGACCTGGTACAAGGTGGATATCTTCCAATCGCGAGTCAGCGCACCCAGCACCCCGCCTTTGGCGGCCGCAGGAATGTCGTACACGGCACTCACAACAAACCGGTGGGCCACATCGCACGCGAGACCTTTTTCGGAATTCAAATCCCGATTGTTCTGAGGAATCGCAGCCTCGAACATGGGCGAACGAAAGTCCGGCGCGTTGCTGAGCGCTTTCGACCAGGTGTAGTTTGTCAGCAGGCTCAGCCCCTTCGAATATCGCCGGCGAAGGTTCACATAGCCCGCATCGTACCAGCTCCGCGCGGAGTTTTCGAGCATGTTCACCGTGCTCACTGGAAACGTAAGGCTCGAAACGGCGATGCCCTGCGGGATCACCGTCCCGACCGGGAAGTTCGCGGTCGGAAATGGCCGGCGGGGCTGGATAGCGCCGGGGCCGGGCAGGGCGTTGTTGATCAAATGAGCGCGCTGCAGGTGAAATCCTCGTTCGCCCAAGTAGCCGATCTCGAGCGTCGTGTCCTGCCCGACGCTCTTCTGGACGGACGAGCTCCACTGCTGGATATACTGCGGAGACGCGTGCGGTTCAAAGGCCGTGAAGCTCACTACCGTGCTGCCCAGAACCGGCTGCGGGAAGTTGAATCCGTTGATGCCGGGAGTGAAGTTATCGCTCTGCTGGGTAATGGGAAACACCAGCGGAACATTGTGCAACTGGTTGCACCAGGTGTTCAGATCCACCGGCGTATAGAAGATTCCGTAGGCTGCACGGAATACAACTCCGGCAGCTTCAAAGTGGCGCGCGAGACCGATGCGTGGGGCGAATCGAAGCTTATTGGGGAACATTAAGCCGCGCGGCATACCCAACTGACCTCCGATGAATGCTGAAAGGCTGCTGCCACCGTTGGTAAGGTTACTCCATTGTTTGATGCGGTCCACCAGCGCCGACATGAATTCGTAGCGCAGGCCCACGTCAACGGTGGTATGCGCGGTCACACGCCAGGTGTCCTGCACGAAAGCCTCCGCGGACCACTGACGCAAGTCCATGTTTGGTAGTCCATTCTGCACTTGCCGAGACGCAGGCAGGCCCAGCAGGAAACTCGCCAGAGCCGAGCCGGTCCCGTCGTTGGTCGCGGTCTGGGTAGTGAAGCCGTTAGTGAAGGCGTAGAATCCCCGGCTCTGCACGCGCGCCCACATCGGCCAGATAAACCGCCGAAAGCTGGCGCCGAACCGCAGGCTATGACTGCCTTTATGCCAACTGAGGGTATCGCGTCCTTCGAGTATGGTGTCCCACGCCTTCATCGGCGTAGCCAACCACGAGTCTCCGAACGGCGTGAACCCCTGAACGTTGAAGAAAGGGGCGCCCCAGGCATCCTGACCTCCAAAGTTAACGCCCGTGATGCCCAGTGCGCCCACAATATCATTGACGCCATTGTTCTCGGTGGAGTGAAACAGTGAAAGACGCGAAACTCCGGCAGATGCGGTGTTGACGACGTTCGGCGAAATGATTCGCGTCCAGATGATCGCGCCATTCTGGCCCAGGTTATCGTGATTGAATCCATATCCGGGCAGATTCTGCGGCATGAATCCGGCCTCTCCGCTTGCCGAATAGCGCACGTTCAGGGAATCGCCCCGGTCGAAGATCCGGTCCACGCGAATCGTGCCTTGATCGCTATCGATCCGCGCGTCTCGCACGTCGAGCAGGTTGTTCGAATCCATCCCTGCCGATCCAACCACGGTGGGAGTCCCCATCATGGTCATGCCGCCCATCATGCCGTTCTCCATGTTCGGACGCGGCACATAGCTCTGCAGCATTTTAAAAGCTGCCAGATTCAAGCGCTCCGGCGGAATCACATTGTTGGAAAATGGCATCCGGAGCACTTGCGGATTGGATGCGCTCACCGGGAGCGCGTGGTTGAAATTCGGATTTGCATGCGAGGTTGTGGGATCGTAAATCGTAACGCCACTTTCGCTGAAATCGCCCAAGGCTTCTTGATCCGTGGGAACGGTCGCGATGGATGTTTGCGCTTCTCTCCGGCGGTGTCCTTCGTAATTCGCGAAAAAGAACGTCCGCTTTCCGTAAACCGGGCCGCCGAGGCTGCCGCCGAAATTATTTTGGACCAGAAACGTAGTCCCGGGCATCTCATTCCAAGTTCGGGCGTCGAGCGCGCTGTTTCTCAGGTAGTTGTATGCACTGCCGTGGAAGTGGCTGGTGCCAGCCTTAGTGATGATGTTGATCTGACCGCCGCCCGCGCCTCCCAGGTCCGCCGAATAGCTTCCGGTCTGTACTTGGAATTCACGAACTGCATCCGGCGACGCGCTGAAATTCTGCGTGTTGAATGTAGGGTCGGTATTGATGACGCCGTCCAGCAGAAAGTAGTTTGCATTCGGACGGTTCCCTCCAACGCTGATCGCGGAAGCCTGCCCCGGCCGCCAGTAAAGAGGGTTGGATGTCCCCGTCTGAGCGCCATGGCCCATGTGAGATCCAGGAACCGTGAGCGCCAGGTCCAGCAGCATCCGTCCGTTCAAAGGAAGATCGTGGACGCTGCTTTGCTCCACAACCTCGCCGATTGTCGCATCCTGCGTTTTCAGTGTTTCAGCCGCGGCAGTCACGGAAAGAGTCTCGCGCTGTTCTCCAAGGCTTAACATCAGATCAAGACCCATCTTCTGGCCAACTTCGAGCGTTACTTCCCGCATCAGCACGGAGAAGCCGGGAATTCTTACGTTCACTGAGTAAGTGCCGGGTGCAAGGTCCACTGCGTCGAAAAATCCTTCCGCGTTAGTGGTGTATTTTCGTATCGCGCCAGTATCTTTCGCCTGCACCATTACTTCCGCGGCCGCAACCGGGGAATGCGAGGGGTCTTCGACCTTGCCGCTAATGGTTCCGAAGTTGGCCTGGCCGAATAGGGACGTGGTCAGCGACGACGTGACCAATAATAATGAGGGCAATTTTTCGATCACTGCTCACGATAAGACTTATGCGGCAGTGGATCAATAATCGAAATCTACTAGCATCGGCGCCCCTTGGATAACAGGCCACCGCAGCCGGCGGCGATAACGCAGCTGCGCCCAGCCGTTTGAATCACCGCTGGAGCTGTAATCTTCGATCGGAGGCCTTCTCAACAAGAACCGAAAGCTATTTGAAACCATCCATGCCGCGAATTTGCTGCCCCTCGACGCACTCGTAGGAACGGCCCGTCGCCAAATTCTTGTGCTCGTCAATGCGGCCGCTGGGCCATTCGATGACCAGCCGGTCGATCTCGGCGCGTTTGCCCACGCCGAAGGTCACGGGGAGTTCCGACTGCGATAAATAGCTGGAACCGCTTCGCACCATTCGCGATTGGTTGCCCGCGCGGTCAAACAAACGAACCGTCGCGCCGATAGCATCGCGGTTTGACTTGGTTCCCTGCAGGCGAAAACGAACGCTGCGATTCCCGTTGCTGACGTCGGTTCGATACAACCGGGCCTCTCCGCCGTTGGTGGTCATGAGTATGTCCAGATCGCCATCGCGATCGATGTCGGCACAGGCCAGTCCTCGAGCCACTTTCGGCGACACGAACGAAGCGCCGGCTTGCGCGGCCACGTTACGGAACCGGCCCCGGCCGTCGTTCAGGAAAAGTTGTGGCGGCTGGGAATACGCAACGCTGCGGCGGATGTTGCGCACTGTGTCGTCGATATGGCCATTGGCAATCAGCAGATCGAGTGCGCCGTCCAGGTTGATGTCGAGGAACAGACATCCAAAACCCAGGGTGTCGCGCGTCGCGACGCCCAAGCCGGCGGGAACCGCGATGTCCTCATAACGTCCGTTTTTCGCGCGGCGGTAAAGCCCGGCCATTTCGTTGTCAAAGTTCGTTACTACCAGCCCGGCGTGCCCGCTCCCGTCGAAGTCCCCGGCGTCCACACCCATCCCCGCGCGGGCCTTGCCGTCCTCGCTCAGAGCGATGCCTGCCGAGAGACCAACTTCCTGAAAAGTTCCGTCCCGCTGATTGCGGTACAGTTTGTTGGGCTGGGTATCGTTTGCGACCAGAAGATCGGGCCAGCCGTCTTCGTCATAATCGAGCATCGCCACGCCGAGAGCCTTTGAAGTGGAGTCGAAGATGCGGCTCTTGGCGGTGACGTCTTCGAAAGTTCCGTCGCCGCGGTTTCGGAAGAGCCAGCAAGTAGACCCGCGATAGGCCTCGGGCGTACAGTACGACTTGTTCTTTCCATCCAGGCTGCAGAAAACGTCCTTGTCCGGCGTCCAGCGCACATAGTTGCAAACGAAGAGATCCAGCAGCCCGTCGCGATCGTAATCGAACCACAGCGCGGAGGTGCTAAACGCCTGACGCCCGCCTAGTCCGCTCCGCGAGGTGACGTCGACGAATCCTCCCTGGCGATTGTTCCTTAGGAGACGGCTTTGTCCAACGCAGGTGATATAGAGGTCTGGGTATCCGTCGTTGTCATAATCGCCCACGGCCACGCCCATGCCGTAAATTTCCAGGTCGAGTCCGGCGGCCTTGGTCACATCGCTGAAGGTTCCATTCCGGTTGTTTCGGAACAGGCGCATCGTGGAACGCTCGCGCCGATGTCCCGGCCAGTCCATTCCGTTCACGAACAGGATGTCGGGCCAGCCGTCGCAGTCATAGTCAATGAAAGCGCACCCGGATCCCAGAGTTTCCGGCAGATACTTCGCGCCAAACGCGCCTGTGTGATGCCGAAAATGGATGCCTGCAGCAGAGGTGATATCGGCTAGGGCGAAGCCCGGACCGGATTCGGCAGCCGCGCAAGACAGGGCGCCGAGCAAGAAACTCCGGCGATTCATGGCAAAGTCACAAGGCCGTTTCTGATCGCATACACCACCAGCTCCGCCGTATTGTGAAGCCCCATTTCGTCCATAATGTTGGCCCGATGCACCGCCACCGTGTTTACGCTGAGATCGAGAAGAGCTGCGATCTCCTTGTTGGACCTGCCCGCCACAATATGCTGCAGCACCTCCAGCTCTCGTGTCGTCAGCTTCACCGCGTTGTGCGACGCCTCGGATCCGGCGGGCAGTCGCGAATCGACGACACGCTTTCCTGCGGCTACCTGCCGGATGGCGTCCACCAGTTCGAGATCCAACGCATTCTTGAGAAGATAGCCGCGCGCACCGGCTGCAAAACTGTTCTGGACATAGGCTGGCTCCGAGTGCATGCTCAACATCAGCACGGCGGTCTGCGGCTTCACGGCCAGAATCTGCCGCGCGACTACCGCGCCCGTGGTCTCTGGCAGCGCGTAGTCGAGAACCACGACACGCGGTTCCATCAGCTTGGTCATTTCCACGGCCTGCTGGCCGTCGCTCGCTTCACCGACCACGATCAAATTGGGCTCATCTTCCAGCATGCGCCGGAACCCGCGGCGCACGAGCGCGTGATCGTCCACCAGCAGAACCGTTAGACTAGCCGTCATGAATCCCGTTCCGCCACGCGCGGAATCGTCAGGCGCACCAGCGTGCCACCGCCGACGCCCCGTTCCAGGTCCAGGCGGCCGTGCATCAGGAAAGCCCGCTCTCTCATGGCCACTAGGCCGATTCCCCGTTTCCCGCCGGGTCTCTCCAGGCCCCGGCCCCGGTCTTCCACTTCCAGGACCAGGCTCGAGGCCGACTCTTTCAGCCGCACGAATGCTTCATCCGCTCCGGAGTGGCGGACGACGTTGGTCAGTGCCTCCTGCAGCACGCGAAACATATGAATTGCATTCTTGCTTTCGACCTTTATATCGCCTGGCGGCTTCTCGTATCTTATAGGAAGGCCAGCTTGCCGTTCCACCAGCGGTAAATACCATTCGATCGTGGCCAGCAGGCCCTCCTCCTGCAAAACAACCGGCTGTAACGCCTGCGAAAGGCTGCGGACCTTCTCCAGCGTATCCTGGGTGATCTGTTCTGCTTCCCTCAGCTCCGCCACCATGGGACCGCCCAAAGCTTTTGCCTCAGCGCGGCGCAACATCATGCCAATGGCAGTCAGGATCTGCCCGAACTCATCATGAAGCTCGCGTGAAACGTGGCGCAGAGTTTCTTCCTGCGTAGAGATGAGTCTTTGTGCAAGATCGCTCCGCTGGACCGAAAGATCGGATAGCCTGCGGAACAGACTGCGGTTGGAGCTTATTAAGAGGAGGCTGGTGAATACGACGGTGCCGACCGTCACGAAAAGAAAAATGTAAGCGTCCCTTTCCACCCGGGAGTAGATGCCGGCGATCTGCCCCGCGGCCTGTTGGTCATTCTCATTGTTCTGCACCATCAGCCGCGCCACGCTGGTGGTGAGTGCTGCCTGCCGGGATTGCAGCGAGTCGCGAACCATGGCTCGCGCCGGTACCTCCCGGCCTGCCCTGGCCTCTTCAAACATGCGGTCCACGGCGGCCCAGAATTGTGTGATTGAACTCGATAGATATTCCGTTTGCTCCCGATTCCGCCCCGCAGCGAGTTGCGCTTCTTGCTTCACTGCCTGGTCCAGATCGGCCCGAATGCGGTCGAACTGGGGAGACCAGGCTGTCAACGGGTACGGCTCGCTTTGATCCAGCAGATCTCGCATGGCAAGGCCAAGCGCGTTGAGATTGTTCTCAATCCGCAGCAATTGGAGAGAGTCGCGCCGGTTTCGGTCGACCATTTGCTGCTGCAATTCCCGTACGACATGCATTTGGCGCACAATGTAGGCGGAATAGGTTACGACTGCAAGGAGAATAACCAGCGATCCAGCCAGAAGCCGCGGCGTCGGCGATTGGATCTGATTCCCGTTGCGCTCCACGTTCCGCCAGCATACCAGACGTCCTGCTCGATGTCCGAGGCTTGTTGCCGCGTGCGTGCCACAGCTTCTGCCGAACTTCGTGCACGAATCAGTTCCGCATATCGATGTGGAACATTGCGCTGCGGCTCGAATTCCGAAAAAAGCAGAGAAGGCAAGACCGACCTGTTGACTTCGCTGCATCAATGTAATATCGTTTCGTCTTTAGTGAGAGAAGGTGGAATAGGTCAATGCCTGAAGGCACTGGCGTTGTCCCACTGAACCACCGGGGTGGTGTTGTCCTGTCGCTTCACGTGCAGGATCCAGGTTGACGGGAAGGGAGAGGACGAAATCGAATGCGAACCTCATTAGTGCTTGCGGTGCTGGGTGTGGTGATGCCGGTGCTTCACGCACAAAATGATTGGCCCGGGTATGGGCATGACCCGGGTGGACAGCGGTATTCGCCGTTGAAGCAAATCAATGCGAGTAACGTAGCGAAGCTGGCGCCGGCTTGGAGCTATGAGATGAAGAAGGAGGGTCAGCCCTTCCGCCTGAGCCAGTCGATACCC
>DATJEI010000342.1:0-8227 GCA_035496735.1 Bryobacteraceae bacterium | reverse complement strand
ATGCGCGGTTTATTGCGGTTGCCTTCAACGCGGCAGCACCAGGTCTGGAAATTCAGCTTCTGGGTGTAGGGGAGCCCAGCCTGCTCAGCTCCGATGCGCATCCCCAGTACTAGCACCATCACCGCGGGTAACAGAGGCAAGATGCGGATGCGCGCGGCCTGTAGGAGGCGGCAGCACTCCACCAGAATCGCAATCAAGACCGCGGCGGCTGGCGCGAAGTAATGGGGGGACGCGGCGCCCTCCAGCAGGGCGGCGGCGCAGGCTCCGGCCAAACCAGCGAAAAGAATTTTCCTGCGCCGCCACACGCTCCCCAGCATGACGAGCGGAATGGTCAACACGGGCCCGAAGAAGAAGCGCCAGTATTCCTCGATTTTCAGCGTGAAATATTCGATGACGTTGACTAAGTCAGCCACTTTTTCGTGTTCGCCAACTTCGTAGTCATAGTATTTGGCCATCTCGATGTGGCGATTCTGGATGCGCGGCGGCGGGGTCCAGGCAAAAGCTACGGGCCAACCGTAAGTTTTCTGGCTAATGTTATACGCGCTGACGAACGGACTACCGGTGACGGCTTTCTGATAAGCGCCCAGGCCCGCCACCGCCACGCCTGTCAGAACCAACGCGGGCGCCGCGATCCTTAGCAGTTCTGAGATCCGTGCGCGGTACTGCCATGCCAGCAACGCGAGAATGGGCGTTGCGTAGGCGACACCTTCAAACGGTCTGGTCACCACAAGAATGGCGAGTCCCAACCCCAGCGCCGCGCCGTTCGATATCGAAGCCTGGCGATGCAGACGGGCGTATGCGCCCAGGACCAGCGCTCCCCCGGCAGCCGGAACGAATCCGCCGTGGTAGGCGTTCACCCAATAGCTCGCAATGGCAAAGCGCAGCGCCGCCAGCAGCACGCCGAAAAGCGCCCAGCGAGCCGGCATCCATCCGCGCAGCGCCCAGTACAGTGCCAAGAGGAAGCCCGCGCAGCCCGCCAGTACACCGGCCCAGGGACTGTGGAGCGCCACCTGGCCGGCAGCCAGCAACAGCGCCTGTCCCGGAAAATAATTGGAAACGTAGTGCGGCTGCTGAATGATGTGCAGACTTTCGAAATGCTGCCAGAATGCGGGGGTCGGGTTCGCCAGGCGGCCGTGCGCCAGCGTGTCGGCCAGCAGCAGATGGCTGAACTCGTCCGAGACTAGGGGAAACGGAACCGGGAGGACCGGAATCAGCGCCAGCCGCAGTACAATCGCTGCCCCTGCCAGTCCGAGAGCCGTAAGCGCAGGGTGACGGAGCCAGGCTTGTGGAACGCGCAGCCACGCCGGATAACGCGGACGCCAACCCTGCTTCCAGGCCCACCAACCGGCGGCGATCAGCGCCACTTCCAGCAGGTTGAAATCCTGGCGCACGCCTTGCCAAACTCCGGCCAGCGTCATGATCAGGATTTCGAGCAATCGCATCTTAGATGTCTACCTGGCCCCATCTAAGAAATCGACCGGCGAGAGGTTATTCTTTACCGAGGTTTGTGGCCAGTGTGATGTCTGGAATCGGTGCGACGTTGTCGACACGAATTCCGTCGTGAATCCGATAGCCGCATCGACCGTGTTCAGAGCGGCGTCGGCTAGTAGCAGACGCGCTTACACAGCTTGTGCGACGCCTTGCAGCTCTTCCTCGCAGACTTAGAATGAGCGCTCTTCAAGCAAGTCTCATAATCCAGCTCACAGCGGTTCCCGCAATTGCGCTTGGGGGCCGCCTCCGCCAGCGGCAGAGCGCCAGCCAGTAGCAATCCAGCGGTCAGCAAAAGAATCCCTTTTTTCAATGGTTCCTCCTTAGGGCCTAATGGCACCCTCTCTAACTACCATCGGTCTCGGAGACCAATTTGTCCACAGCAATCCAGTAAATAGCTGGTTTTCCATGGCGATCGCTCACAAATACCACAAACTGGCTGTTGGGGGCAAAGACCGGGGCCACCAGGGCCGGGTCGCTGGCACGGTGCTCGGCCAGGGCCAACTCACGCCGGGCCGCCCGGATCAGCAGGAGCAGATAAGGCGAAGCCTTATTACCGCTAGCGCCTACATATACACTGGCGTCGGCGTTGGCGTGGAAG
Source organism: Bryobacteraceae bacterium (assembly GCA_035496735.1). GTDB lineage: Bacteria > Acidobacteriota > Terriglobia > Bryobacterales > Bryobacteraceae > Palsa-187. Next base: position 6,138 of record DATJEI010000342.1, on the reverse strand, counting down.
CGCACGAACTGGCTGGTGTCGGCGATTTTGGCGTCGGCCCCTTGATTAGCGCCGGCCCCAGGGATCCATTCGCGGAGCGCGGTCAGCTTCCCCGGATCGGGCGGGCGGTTCAGGTACTCGATCGCATGTCCGTCCGCGGCCCATTGCGCCTGCGGTGTTTCCCCTTCGGCAAGAGGCAGGCGCCGGTTTTCCTTCCCGTTGAAACGCATGCTCCATAACTCGCCGCGGCGGCGGTACATCAGCGAGGCATCGCGCGGGCGCAGCAGGGGATCGCTCAGCTCCCCGGATGATTCGAACAAGGTTTCGGCCGCGCCGCCTGGCGTATGCAGCAGCCGCAGGCGGTAGCGCGACGCGCTCTTCTCGATGAACGCCGCGTACCGGCCGTCATCGCTGTAGCTGGCGCCGGGTAACTTATCGAAGCCCTCGGGAACCCGGTAAATCACGCGCGACTTCAAGGCGGGAAAGGACGTCTCGACCAGACTCGGCCCGTCGAAATGCCAGAATCCTCGCTCGTTCGCGAGCAGTGCGATGGACGCCGCATCCAGATCTTCGGCCTCGGTCAGTTGCCGCGATTCCTTGCTCTTCAGATCCATGCGGAAGGCTTGCCATTTGCCTTCCAAATCGGAGGCGTAAAGTAGTTGGCGCGCGGTTACGCCCCGGTTGCCGATGGCCGGCAGGGAGCTGGTGAACTGCGGATCGGTGAGGCGCACCACCGTAGTTTCGGTCGCCGGGTCCGGATAACGCACTGCGACTGAGGCGAGAATGCGGCCCTTAGCGGTGGTTTCCGCGGCGTGAGCTGCGACGGTCAGCGAGGCGAGAAACGCACGGCGGGAATACCGATTCCTCCAGATCCGGCTGCGCATTCTTCGATCCTAGCATTCGGAAAGGACAGGGCCATAGGTCTTAGGCGTCAATTGTGGACGCCCACTTGCCGCCGGCGTCAATAGATGTGACCTTCCTCTTCGCCGTTCTAAATTCATAGCGCACCACTGTCACCGCGAAACTGGAGGCATCGCAGCGCACTACTTTACCTACCGTGACGAAGCGGAGAGGGACCCTTCCATATAAGAGCGATGGCCATTCAATGCTCAACTTCATCCGTGCGCCTAGGCCGATTTCGTGCTGGGCTAAGACCAGTATCCCTGCCCTGCTCATATTCACTACCCAGCCCGTACCGTCGCGGTGAGGCCCGCGCCCGAGAGTCCGGTAGCTGACCCTCAGTTCGAGTGGGAAACGAATCCTGGAGCGCCGTTCTATGGGGAACGTGCCAGAAAATGCATTCGGCTGAATATTTTTTACTGGGATCGGCGAGGTCATAGTGTGTTTCCTCGTTCTTGTGAGCAAGTCGCGCGCCATGCTCCCGAGCCGGGCAAGAGAATACAGCGTTGGGCCTAGTGTAGGTCGGACTATCCAGATCTTCGGCTTTTAGCACTGCAAGCCACTGATTTAAATAAGTTTATCTCCAACACGTCAAGACCGAAGCTGGACTGTGACCGCCGGTAGTCATGTGACGATCGGTAGTCGTTAGCCCCAAGGGGAAGTGGCAGTATTACCAACATCCTGTGTTGACATCACTTGGCAAAACGATTGCAGTATTATTCGCATAATTTAGCGGCGATCCATTCCTTTTCGGACGCGAAGGGATGAACGTACGGGGCCAGTGATTTTAAGTGCTGGCCCACCATCGCTCTGGACATCGTCTAGAGTAGTCCCGCGAGGAGAATTATGACGTTGAATACAGGCGTTTCAGAGGACGACGATCTACCCTCGATCTCGGTCGACACAGACGTATATCGGAAACTGATCGAGCAGTTCTACGAAAGCTCAATCCGGCGGTATGGCATTGACAGCGAGCAGACCCGGATGTTTAGACTGCATTTAAGCGCGCACGCCGCGCAGGATTGACACGCCTCAATTGACGCGCCGCGTGGTTATCCCGTCCTTCTCTTGCCAAGCCGCAAGCACTGCGCCATCGGAGAGCACGGCAAGCGCCGGAAAAGCTCCATCACTTGACAGTGTCATTAGCGCCGCATCCGGTCTTCGCAGTTCGATTCTTGAGGCGCTGACCCAAGCAACGTAGACTCCCTTCGGGCCGGCTGCCACAGCCAAGTCTTTCCCTTGACCGAGCGCGGTTTCGTGTCCCCGAGGCTCCGCGAGGTAAACCGTGCCTTCGCGGCGCCACGCTGTAAATACGCGCTGCCGTGATATCACAATGCCACCGCCATCCATCGGACACCCTTTCAATTTCCAGGTGCCCATGCCGAGTTTCTCGGGCGGGCTAAACTCGGCGCCCGCGCGCGATCGTGTCAGGTACATGTCGCGCGAACCCTCCAGCCAGTTGCGCCACATGACCAGAAGTTCTCCGTCAGGCGCAAACGCTGCCGAAGGATGGCAGCACTCGCAGATGGTTCCGTCCGGCGATTGATAGACCAGAAAGTTTTTCGACCAGGTGGCGCCGGCGTCGGCGGAGCGCGCTCCATGAAGCGTGGTGCCCTTGCCGGAGCGATGGTCCAGCCAGGCCGCGAACAAATTGCCTTTGGCGTCGGCGGCCAGGGTGTGGAGGCCTTCGTTAGGAGCGTTGGGGACATCATTGACACGGATGGCCGGGGACCACGTCTTGCCGCCGTCAGTGGAGCGCCAGACGAACAGGTCTCCGTCGGGGCCCGCGCCGTGGGCATGCGCATCCAGGCTGGCGGTCTTACTGGTTATCGCGCTGATGATGATGGTTTTCCCAGATATGGCAATGCGCGGACCGCGGTGGTGGGTGAGCAAGACGTTGCCCGCCTGCTCGACCTTGACGGGCGCGGAAAAGGTGCGTCCAGAGTCATGCGAGACGGTGAAATAGATGGCAGCGCCCGCACCGAAGGTAAGCGCGACAGTAGAGCCGCTAGCCGCCAGTTGGGGCTCGCGCGCCGGAGCATCCGGACCCATAGGGCCGAGATTCAAGGCCAGCATGGCGGCCAATATGATCGAGTGCATGGATCCTCTTTTTCGATGCCGTGTTTGACTCTACCTGGGTGTGAGTTTCAATAGCTTGCTGGTAAGCGGCGTACGGTATGACATCGAAGGCGTCCCGCTGTCGGTCAAGACATAGACGGCGCCATCCGGCCCGACGCGCACGTCGCGGATGCGGGTGTTTAATTCCGTCAGAAGAGGTTCTTCAGAGACAACTTTGTTGTCGACGATGGTAAGCCGAACCAGCACCATGCCGCGCAGACCGCCGACGAAAGCGCTGTTCTTCCACTGCGGAAATAGATTGCCCGTATAGAAAGCCAGGCCCGAGGGCGCGATTACCGGGTCCCAGTAATACACCGGCTCCTCCATGCCTTCCTTGTGCGTGCTCCCGTCGCCGATGGGCGTACCGGGATAATCGATGCCGTGCGCAATCACAGGCCAACCGTAGTTCTTGCCTCGTTCAATGATGTTTAACTCGTCGCCGCCGCGCGGGCCGTGCTCGGTTTCCCACAAACGCCCTCTCGGATCGAAGGCCAGGCCCTCCTGGCTGCGCAGGCCAGTGGCCCAGATCTCGGGCAGAACGCCGGGTTTTCCCAGGAAAGGATTGTCGGGCGCAGGCGCGCCGTCGGCCGTGATGTGGATGATCTTGCCGAGATCGGTGTCCATGCGCTGCGCGACGTCCCAGGGCGGCGAATCCGAGCGGTCGCCGATGGTCACGAACAGAGTGCCATCCGGCGCTATGGCGATGCGGCCGCCGGTCTTGCCGCCGAGTCTCTTAGACGGCATGGCCGGCTGGGCCCGAAAGATGACTTTGGCGTCCGTCAAGGCGCACTTGTCTTCGTCGAGTTTGGCGCGAACCACATAGGTGTTGCTGTCGGTAAAGGTGTCGCTGCCGGGGTTATTGACGTAATCGAAGAACGTGAAGAAGATTTGGTGGTTGGTGGCGAAGTGCGGATCGAGCATCACATCCAGCACACCAATGTCTTTGGCGCCGGGAGACATCAGCGCGGACACGCCGGCCACGGGCTCCGAGAGCGCGCCTTTGGGGTCGCCTTTCGGGTCAAAAATGCGGATGCTGCCTGGCAACCTTTCGGTGAGAAGCAATTTGCCATCGGGCAGGAACGCCAAGCTCCAGGTCACCGGCAGATTGTCGATCAGCGTCGTTACTTTAAAGGGTGCCGAGGCGTGATACGGCGCGCGGGTCTGCTGGGGGAATGCGGGATGGTTGTCGCTCTTTTCCGGGGGGCGGGTCTCGGTAGGTTTGCCCTCGATCCTGGCGGGCTCTGGCCTGATTGACGTCTGGGCGTTAACCACAGACGGAATGACCGCCAGGCAAGTCCCCAAAGCCGCGATCAAATAAGGTTTCATGCGCATTCTTCGATCCTATCACCCAGGGCGCTGGAGGCAAGGGCCATGCATGCTGTGCAGAGCCGTTACGATCTGTGATAACAGTAGGGCCATGTCGCGTTTGCTTACCGCCGCCTTTGCCGCGGGCCTGATGGCACAGGCCCAGATTCCCGCCGTCGATTCGCGCAATACCTATACTCCGAATGTTGACACCCATTTCGTGCCCCGGACTTACAAGACTCTGGCGGAGTGGGAGGCACGCAAGCAGGCGCTGCGCACTCAAATACTCTCTGCCGCCGGCCTGCTGCCGCTGTTTCCAAGGAACGATTTGCATCCGCAGATTTTCGGACGCATCCAGAACCGCGACTGTACTATCGAAAAAGTCCTGATCGAGACGCTGCCGGGCTTCTATCTGGCAGGGAACCTGTACCGTCCCCTCGCGCCCGCGCCGGCCGGCGGATACCCCGCGATCATCAGCCCGCATGGCCACTGGAGCTACGGCCGCCTGGAGAACACCGACATCGTCTCCATTCCCGCGCGCGCGATTAACCTGGCCCGTCAAGGCTACGTGGTGTTCAGCTACGACATGGTGGGCTATGACGACACCATTCAGACGCCGCACGATTTCGGCGACAAGCCGGTGGAGCAACTTTGGGATTTCGGCCCCTTTGGCCTGCAATTGTGGAACTCGATTCGCGCGATCGATTTTCTGGAGAAGCTACCGGGGGTTAATCCGAATATGATCGGCGCCACCGGAGCATCGGGCGGCGCCACGCAAACCTACAACGTCTCCGCGGTCGACGACCGAATCAAGTTTTCCGCGCCGGCCAACATGGTCTCGCTGATCATGCAGGGCGGGGGGCTGTGCGAGAACGCGCCCGGCCTGCGGCTGGACACCAATAATGTCGAGATTGCAGCCATGATGGCGCCGCGCCCCATGATCATGTCAGCATCGACCGGCGACTGGACGCGCAACATGCGTACGGAAGAGTATCCCGCGGTGCGCGCGATTTACGATCTCTATGACAAAGGTGGCGACGTTGAAATGTTTTTCCAGGACGCGCCGCACAATTACAACAAGCCCAATCGAGAGGCCACGTATGCCTTCTTCGGCAAGCACGTGCTGGGAGAAACGGATGCCTCCAAACTGAAGGAACGGTCTATCCAGATGGAGAAGCTGCAGAACATGATGGTTCTGCACAATCGAACGCTGCCCGCTAACGCCCTGACCTTCGCGCAACTATTCGAGGAATGGACTCGCTTCGCCAAGGAACAGGCCTCCGGTTTCCGCGAGCGCCTTACCGCGGCGCTGGCGGCGGAGTGGCCTTCGGAGGTAGTCAGCGAAGGGACAGGCGAGCGCATCGCATTGGGCCGCCCTGGGAAGGGTGACCGCATCCCCGCCATTTGGATCAAAGGCTCGAATCCGCCGGCGCTGGTGATTCATCCCGAGGGCGCGGAAGCGGCACGCAAAGATCCGGCAGTCGCGCGCCTGCTCCAGGCGGGCCGCGCGGTTCTGCTGATCGATGCCTTTCAGACCGGCTCTGCCAAGGCTCCGCGCGACCGTTCGGTGAAGATGTTCCTCACCTTCAATAAGACTGACGATGCCAACCGCGTGCAGGATATCCTCACCGCGTTGGCTTGGCTGAAGCAGTCGAAAACCCAGTTGATCGGATTGGGAAAAGCCGCGATCTGGACTGAATTCGCGGCTGCGGTCGCGCCGGTCGCGGTCGACTTGCGGGCCGATCTCGCGGGTTTCCAGGGCACCGACGAAGAGTTCGTGAAAGAATTCTTCGTCCCGGGCATTCAACGCGCCGGCGGTCTGCGCGCGGCTCGCGC
>DATJEI010000341.1:0-5373 GCA_035496735.1 Bryobacteraceae bacterium | reverse complement strand
GCCACCACTTCGCCGATGACAATCGTCGCCGGAGGTTTCAGGCCGGCTTTTTCGATACGCGCCGCCAAGTCTCCCAGCGTCCCGACTATGGTTTGTTGATCTGGACGCGTCGCCCAGCGCACCGCCATCGCCGGAGTCTCCGCTGACCGGCCATGTTTGATCAACTCGCACGCGATCGCCGGAAAGTTAATGAGTCCCATGAAAAGAACAATGGTCTCGGACGCGCCGACCTTGCTCCAGTCGATCTCCTCAACGCTGTGCCCCGTGACGAACGTTACCGCCGACGTATGTTCACGATGCGTCAGCGGGACGCCGCTATAAGCCGCCAATCCCAGCGGCGTGGTTACGCCCGGCACGATCTCGAACGCAACCCCCGCAGCCGTCAGCGCTTCCATCTCCTCGCCGCCCCGCCCGAAGATGAACGGATCGCCGCCCTTGAGCCGCACCACCGTCTGGCCGCGCCGCGCGCGCTCGATCAGCATAGCGGTGATCTCTTCTTGAGTCGCTTCATGCGCCGCGCGCTTCTTGCCGACGTACACCCGCTCGGCATGCGTGGGCGCCAGGTCCAGCAGGCGTTCGCTCGCCAAGTGATCGTAGAGGATGGAATCGGCGCGCTCCAGAATCTTGCGGCCCTTGACGGTAATGAGTCCGGGATCGCCCGGACCCGCGCCGACCAGATAAACCTTCGCGGTCATGACCCTAAAATGTCGCGCGCACCTGCCCCCAACATGCGCTCGCCCAGTTCCCTGCCCAGCGCTGCCGGGTCGCCAGTTCCCGCGGCGCTGTCCCGCATCAGCCGCGCGCCGTCGGGCGAGGCCACCATCGCGATCAAATGCAGCGCGCCCCCGTCGAATCGCCCGTGCGCTCCGATGGGCACCTGACATCCGCCTTCGAGCGTAGCCAGCAGTGAGCGCTCTGCTGTCACCGCCGCGTTGGTCGCCGCGTGATTGAGCTTGCCCGCAATCTCATGCGCCGCGCCGCCGTCATCCCGAGTCTCGATCGCCAGCGCTCCCTGCCCCGCCGCCGGGCACATGACCGAAGGCTCGATCAACTCGCGAATGCGATCCGCCCAACCCAAGCGCCGCAATCCCGCCGCCGCGAGCACGATGGCTTCGTATTGCCCTTCGTCCAGCTTGCGGAGCCGTGTGTCGACATTGCCTCGCAGGTTCTCGATCACCAGCCCGCGCCCCAGCGCGTGCAATTGCGCCGCGCGCCGCAGAGAACTGGTTCCCACTCTGCTCCCCGCGCCCAGTTCAGTCAACGCCTTACCGATCAACGCGTCACGCGGATCTTCGCGCTCCGGGATCGCAGCCAGCGTCAGGCCCGCGGGCAGCCCCGTAGGCATGTCTTTCAAGCTGTGCACCGCCAGGTCGATCGTTCCTGCCAGCAGCGCCTCTTCGATTTCTTTGGTGAACAATCCCTTGCCGCCCACCTGCGCCAGCGGCACGTCGGTGATTTTATCGCCGGTGGTCTTGATGATTTCGAGGCGCGTCTCGACTCCCAGCTTCTGAAGGCACGAGGCAATGTGCCGCGCCTGCCACAGCGCGAGTTGCGACCCGCGCGATCCAATGACAATCACCGTGCTCTATCCTTCTCCCAGCCTGAACAGCTTGCGAATGGTGTGTATGAGCTGGATGCCTTCCGGGTCGTTGGCTTTGCGGCGCATCTCGGTGATCGGCGCGTGCGCAATCTTATTAATGATGCCCCGCGTCATAGCCTCAATGGCCTCTTGCTGCTGCGGCGTCAGAACGCCGAGTTTCGCACGCACCCGTTCGATCTCAGACATCCGCACCTGTTCCAGTTGCTCCTGCAGGCTCACGATGGTCGGCGTGACCTCGCGGGTCTTCAGGCGCAGCATCATCCGCTCCACTTCTTCGGTGATAATCTCCTCGGCCTGCTCGGCCACATTCACGCGCGCCGTCAGGTTACTCTTGACGACGCGATCCAGATCGTCGATATCGTAGACGAAAATTCCATCCAGTGTGTTCACGCTGGGCTCGACGTTGCGCGGCACGGCGATATCGATCAGAAACATCGGACGGTGGCGGCGGCGGTTGATCACGCCGTGCATCAGGTCTTTCGTAAGGATGAAGTGCGGCGCGCCGCTGGAGGCGATCACAATATCCACGTCCGGCAGCGTACAGGCCATTTCGTCGTACTCGACCACCCGGCCGTGAAACTCTTCGGCCAGCGCGTCCGCGCGCGAACGCGTGCGGTTGGTCACCAGAATGTCGGAGACTCCGGCGCGGCGCAAGTGCCTTGCAGCGGATTCGGCCATCTTTCCCGCCCCCACCAGCAGCACTCGTTTGCCGGACAGCGAGCCGAAAATATCCCGCGCCAGTTCGACGGCGGCGTAGCTCACTGACACCGCGCTCGATCCAATCTCCGTCTCCGTGCGCACTCGCTTGGCGACGTTGAACGCACGCGTCATCACCAGGTCCAGGAACCCGTTGACGGAGCCGTGCTCCTTAGCCAGCATGTAGGCGCTCTTCAACTGCCCCAGAATCTGCGGTTCGCCCACGATCATCGAATCCAGACTTGAAGCCACGCGGAACAGGTGACGGATCGCGTCCGGCCCGTTGTAGTGATAAAGGTACGGCGAAACCCAGCTCGGCTCCACGCTGCGCGCTTCCGCCAGAAATTCGTCCACCGAATTGGCGGCGTCGCTCGATTCCTCGGCCGTAACCGCAACTTCCACGCGATTGCAGGTCGAAAGAATCATGCCTTCCACCATGCCCGGCCGGTGGCACAATCGGTCCAGAGCTCCCGGCAGAGCCTGCTCCTCGAAAGCCAGCTTCTCGCGCACCTCGACCGGCGCGGTGTGATGACTCAGCCCTGTGATCAGCAGCTTCATGGGATCAGCGTAGGCCTCAGTCCGGCATGCGCCACCCAGGTCAGAGCGCCGCAGCCCAGCACGACCAGCGCCATTAAGGCGGCTTTGCGCCCGCGCCAGCCCGCCGACGCGCGCATGAAGATCATTGCTAGGCACAATGCCCAGGTCACGAAGGAAAGTGAGATGCTGGCGTTCCCCACCCAACTGGTGCCCAGTTCGATGTAGGCCCACATCACCCCGAAGATCACGCCCAGGGTAATGAACACGAAACCGAATCCCATCGAGCTGCTGATCAAATCGTCAAGCGTGCCCAGTGGTGGCAGCTTCTCGAGCAGCGAAGGACTTTTCTTACTCTTTAGCCGCCGTTCCTGGATCAGATAGAAAACCGAGGAAACCGCGGTCAGCAGCAGCGCCGCGTAGCCCACCAGAACCAAAACGATATGCACGATCAGCCACGCGTCGCGCACGCGGACATCGGACCAGGCCGGTGCAGGCTGCCGCATCCCCGCCACAAGCGTCATCAGAAACACCAGGGGAAAAAGCGCAATGGAGGTGCTGGCGAAATGGTATCTCCAGTCGACAAAGAGAAACGCCAGTGCAATCAGGAAGGCACAGAGATTTACAGTGCCGTAGAAGTTCTCCACAGGCAGCCGGCCTTCGGCCATGGCTAGCTCCACGATGGCCACTCCTTGCAGCACGACTCCAACGCGGAAGGTGCCCAAGGCAAACCCATAGAAGTCATTCCGACGCTTGAGGATGGCCAGCATCGAATGCAGTAGCCCCATGGCATAGAGAACTGCCGCTACGCGCAGCCAGAAGATGCTGGAGTCCGCCATATTGAGGGTCCTTTTCTATTCTACGTCCCCGGCCCAGGCGCGAATTGGCGGCAGCTCGATCGGCCCTTATCCTGAAAGGATGAAACAGCAACTAGCGTTGGAAAACAAGGTTTGTCTGGTAACCGGCGGGACCCGTGGAATCGGGCGCGCAATCGCCGAAATGCTCCTCGAGGAAGGCGCGATGGTGGTGGTTTGCAGCCGATGGCCGGATTCGGTCAATAGAGCGGTTTCCGAGATGGCGGCGCGCTGGCCCGGTAAAGTCAAGGGAAAAGCTGCCGATGTAAGTGTGCATGAAGACGTTCGCGCGTTGTTCGAGTTCGTGGACCGCGAAACCGGCGGTCTGGACGTACTGGTCAACAACGCCGGGGTTGGAATATTCGCCAAAGTGTCCCGGATCACACTGGAGGAATGGGACAAAATGATACACACCAATCTCACCGGCGCCTTCTATTGCTCACGGGAAGCTTTATCAAGGTTTGCTAACCGGAGTGCAGGATACATCGTCAATATCAGCAGTCTGGCCGGCAAAAACGCCTTCGCGGGCGGCGCCGCCTATAACGCTTCGAAGTTTGGTTTGAATGGTTTCAGTGAGGCGCTGCTTATGGATACGCGTTACGACAACGTTCGCGTAAGCACCGTCATGCCGGGCAGTGTGGCAACCGAGTTTGGCAGGGCCGAGGCGGGTGGCAACGTTGGGGAAGACTGGAAGGTGCATCCCGAAGATGTGGCCCAGGTAGTTCGCCTGCTGCTGCAGATGCCAGAAAGAACAATGGTTAGCCAGGTCGAGATCCGGCCGGCTAAACCCAAACGTAGCTAGAACAGGAACCGAATCGCATCGCTATTGGGAGCATCTAAAGAAATGGCACTTGGATTGCCTGATGATTTGTGGAGAGGGGGTTCAATGAGGCCCCTGAGAAGTGCCAGGAAGGTGGCGGATATGGTACGGCTAAACATCCCTTTGGATCCCGGAAAGACTGGGAGGGAAGCGGTCTCACTCGAGACCAGCTTGCGCAGGATGATTGTCGGACAGGATGAGGCGATTCAACAGATCGTCAACATCTATCAAATGAATTTGACCGGCATGAGTGCGCCGGGCCGTCCGATCGGGAATTTCCTGTTCTTGGGGCCGACCGGCTCGGGCAAAACCCGCATTGTCGAAGCCACCGCCGAAGCGCTGCTGAAGAACCCGCGCGCCGTCATCAAGATCGACTGCGCCGAGTTTCAGCACAGCCACGAGATCGCCAAGCTGATTGGTTCGCCTCCGGGATATCTGGGGCATCGCGAAACCCATCCGCTGCTTTCGCAGGAAGTTTTGAATCAGTATCACACTGATACCATGAAGCTCAGCTTCGTGCTGTTCGATGAAATCGAGAAGGCGTCCGACGCGCTGTGGAACCTGCTGCTGGGCATTCTGGATAAAGCCACGCTGACGCTGGGCGACAACCGCAAAGTGGATTTCTCGCGCGCCATGATCTTCATGACCAGCAACCTGGGCGCGGCCGAGATGGGCAATCTGATGTCGCCGAAGCTGGGCTTTGGCGCGGGCGCCGCGCGAGCCAAGATGTCGACAGGAACTGTCGAAGATGGCATGGGCGAGAAGCTGGCGCGCTCCGGTGTCGAAGCCGCGCGCCGCAAGTTTACGCCGGAGTTCATCAATCGTCTCGACAAGATCGTGACTTTCCAGCCGCTCGGTACCGAGCAACT
>DATJEI010000340.1:0-3343 GCA_035496735.1 Bryobacteraceae bacterium | reverse complement strand
GCATGCTCCACGTGACGAACGGCAGTTCCGTTTCCTTGGACGCTTCCGGACTTGCGGGCAAGGTTCTGGTTTGGGCGGACGTGCTCCACGAGGGTCCCGTACCCTCCGGCCTCAAGTTGGATGAGCTGACCCGCATTCGCGCGAGATTTCTGGACTCCGCCTGGCCGGGCGAACCACCGGCGTCGGCCAGCCTGGTCCAGCGGGACCGCACGCTGGCGGAATCGGCGGCCCATGACGACGTGACCCTCTGGTTCGAGCACGATCTTTACGACCAGCTCCAGCTCATTCAGATCCTCGACTGGTTCCGCGGCCGGGAGAGCAGCCGCTTGAGCCTGATCTGCATCGACTCTTACCTCGGCCGGCTCACCGGTCCGCAGCTCGCAAACCTCTGGCCCCACCGTAAACCCGTCACCGCCGCCGAGTTGGATCTCGCATCGGCGGCATGGAAAGCGTTCCGGTCTCCCGACCCCACCGACATCGAGCGCCTGCTGCGCACCGATACCTCGGCGCTGCCGTTCCTTGCCGGCGCGCTTTTCCGTCATTTGCAGCAGTTCCCGTCGGTGGAGAACGGGCTCTCCCGCACCGAGTACCAGATATTGGAATTGATCGACGCGGGCCAGCGCGATTTCCCCTCGCTTTTTCCCGCGGATCAACTGCGGGAGGAGCGGATTTTCATGGGCGACGCCGTCTTTCACCGCTACCTCGACGGGCTTTCGTATTGCCGGAACCCACTGCTGCGCGAGGAACGCGGGCTGTACCGGCTGACTCCGATCGGGCGCGAGGTTCTGGCGCGCAGTGCCGACCACATACGCCTCAATGGTATCAATCGCTGGCTCGGGGGCGTCCATCTCCACGGGCCGGAAGCGCTCTGGCGATGGGACGACGGCTCGCGGAAGCTTGTCCCGCACTAGAACCCTTGAGGAAGGAAACTTGATGTGTTTGCGTCAAGTTTTACGAGGCCAGTTTCGCTTGATCCACCCAAGAGTTGACTTCCTGTTCGAGTCTATCGAAACTGCGCCGCAAAGGACATGGGAGTGAAGACGTAGCCGGCAGCACGAGGCCGAGACCCGGCCGCAGGATTCTGGAATAAGCGCGTGTGCAAAAGAGGGCGACGCGGAATCCGAAGTCAGTGAGGCGGTACCGGTGGGTCTTGGGGATGCGTTCAATCAGGCCGTGCAGGCGGAGGCGGCGCAACTGATAGGTCATGCGACCTTGGGTGAGTTGGCCTTCCGATTGGCCGCGTAGTGCGGCCAGATTCGTTCGCAGGTTCCGGTTTGAGAATCCAGTCGGCAGCAGATCGAAAAGCAGCAGAGCGTTCCAGATTGCCTGTACCATCGGGTCGGCGAAGCGGAGAGCCGAAACGCGTTGCCCATCCACCATACGGGGCCGATTGAGTTGTTGGAAGGTCTCTTCGGCGAGAATCGAATCGTGCGTGATGCGCTGCGTTTGGAGGAGGCGACGGTTGGCCTGGAAGCCGATCTGCCGGAGTGCGGGCAAGTTGCGTAGGCTCTTTCCGATGTAGAAGTCGCGCGTGTTGTTGATGGTGGTCTCGGTTCGCAGCGCCTGACCTTCCTTGTGGTACTGCTTGATGCGCGTGCCCTTATAGTCGATGTGCAACGAGGGAATCACGCCATCTGTGATGACCCGAGTGCGAAAGCTGCCGGGAGTGGTTTTGGTCACTCCCCGATCGAAGATCAGTTGGACCTGCTTGGGCCGGCCGATATCCAGGTTTTCCCGTATCACATCCTCAAAGAAGATCCTGCCGCTGACGGGACGGTCCAAAACCTGGGTCAGGGACAACTCGATTTGGAGAATCGAGATTTGGTATCGGTATCCGGCCTGCCGATCTCGGGCCGGAAAAGGATGCGGCAAGCGTCGTAACCATTTCCGGAGAAGGGCGTCGATTTTGTCGGCGGATAAGGAATCGCAGATGGCCTGCAGCCGGTTGGGATTGGCGCAGGACTGGATGCCGTTATCCAGGGCTTGGTAAGCAATCTTTTCGCGTTCCAGTTGGCGCTTGGCGTATTCGTGGCCGTTGAGGCAGAGCTTGGCATTGTAGGGGAAGTAGGAACAGAACTTCAGGAAAAAGGGGCCGAAGTTCTCGTCCACACAGTAGAAGTAATACTGGTTCACCAGAGCGGTGGACTTGACGATCCAGGCGTAGCTGGTATTTTTCTTTGGGTTGTGCCGTTTCTCGGTGCGATAGACGGCGCACTTCTCCTGTGCCTTGCCGATGAAAACCACTCCTTCGCGGTGTGGGTATTGGGCCCGCAGTTCCGCGGCGACCTCATCCTTGCGACGTCCTTTTTCGAAGGTAACTATCGGAATCTGATTCTGTTTAGCGAACTGCTCGATGGCCGCGACGAAAGCTCGGGTCATCGGCTCGACAGCATTGGTGGAAAGGACCTTGGCTTTCCTCTGATGGCGGATGAAGTGGAGCGCCCCTTCCAGGATCTGCAACCGTCCCACGATGACGTTCAAATACATGCGGTCGATCGATTCCACTTCCAGAACAACGTGCTTTCCCAAGACTTCGGCCACAGTCTGTGGTAGCTTCGATTGCGGCTCCGCTTGCGGGGCGCCTTTACGGCCGGGCGATCGCCTTACGGTGGTCCCACTCATGGAGGTGATTTCACACCTTCCATCTCATGCACGCAAGCGGAGCCTTTCCCCGCGGAATGCGTTCTTGGCGTCTTGGCGTCTTGGCGAGAGATTATAGAAAGACCAGTCATGACCGAAAACGCCATTGCGAAAGAGATCGTGGATGCTGCCTTTCGCGTGCATACCACCCTCGGGCCCGGGTTGCTGGAATCCGTATACGATGCCGTTTTGAGCTATGAACTCTCTCAGCGAGGACTCCGCAGCGCCCGTCAACAGCCCATTCCGGTGGTGTATGGGGATGTCCGAATCGACACCGGTTTCAGGGCCGACCTGATTGTGGAAGACAAAGTCATCGTCGAGATCAAATCCGTCGAGTTGCTCGCCCCGGTTCACAAGAAGCAGCTCTTGACGTATCTCCGGCTCGCCGACAAACGCTTGGGTTTATTGATCAACTTCCACGTAGCATTGATCAAGGATGGAATCGTTCGCATTGTCAACGGGCTGGAGGATGAACCTCTCGCGAAGCCGCCAAGCCGCAAAGACGGGTAGTTGGGGGACACCCGTTGTCACATGCTAGTCGGTCTGAGGCGGAGCCTCGCTGGTGTCCTGTCTCAGATAACTATTTACAATCGGGCGTGGCCGCTCTATACTGAGGCATGTTCCGGACGGCGGCCGCGCTGGCCGTGAATGCCGACCAGAAGAAGGAACTAGAAGCGCTGGTTCGTAACGGCAATTCCTCCCA
>DATJEI010000339.1:0-18038 GCA_035496735.1 Bryobacteraceae bacterium | reverse complement strand
TTTGGGCTGCTGGGGCAATTTGAAGAGCGCGAGCAGTTTGTGCAGTATTTGCTGAACGTGGCTGGAGGCGCGCCGGGGCTCACTCTGGCGCCGTTATACCGCGTGGATGGATCGCAGAATCTGGAGGAATCGATCCTAGAGAACTGGCCGGGTTATAACGGTGAGCAGCCGGTGCGGATCGGGAACGGGGCGGCGCTGCACTCCCAACACGATATCTATGGGGAGATGGTATTAGCGCTGACTCCGATCTTCCTCGACGAACGCATGAGCGCCGAGCGTTCGCCGGCGGCGCTGCGGTTGATTGAAGAGCTGGCGCGAAAGGCTATTTCACTGGCGGGCGTTCCGGATGCGGGGATCTGGGAGTATCGCACCGAATGGAAGCCGCAAACATTTTCCAGTCTCATGTGCTGGGCGGCGGCGGACCGGATGGCGGGAATCGCGGACCGGCATGCACCGGCGCGCGCGGCTGAGTTTCATTCCGCGGCCAACCGTATTCATACCGAAGTCATCGCGCAGTCCTGGAACGCGAGCAAGGGAAGTTTCGTGGGCCACTACGGCGGAGAAGACCTGGATGCGTCGCTGCTGCAGATGGTCCGCTTACGTTTTCTGCCCGCACGAGATCCAAAACTGAGCAGTACGATCGACGCGATTCACAAGGATCTGGCGCGGGGCGCCTGGCTGCAACGGTATAGCCTGAATGACGGCTTCGGCAAGCCCTCAGTGGCTTTCGTTATTTGTACCTTCTGGCTGATCGAGGCCTTGGCCTCCGCCGGCCGGCGAGACGAAGCGAAAGCGGCGTTTGATCGGATCTATGGAGCGCTGTCCCCGTTGGGGCTTCTTTCGGAAGATTATGATCCCGTGGAGCCGCGGATGTGGGGAAATTTTCCGCAGACCTACTCTCATGTAGGGCTGATTCATGCCGCCTTCGCCGCCTCGCCAACATGGACCGACGTGCTTTAGAGTACCCTGTTTGGGGGCCGCCGCAAATTACTTCAACGGCGAAAAATCCACTGGATCCATAAACGTGGATTCGACCTTCTCCACGATCTTTCCATCCGCTTCAGAAGTCTTTTGGATGGTCTTCCATTCCGGGTCGGCGCCGAAGTCGGCCCAGTTCTTCTTGGCGGCCTCACGGTTCTGGTGTGCCAGCAGATAGATGAACAGGTTCTCGTGGTTGGGAGCATCTTGCGGCACCCACGCGCCCATGAAGTTCATGTGGTTCTTTTCGAACACCTTCACCTCGCCGTTACGGAACCGCGTGACCAGCGGCGTGAGGCGATTGGGGAATGTATGGTACATGCGAAGCTCGTAGACCCGATTGCTATCGGCCCGAGCCTGCTGGAGATTCATGAAACGAGCCGTCAGCAGCGATCCCGCCGCAAACGCACCCAGCAAAAGCGCACAATAACGAAGGTTTTTGATGGTCATGGTTCCCAATCATATCAGCTTGGGGAAGCGGGCTAAAGCCCGGATTTGCCTCTATGGTGAGCCATTCAGAATGCGCCGTCATTTTCGTGGAAGACCGAAATAAGGCGGCATCATTTATAGGCCGCAACACCGGTGACGCGCTCTCCAATCACCAGCGCGTGAATATGATCGGTGCCTTCGTAAGTCTTGACGGTTTCCAGATTGCACATGTGGCGCATGACCGGATACTCGTCCATGATGCCGTTGGCGCCGAGCAGGTCGCGAGCCGCGCGGGCGCAGTCGAGCGCCATGGCGGCATTGTTGCGCTTCAGCATTGATATGTGGGCGGCGTCGGCCTGCCCCCGATCTTTGAGCCTGCCGACGTGCAGCGCCAGTAGCTGCGCCTTGGTGATCTCCGTGATCATATCCGCAAGCTTCTCCTGCACCAACTGGTGCGAAGCGATCGGGCGCCCCTCAAACTGTTTGCGCAGGACCGAATAGGAGCGCGCCGTTTCGTAGCAATCCATGGCCGCGCCAATCACCCCCCACCCGATACCATAGCGGGCTTGCGTCAGACAGGACAGGGCGGCGCGCAATCCCTGTGCTTGCGGAAGCAAGGCGCTTTCGGGTACGCGGCAATTATGGAACGCCAGACTCGAAGTTACCGAAGCCCGCATGGAAAGCTTGCCGTGAATCTCAGAGGCCGTGAACCCAGGGGTTCCGCGCTCGACCAAAAATCCGCGGATGCCATCCTCGGCGCGGGCCCAGACCACCGCAATGTCCGCCACGCTGCCGTTGGTGATCCAGGTCTTCTCACCGTTAAGGACCCATTCGGCGCCCTCACGCCGCGCGCCGGTTAACATTCCCGCCGGGTTCGAGCCGAAGCCCGGCTCGGTGAGCCCGAAGCAACCGATCGCCTCGCCGGTTTGCAGCTTGGGAAGCCAGCGCCGCTTTTGTTCATCGCTTCCGAAACTTAGGATGGGATACATCACCAGCGCGCTCTGCACGCTAACGAAGCTGCGCAGGCCGGAGTCGCCGCGCTCGATCTCCTGCATCACCAGCCCGTACTCCACATTGTTCATCCCGGCGCAGCCATATCCTTCGAGGTTCGCGCCCAGGAATCCCAGACGCCCCAGTTCCGGGATAAGCTCCGACGGGAAGCGCGCCTCGCGGAAGCAATCGCGGACCAGCGGTAGCACGCGCTGGTCCACGAACTGGCGGGCGGTTTGCCGCACCAACAACTCCTGCTGGGAGAATTGCGAGTCGATCAGCAAATAGTCAACGCCGGGAAATCGGGGCATGCGGGTCTATTTTAGCGCGCGGCCTTGCAGGGAAGCCCTGATGAGGCGGAGAGTGCGCGCGACGAGCTGATGCCGCGGCTATTTGCTCTTGAGCGCCGCTTCGATGGCCGAGGTCAATTCCTTCGACTCCGGCTCCACCGGCGCGTCAAACCGCGCCAGCACTTTGCCGTCGCGATCCACCAGGTACTTGGTGAAGTTCCACGGAATTTCACCGCCGGTCTTGGGATTCGCGTTCTTGTCCGTCAGGAACTGATAGAGCGGAGCCTTGTCGCTACCCTTTACTGAGATCTTCGAGAACATCGGGAAGGTCACGCCGAATTTGGATTTGCAGAATGCGCCGATCTCGGCGTTCGAGCCCGGCTCCTGGGCGCCGAAGTTATTGGCCGGGAAACCGACAACTACCAGTCCCTGGTCTTTGTACTTCCCGTACAGCGCCTGCAAGCCTTCGTACTGATAGGTATAGCCACACTGGCTGGCGACGTTCACCACCAGCATCACTTTGCCCTTGAAGCTGGCCAGCGGCGTGGGGGTTCCGTTAATCGCGTCCATCGTGAATTCATGGACGCTGGATGCGGCGAAAGCGGCGCTCGACATAAGCAGGACGGCTCCAAGTAGCGGTTTCATGCCCCGATTCTACTACGTTCCACGCCCGTAGGGTGGAGCGAATGCCGCGCTTTGATCGCTCTCACCGTTCGTCCCACTGGCGAGTGATTTCCTCAATCGCCTCATCCGGGCGATTGGTGTAGAGCCAGAACAGTTGAACGGCGTTGGTTCCCCGCACCTGCATCTTTAGCGCGCCGCTGGCCTTGGTAAACTTCAGGCGCTCCTCGCCGTATTTAGTGGGCGTGATGATGCCCAGACCGATCTTGGTCACGTGCGGGCAGGCCTTGGCGGCTTCGACCGCCGGTATCGCGCTGGGGATCACGGTCGAATGACGCCCGTTGAATTTCGCTCCCTTGAGCAGGCCCTTGGCGTGGCTCATGCCCGATTTTAGCGCTTGGTTCCGGTAGAATGGGACAGGCCGATGCTGGCTATCCAAAAGAGACAACGGGAGAGGACCGAGAAATGAAATCCAAGATAATAATGCTCGCGGTGTTTGTGGGCGCGACTGCTCTATACGGGCAGAATCCGCTGACGACAGAGCTAAGGCAGACCTACGCCGGGGTCAAGGGCAACGTGATGAAGGCGGCAGACGCGATGCCGGAGGGCGATTACGGCTTTATGCCCGGGCCGGGCAGCCGTACGTACGGCGCGGCGGTGGTTCACATCGCCGAAGTGCAGGCGAATCTTTGCGGGGCAGCGAAAGGCGAGGCGGCTCCCAAGATCGACGGCAACAAAACTTCCAAAGCGGAGGCGCAGGCCGCGCTTAAGACAGCTTTCGATTATTGCGATCCGATCTATGAATCCGCCACTGACGCCGACGCCACCAAAATGGTGAAGATGTTTGGGCGCGACCGGACAATGTTCGGCGCTCTAAACTTCGGCGTAATTCACGATAACGAAATGTACGGCACGCTGGCGGTATATCTGCGCGCCAAGTCCCAGGTTCCGCCATCGAGCGTGCGTGGCGGCATGGGCAAGAAGAAAGAATAGTTATTCCCACTCGATGGTGGCCGGCGGTTTGTTGGTGAGATCATAGAACACCCCGGCCACACCTTCTACTTTCATCAGTTCCCGCACCATCTTTGCCAGCAGATCGGCGGGGATTCTCACCGCGCTCGCGGTCATTCCATCCACCGAATCAATCGGCCTCAGCACCACCGAATCGGGCCGCGCGGCGTTGCCCACTGGAATCAGCACCACCGGAAATTGCCAGATGGCAGCATCGAATCCGGCGGTAAGCGAGAGCCGGCGCACGATGGCGTCCGCGCGCCGCAGGCGGTCCAGGCGTTGGGCGGTCAGATAGGCCGGCATGACCTTCAAGCTTTCGATTGGCCCGTAAGTGTGGGCAATGCCGACGATGCGGTTCACATCTGCGCGGCGGTTGATGACATCGGCGGTCGCTTCATCCGAGGCGGGGACGGATGTGAGCGCCAGCACTGGACGGTAGGTTCGCGAGTCGCCTTGGACGCCGACCGATCGCACCGGAAGAATCCAGCCTTCGTCCACTTTTTGCAGTTCCGTTTCGTGATCAGAACATAAGCAGCGGATTGCGAGTCCGGGGCCAGGGAACGGATGGCGTTCCAGCAGCTCGGAGGCAATCGAAAGTTCGCGGCCGATGGCCCGGACTTCGTCCTTATAGAAGGACGAAAGGGGTTCCAGGATGCGGCCTTCGTCGATGAGTTTCTGAATGCCGGCAACTCGGTTGTGATGGGTCTTGATGAGGTCGGCCTTGGCGCTGCCGCCGGATTCGATGGTGTCGGGGTAAATGGTTCCCTGGCCGAGAATCCAGCGTCCGTCGAGATAATGTTCGCTTTCGAGAATGCGCTGCTGGACCTCCACAAACTTCTCGCCGATCACGTGGCGTTTCTGCTCGGGGTCGGTGACGCCTGCGAGCGCGGAGAGGAACAGCTCGCGGGCGTCTTCAACAAAGAAGGCGCGGGCGCCCAGGTCCGCGAAGTGCCGGCGCACGAATTCAGTTTCGCCTTCGCGCATCATGCCAGTATCGACGTAGGTGCCGTGAACCCGCTCCGGGCCGAGTGCACGGAGGCACAACGTATAGGCGACCGTCGAATCGACGCCGCCGCTGACAAAGAAGAACACGTTGCGGCCGGCGGCGGTGTGGCGGATGTGTTCTTCGAGCGAGCGCACCTGGCCGGCCGGGTCCCAGTCTTGGACGCATCCGCAGACCTGGAACAGGAAGTTCGCGAGGAGGGTCTTGCCGCACGGCGTATGCGCGACTTCGGGATGAAACTGGACCCCGTAAAGCCGGTGCGCGTGCGATCCCATGGCAGCCACCGGGCAGGTGGATGTGGTGGCCAGCACGTCGAATCCCTCCGGAGGAGAGACGACCAGATCGCGATGGCTCATCCAGACCTGCTGGCGGCCGGAGACACCGCGGAAGAGCGTGTCAAAGCTGTCGCCAGAGCCAATCGGATCGAGTCGGGCGAATCCATACTCGCCCTTGCTGCCTTTCTCGACCGATCCGCGCAGAAGATGCGCAATGAGCTGCTGGCCGTAGCAGATGCCTAAGACGGGGGTACCGGATGTGAGCAGCGCAGGGTCGATGGTAGGACTGCCAGGGTCGTACACGCTGGAGGGTCCACCGGAGATGATGACCCCTTTACGCCCTGTTAGCGCGATTGCGGGCGTTTCGCTGGGAGCTACCTCCGCGTAAACGCCGAGTTCCCGAACCTTGCGGGCGATGAGATGACAGTATTGTCCTCCGGCGTCGAGGACCGTAATCTGGGGGGGCAAATATTATCTTAGCGCGCCGCGTGAAGGTGCTTGTGCCACCGGGAGGGAGCGGGGCGGCGGGTGCGGGGCTGGAGTCCCGCCACACTCACTCCCTACTACCGCCTTAGCGCGGCAGGCGTTCCTGTTGAGTAACGCGCTGCACCAGAAGCTTCTTGGCGGTCTCGATCAGTGTCACCGCTTTGGGCATCGCGTCGATGGCCTGCGCGATTTCCGGATCCTGCTGGATTCCCACGCGCACCGACTGTTCCCAGCTAAACGCCGTAATATACATCTCGCGCTTAAGCTGGTCCTTTACCCACTGGTGATTGGCCGTGAAATCGGCCTCGCTGAACTGGAAGCCATTCTTCATCAGGTACTGGTGAAACTGATTGACCAGAGCTTCGTCGGGCTCCCAGCCCTTGGGCAGATGAGCATCCGCCCTAGGGCCGAAGTAGGCCGCGGAGAAATTGAAGAAGCCAAACTTCCGCAGCACTTCAATCTGGAACTTATTCAGTTTGGCGGCCTCGAACTTCTCATCCGGTGTGATACCGCCACCGCCGTAGACTGTGCGGCCGCTGTCGGTCATTTTCACGTCGGACATATCCTTCTGTTCGTTGCGGGTGCGGTAGTAGTAATCCAGAAATGAAATATTGGAGTAATCGCGCTGAATCAGACGGCCGCTGGGCGTGTAGTAATGCGCGGTCGTGAGCGCCAGCCCGGTATTCTCGCTCAGCGGGAAAACGGTTTGCACCAGACCCTTGCCGAAAGTCGGCTCGCCCAACACCCAGGCGCGGTCGTGATCCTGCAGCGCTCCGGTAACAATCTCAGCCGCCGACGCAGAGGAGCGATTTACCACCACCACCACCGGATAGCTCCTGCCGCCGTTATCCGAACGGGCGTAGTAATTCTTGTTGGGCTGGGCGCGGCCGCGATGGCTCACCACCAGATCATTCTTCTTCAGGAAATGACCCGCCACTTCGACGCCCTCGTTGAGCAGGCCGCCGGGATTACCGCGCAGATCGAGCACCAGACCTTTAATATTGTTCTCGCCCAGCTTCTTGAACTGTTCCTCGAATTCCTTGCTGGTGTTTTCGCCGAACTGAGTCACGTCGATGTACGCGATGCCGGGCTTGAGCCAGATGGCTTCCGGGACGCTAGGCCGCGCAATCGCATCGCGAATAATGTCGAAGCTGAGGGGCTTGGCGTTGCCCTCGCGGCTGACCTTGACCTCTACCTTGGTGCCGCGTGGCCCCTTGAGGAGATCTGCGATCTCCGAGGTATTGAGTCCGTCCGTCTTCTTGTCGTTCACCTGAACGATCACGTCGCCCGGGCGCAGACCGGCGCGATATGCCGGCGAACTTTCAAACGGCCACATCACCATGGTCTTGCCCGCGCGCGGCCCCACCTGCATGCCCACGCCGTAGTACTGGCCGCGCTGATCTTCGCGCAGCGCCGCGTAGGCCTTAGGGTCGAAGAAGTTGGAGTGCGGATCGAGCGTGCGCAACATGCCCGGAATCGCGCCGTTATAGATGGCCTTATCCGCATCCACTTTATCGGCGAAATTCTGTTCCACCGCGTCGTAGACCGAGGTGAAGGACTTCATGCTCTGACCCACGGCATCGTCGTTGGGAGACGCCGCTGAAACATGATTACTCGTAAGCAGGCTGACACCTAACGCGCACAGTGCCACAAAAAGCGGAACCAAAAAGTAAGAGCGGCGACGAGATAGCATCCAGTCCTCCGCATTCAGTATATCAAGTTGTTTCCGCCCCCGATGCGGCGTTTGGATGGTGGTCAGGAAACTTGACCACTAACCGGCTTTGGGCACAATAGCCGCTGGCGGAATGTTTCAGCGGCCGGCATCGGTGCTGTCGGAACATCAAGTCAAGTTACCCAGCTTGGCGCTTGGCGCACACGCCTACCGTGAAGGCCTCACAAGCGGCGAGCAAACTCGGGGAATCTTCCGACCTGGGTTGGGGCCGAACTTCGAAAGTTCCGCTTCCCCTTAGGTACTGGGAAACGGCCTAGCTATCTTTTGATAGTGTACTGAACCGATCACCTGATAGTGTACTGAACAGATCACCCGCAGTGACGGTTCGTAAATAAATTGACATGTGTTGAACTGCGGAAGTGTAGTAGCGGGCGCGAGAAAGTACTAGTAGTGTTCTCCTTGACTATGCATTCCCAGTAAGTGCAGGATGGGACAGCTAAGTAACTACACCTAGGGATGAGAGGAATGTCGCCTAGGCTAGCTTAGGAGGAGTAACGCAATGATGGAATTTAGATTAATCCAAACGCCGAAGCTATTGTGCTTCGGAATAATGATCGCTATGGCCTCTATTGGCCATGCGGACACCATATTATCGGTCGACAACTCGGCAAGTACCCCTCATTATCAGCAAACTAAGGACGACCCCTGTATTTTCGGGGGCAGCGACTGCAAGGGTGCCGTAGGTTTTCCGACGCAGACCAGCACAGCCGTCGGAGGAGGTGTGAGTACCGTCGGCTCTGTTGCCTCACCGCTCCTGTTTGATGTTACCGCCGGAGCGATTAGGGGACTAGCCAATAATACCTTCGGGAACGCGTTCATGATCGGCGTAGACATTAACCAGGCAGGGAATCCGCCGGGCAGCAACCTCAACATGCTGATGTTCGAGGTTTGGGACAATACCACAAATACGGAACTGGCACACCTACCCGTGCCCACCCAACTGTCGCTTTTTGCAAATGGAACCGGTTTTACTGATGCGCTCTTCCAGAGTGTTAGTATTGCCGGTCTTTCAGCTTCCGACATTATCCGGTTCAAACTGGCCTATGACAATGCCAGTGATGGAACGGACAGCTTCTTCCTGGTCTCGACGGTGGTTCCACCTCCGCAGGTGCCGGAACCCTTGACCATGGGGCTTACGGGCGCCGGACTTGTCGGGATTTACTTCCTCCGAGGCCGTCGGCCGAGTTCGCTCTAAGGATCCCAGGCGATTCTTTACGGGGGCGGGGGCAGGCTCGACCAGCTCCACCCCTTATCATGCCTTCTTTCCCGCTCCCATTCTAACCCGCCGTCATTCTCTCCCGCCCGCGATTTGATGCCCCGATTCAGAACGCAACATTTCCCGGCAACCCTTTCTCAGTAGTGATGATGTACCCGCACATGCGCTGCCCTCATACGCCAGCGCGCCCACAGCATCTCTGGCAGTGCGCAGACGCCGTAGTCGGGCCAATTCCGTGGAATGCTGTCGCGAAACTGGCTTGCGGCTGGCCGCTGGTTTGTATCATCTCGCGCCCGACCTTGGATCTGGTCGCCTAAATCAACGCGCCCGGCCTTCGCGGGCATCGAGGGTCATTCATCAAGCAGGTTTCTCAGGAGCGGGGGTATCAGGGTCAAAGAATGAATCGAGATCTTGCGGTGGCGATCTTCCACAGCACCTGTCCATCCACCGATTCATCTGGGGCCTCGGGGCAGGCTGCTTGCCTTTTATGGTTTGTAACGTGGATATGCACCGCAAATATGAAAACCGGGGCTGCTCACGCAACCCCGGTCGTTGCCTCCCTGGGAGGCTCACTAGAAATCGGCCCGCAGCTCTCTACGCGCGGCCTCGACGGCGCAGAAAGAATACCGAAATCAGTCCCAGTCCAACCAAGCCCGAAGTCATTGGCTCTGGAACCACGGTGCTGGTGCAAGAAGGCCCGCCAGCGATGCAACCTGTAACGTTATCTCCAGCGGCCGTCCCAAAGCTGAAAATGGGTGAACTTATGGTCGTGCTGCTGGTCACCCCTCCTACAGCGAAGTTGAATGTCGCTGTGCCGGTCATAAACGGGTTGTGTGGCCCATTGCCTGCGATAGAACCGTTGGCGTTGGTATAAACCCCTCCGTTGCCGCCAGGACCGATGAGCGTCTGCGATGGACCGCCGACGAGGGAGTCCAAATGTATGGTGTTGCCGCTGCTTGATAAGCCCCAACTCGCGACGGCAGCCGCACTACTCGTCGCTACACCGTTTCCGTCAATGCTGATAAGACTGCCGCCCGTTGGTGTAACGGTGGTGCTTAGCGCAATCGTGGGCGTTGTACCAATGTTAAACAGCAGATCGCTCAACAACTGGCCCGCATCAGTCGGATTGGCCAGTGTGTCAGCTAGTGTCACCGTAATAGTACCGTTGGCGTTGGTAGTAATCGTTCCCGACGCACTCACAGCTTGACCGGTGCCGTTCAGCGCGCCGGCCGCGGTTGAAAAGCTGATCGTACTAGCGCTCGCCGCCAGTGAGAACGTTAATATACATAATAATGTTGTCCGAATCATTCTATTCTTTTATCCTCCATAATTCACAAGGTAGCGCTCGAGGCCTAACATTTCGCGTCTCTCGTCATCTAAGGTGGAATCTTAAAGCCACGCTAGGGTCTTCCCCTTAGATGTATCTAGTATGGACAGCTGAGGAACGCAAGTCAATCGAAAGATCAACGACAACCACACGGAAAAATCACGATTAGTACTATGTGGGGGACAGGTACTAGGAACAGATAAGCATTACGCCAGCAAACATCACGGGGCAGTTTCAGGAGGAAAATTCGTGGCGGGCTGGGCGTAAGCGGAGTATTCTGACTCGGCCCGTTGGCCAAGCCTCAGGCGATGCCCTGTCGCCTGCAGAAGATGCTCAAGAATTTAACGTGAGCTGGGAAGGCGACGGCGAAGGAAGTACAGTCCAATCAACCCGCTACCTACCAGTGCGGAAGTCACGGGTTCGGGAACCGTTGGGGCATCCGCAGGGCAGCCGCTGCCGCCTATGCACTGAATCGCGATGTCGAAAGACCCCAAACTGCCCACACTCGTGCCAAGGTTGTTGATGAAGTGATACTTGATATGGGCTGTATCTCCCAAAGACGGGGGTGTCCCCTGGAAAGTGAACTGCCAGATGATCGTTTTCGGAATATAAGTACCGTTAGAATATGTGAAAAGATTCGAGCCATTTCCGGTCGCCCCGGCACAAACGTATGGCGTTCCCGTGCCGCTACAGCCTCCAGAGTTCAATCCGCCACTCTGCAAGCTCCATATTCCGGCGGGATGGCCAGTGAGGCTCGCACCCGTGTACGTACGGTTGTTGTCAGGGATGATGGCCAAGCCGTTAATGAAGTCGCTGCGACTTCCAGGTCCACCGTTGGCCACCAGATAATTATTGGTCACCTGGATACCCACATCCAGCACGTAAGAAGTCGCCGTCTGGCTGACTACCCACGCGGCGTATAGATTCCCGTTACAGGCCGAGCCAGCGCCGCAACTATAGATAGGGCCACCGTAGAGCGCACTCGCTCCCCCGACTAAAAATAAGGCCGTAAGAATCTTACTTGACACGAATCCTCCGGTGCATCTCCGGTTGGGCTAAGTGTTCCATGTTGAGATACCCTAGTCCTTTCCCTTAGACGACACGCTAAGTATATGCCTCCGCCCACCACAATTCAATACCTTTCCTTGTGTTTAAGTACCAGTGTCTCTAGTACCGGTGAACGTCCCACCCACAGGCGCACCCTACTCCCTCACTCTTTTCAAGGGGATGCAGGGCAGAGCCGCCCTCGGTTCTTTGGAGGCACACCTAGTAATTAGCGCGAACCCTAGCTGCGGCGTCCTATAAACAACTATGTTCCGATCAGCTCGCCACCCATAAAGCGCGAAAGGCTGGCGCTATCCGGCGCGGAAGCGGCGGGCGGGCAGTCCGTTGTCGACGCGCACGGGCTTGCGGGTCACTTCCTCCAGCCGCCGGGCCTGATCGCTGACGCACACCAGGAACATGGGTTGGTGCGCGTTCTTGAGCAGATCGATAATGCGCTCGTGGCGGTCTTCGAGGTAGATGGCTTTGCCGTCGGTGACCAGGTGCAGGTCCGACCCGGCCTGGGTGAGATCGGCCAGCCGCTTGCCCATTTCCTTTTGCAGGAAGCGCAGCACGCGACGGATTTTTTGCAGCGAAAATCCCTTGCGGCGAAGTTCGGCGATGACGGTGATCTCGATGACCTCCGCCGGAAAATAAACGCGGCGGTGGCCCTCGTGTCGCGGCGATACCACCTTGCGCTCATCCCACCATTGCAGTTGCCGCAGGCTCACGCTCGCGAGGGTTGAGACTTCAACTGAAGAGTAGGTGCGGTTCGGGTTCGCAGGTTCGGGGCGGCTTTTGCGGGGTTTAAGCATTGGGGGCGACTTTTCGATTGTACTCAACTTCAGGGGTGTGTCAATAGGGTCAATTTCGCGTTGCAAATTTACTGGCGAATTGTCGATTCGGAAATTCCGCAAGCGAGTGTTCTAAGCTGCCACCAGGATGGTCCATTGGCTGAAATGTCGCTAGAACTAGCCGCCGCCGACGAACCACACCACCTCGAGTTCCGCTCCGTGGCGAACCTCCGTTGCGGGCCATTCGGATTTGCGGACGATGGCGCGGTCGAGTTCGACGGCGACGCGGGAAGGGTCCATCTCCAGGAACGCGAGCAGGCGGTCGACCGTCAGGCCGGGAGGAACGCTCCGCCGCTCGCCGTTCAAAACAACTTCAATAGTCTTTGTTTCCGAGATTTCCATCCGCCGAGTTTGACACTCCCTTTCGCTCCTCATTATATTGGAATGTTTAGAACTCAAACCTGAAGCAATCCGCTGGAAGCCCACGCTTCCGCTGCGCGCCATCGAAAACATGCCGACCACCTATCCCGAACTTTACTTCCCCGTAGTGGTGCAGATCGTCATTGCCATTGCGGTTGCGGCCGGGCTGATCGGCGCGTCCACCCTGCTGGGCAAGCGCGGCAAGAGTCCGCTCAAGGACACGCCCTATGAATCCGGCATGGCTCCGGTAGGCTCGGCGCGGGAACGCTTCAGCGTAAAGTTCTATCTGGTGGGGATGATTTTCATCCTGTTCGACATTGAAGCTGTGTTCCTGTTCCCCTGGGTAGTGGTATTCCGCGAATTGAAGCTCTTCGGTTTGGCCGAAATGTTTGTTTTCGTGGTGCTGGTGCTGGTGGGATTTTTCTACGTGTACAAGAAAGGCGTGCTGGAGTGGGGCCCCGAGACCAAACGGCCGGTGGTGAAGGAAGGAACGAAGCCATGAGCGATTTCCAACATCCCGCGATTCTCGAAACCAAGCTAGCGCTGGGGGAAACCACGCTGCTCGCCGATCCATCGCAGATTGTGGACTTGTGCCGCCACCTCAAGGAAAACGAAAAATTCCTGCGGCTGACTTCGATCACGGCCGTCGACTGGCATCCGGCTGAGCCGCGATTTGAAGTCGTCTACCATCTGCACTCGATTGAGCCAATCCGCCGCGTGCGCGTAAAATGCCGTGTGAGCGGGGCGAACCCCGAGATCGATTCGGTCTACAGCGTGTGGCGTTCGGCCGACTGGTATGAACGCGAAGTCTTCGACCTGTTCGGCATCGGTTTCCGCAATCATCCCAATCTGGTGCGCATCCTGATGCCGCTCGATTGGGAAGGCCATCCGCTGCGCAAGGATTATCCGGTCCACGGCTACAAGTACGGGTACGCGAAAGAGTAGCGTTGATATGAAACAGTCCTTCGAAGATCACGTAGCAACGATAGCGGCCACCCAGGAAACGCCCGCAGGCCCCGCGGCTCCGCGGCGGATGACGCTGAACATGGGGCCGCAGCACCCGTCGACGCACGGCGTCCTGCGAATTGTGATCGAGCTCGAAGGCGAGACTATTAAGAAAGCGGAGCCGGACATCGGCTTTCTGCACACCGGCATCGAGAAGCAGTGCGAAGCGATCAATTGGGCGCAGGTGGTTACGCTTACCGATCGCGTCGATTATCTGTCGAACCTGGCCAACAATCTGGTGTACGCGCTGACGGTGGAAAAGCTGCTGCAACTAGAGATTCCGCCCAAAGCGCAATGGCTGCGCGTGATGTTGGTGGAGCTGGACCGGCTCAACAGTCATTTAGTCTGGCTGGGGACGCACGCTCTCGACATCGGCGCCATGAGCATGTTCTTCTATTGCTTCCGCGAGCGCGAAGACGTGCTGCGCTTGAAGGAGATGTTCTCCGGACAGCGCATGATGACCAGCTATATTCGTCCCGGCGGCGTAGCGCTGGAGCCCCCGCGCGGCTGGGAGAAGGCGATGGGCAAGTTCATCCGCCAGTTTCCCAGCAAAGTAGACGAGTACGAAAATCTATTGGACTCGAATCCGATCTGGAAGATCCGCACGCAGGGTGTTGGCTTTATCTCGATCGAGGACATGCTGGACTTAGGCGTGACCGGACCCATGCTGCGCGCCGCCGGCATCCCGCTGGATGTTCGCAAGACCGAGCCCTATTCGAGCTACGAGAAGTTCGATTTCCAAGTCGCGACGCGCACTGAGAACGACGTCTATGCGCGATACCGGGTGCGCATGGAGGAGATGCGGCAGAGCGCCCGCATCATTGTCCAGGCAATGGAAGGGATGCCGGAAGGCCGGTTCCAGGCGGACGCGCCGCATGTGGTTCTGCCGGATCGCGAAAAGATGAAGACGCAGATGGAAGCGCTCATCTATCATTTTAAGATTGTGACCGAAGGCTTCCGCGTACCGGCGGGCGAAGCATATCAGGCCGTCGAATCGCCGCGCGGAGAAATCGCCTACTACATCGTGAGCGACGGCACGGCTAAACCCTACCGCGTGCACATGCGTACGCCGAGCTTCGCGAATCTTATGGCACTGCCCGCCCTGCTGGAAGGGACGCTGATCGCCGATTCCATCGCCTCGCTGGGCAGCATGGATTTCGTGCTGGGAGATACCGACCGCTGATGACTTTCTCGCCGCAGCTCGAAGAACGATTCGCGAAGATGCTCACCCGCTACCCAGAAGGGCGTACGCGTTCGGCGGTGATTCCCATGCTGATGTACGCTCAGGACGAAGTGGGCGCGGTGACCAAGGAACTGATTGAAGAGGTGGCCCGGCGCTGCAAAGTGACGCCGCTGCAAGTGGATGAAGTAGTGGGCTACTACTCCATGCTGCACCGCAAGCCGCAGGGCAAATTTCACGTGCAGGTTTGCACCAATATTAGCTGCCTGCTGGTGGGCGGCGAAGAGCTGTATGAACACGCCAAGAAAAAGCTGGGCGTGGGACACAAGCAAACCACTGCGGATGGCCAGTTTTCGCTGGAAGAAGTTGAGTGCATGGGAGCGTGCTCCTGGGCGCCGGCGGTGGAGATCAACTACGACTTCCATCATTTCGTGACGCCCGAGAAGCTGGATCAGTTGATCGATGATCTGAGAAAAGCGGGATTGAGGAAGGCGCAGTAATGGCGAAGCAACTCTACAATCAGCCGAGCCCGCTGGAGACTCGTGTGGTTAGCAAGAACTTTGCGATCGAAGGCTCGGAGACGCTCGACGTTTATCTGGCCAACGACGGCTATAAAGCGTTTCGCAAAGCGAGGGAAATGACGCCCGAGGCAATCGTCGAAGAAGTAAAGACCTCGGGACTGCGCGGGCGCGGCGGCGCTGGATTCCCTACCGGACTTAAGTGGAGTTTCGTTCCGCGCAATTCACCCAAGCCGCGCGTGATCGTCGTCAATGCCGACGAGAGCGAGCCGGGCACTTGCAAGGATCGCTTGCTGATGGAGTACGATCCTCACCAGTTGATCGAAGGCATCCTGATCGCGGGTCTGGCTGTCGATGCGCACAAGGGCTACATCTATATACGCGGCGAATACCGGTACTTGATCGACGAGATGGATCGCGCGATCGACGAAGCGTACGCCAAGGGCTACCTGGGTAACAACGTCGCCGGCACTGGATTCCAATTTGATCTGTGCACCCACAGCGGCGCGGGCGCGTATGAGTGCGGCGAAGAGACTGCGCTGCTGGATTCGATTGAAGGTAAGCGCGGCATACCGCGGATGAAGCCTCCATTTCCGGCCGTGGCCGGCGCGTGGGCGCTTCCGACCCTTCTGAATAACGTCGAGACTTTCAGCGCCATCCCGGCGATTATTCGCGACGGCGGCGCGGCATTCGCGGCTCTGGGCACGCCTAAGAATGGCGGCACGCGGCTAGTGTGCATCTCCGGGCACGTGAATAAGCCGGGCGTTTATGAGCTGCCGTTGGGCTTCCCGATGATGAAGGCGATTTACGAAGTCGCAGGCGGAATTCCTGGCGGAAAGAAACTCAAAGCAGTGGTCCCGGGCGGTTCGTCGTGTCCCATTCTGCGCGCGGACGAGTGCGACATTCCGATGGACTACGACACGCTCGCGAAAGTCGGCAGCATGCTGGGCTCGGGCGGGATGGTGGTGCTGGATGAGACCACCGACATGGTCCGCTTCGCCCTGCGCATTATGAAATTCTACGCGCATGAGAGCTGCGGCTGGTGCATTCCATGCCGTGAGGGCACAACCTGGCTCAAGAAAA
Organism: Bryobacteraceae bacterium; assembly: GCA_035496735.1. Lineage (GTDB taxonomy): Bacteria > Acidobacteriota > Terriglobia > Bryobacterales > Bryobacteraceae > Palsa-187. Next base: position 1,639 of record DATJEI010000339.1, on the reverse strand, counting down.
TCCTCCAGCGATTCTATGAAGGCCAAGGCCGCCGCGAAGACATTTCCATGCTGGGCGAGCTGTCGAAGAACATGCTGGGACGCACGTTCTGCGCGCTGGGCGATGCCGCGGCGCTGCCGACAATCTCCATCGTTGAGAAGTTCACCGAAGATTTCGAAGTCTATCTGGCGCGGCAAGAGGTGATGGTATAACCGTGGCTGACATTGTAAAGCTGACCATCGACGGGCGCGAGATCCAGGCCGAGAAGGGCAAACTGCTGATCGAAGTCGCGCGTCAGAACGGCATCGAAGTGCCCGCCTTCTGTTATCACGAAGACTACACTTTGCAGGCCGCCTGCCGCATGTGTTTGGTCGAAATCGAGAAGACCCCCAAGCTGCAAGTGGGCTGCACTACGCCTGTCGCCGAGGGCATGGTGGTGCGTACCGATTCCGATATCGTCAAGAAGTCGCGCAAGGGGATGGTCGAGTTTTTGCTGACCAATCATCCGCTGGATTGCCCGGTGTGCGATAAGGGCGGCGAATGCGAACTGCAGGACATGACGTTCCGCTATGGCGCCGGCGAGAGCCGCTTTTTGGAACGTAAAATTCACACCGACGAAAAACAGTGGTCGCCGGTGGTGTACTTCGACGCGCCGCGCTGCATCCTGTGCTACCGCTGCGTGCGCGCGTGCAATGAAGGCATGGGCGTGGGAGCGCTGGGCGTAGGCAATCGCGGCGCGATTTCCGAGATTGTTCCCAATCATGGGGATCATCTCGAATGCGACGAGTGCGGCCTCTGCATCGATATTTGTCCGGTCGGCGCGCTTACCAGCGGCGCCTATCGCTACCAGACGCGGCCGTGGGAAATGGAGCACGTGGGCACCATTTGCACCCACTGCGCCGATGGTTGCAAGACAACTCTGGGAGTCCGAAACGATGAGATCATCCGCGGCAACAACCGCGACCGCAGCGGCATCAATAACGAGTTCCTGTGCGTGAAAGGCCGCTATGCCTTTGACTTCACCAAGCATCCCGAGCGTCTGCAGTCGCCGATGATGAAGACCGAAAAAGGCTACGAGCCGATTTCGTGGTCGCAGGCGCTGGAGGTAGTCTCGACCAAGTTCAGCGAAGCCAAAGCGCGCGGCGGCAAGTTTGGTGTGATCGGTTCGAATCACACCACCAACGAAGAGAATTTCTTCCTGGCGAAGTTCGCGCGGCAAGGCCTTGGGACGAATAACATCGATCATCACCGTACCGGCGATCTGGCGACCTTCTTCGATGCACTTTCCGGAAAAACCGATCCGCTGGCGACGACTCATGATGTCTACTCGGCGAAAGCTGTTTTGGTAGTGGGCGCAGATCTTGCGCAGCAGCACCCGTTCCTCTCGTTCCAGGCGCGCGCCAACTTCCGGCATCACAATGCGCATATCTATGCTGTGACATTGGGTCCGGTACGCGAAGACAATCAGGCTGTGGCGAGCATTCGCGTCCAGAAGAGCGGGGAACTCGCTGGCGTCGAATCTCTGCGCGACAAATTGAAAGCGGAGGGCGATCTGGTAATCGTTTTCGGCGACTCCGTTCAAGGTGACGCCCTACGGAAACTGGTAGCCTTCGGCGACTCACTGGGCATCCCCGTCAAGTACGTTTGTCTGGTCGATTAC
>DATJEI010000338.1:0-15483 GCA_035496735.1 Bryobacteraceae bacterium | reverse complement strand
CGAGACCGCATCCAGTTTCTCAGAGAGTTGTCCTAACTTATTGTGCAAAAAGATAATATTGACCAGTCTTTGTTTGATTTCGTCACGTCTCTTGGCATAAGCCGGACTGTCGATTTCCAGGTCGCCCAAGTCGACGAACGCGTCCAAATCTTCAATTTCCTGACCAATCTGCCTGCAGATCTCCACCACGCGACGCTGAACCAGCGCCGAGCGGCTGATGGCCTTCTGCATTCGCAATTTGCCGTTATCTATACGGCGCGCCAACTTCAATTCCGCCTCGCGGGTCAGCCGTGGAACGGCACCCATTTCGCGCAAATACACCAGGACTGGATCGTCGATATAATCCGACAGTTGGCTACCCCCTGCGCTGCAACAGATCCTTCAATTCCGTAACGAATGCCTCCACATCCTGAAAGTCCCGGTAGACCGAGGCGAACCGGACATAAGCGATCTTATCCAGCGTCCGCAGGCGTTCCATCAGCAACTCGCCGATGGCCGTGGTCGAGATCTCACGATCCGCGCTATCTGCCAGCATTGAATCCACTTCGTCCACCACCTCGGCCAGCTTAGCCATCGCTACCGGGCGCTTTTCGCAGGCTTTGATCAGGCCTTCGAGCACCTTCTGGCGGTCGAATTTCTCCCTCCTTCCATCACGTTTGACGACCATGTAGGGCACTTCGTCACTACGTTCGTAGGTAGTAAAGCGGCGCTCGCACTTCAGGCACTCCCGGCGGCGGCGGATCACGTCGCCTTCTTTGCTCTCGCGCGAATCGATAACGCGGTCCTGGCGGTGGCCGCAGAAGGGGCAAGTCATAGGCTTTGGCGGCGGATATATTGCGGCCAGCGTCCCAGATTACGCCAGGAAGGGTGCCAAAGGGAAGTAGAATGTAGATCGAACTTCTGAAGCGCAACCTACGTTCTACTGAATAGGCGACAACGATGGAAGCGCTGACGGCAGTTCGACAGATGATGGGGCTAAGCCCGGCCCCATCCAGCATCCGTGATGGACGGAAGATCTCCTTGGACGCCGATAACCTGATCGTTGAGCGGTGCCTGGCGGGCGAGGAAGCCGCCTGGGAAGACTTGGTCCGCATTCACACGCGGCGCGTATATGCTATTTGCTACCGCTTCACGGGAGCAGATCATAAAGCGCAGGACCTGACGCAGGAAGTGTTTCTGCGGGTATTCCGGTCGCTCAAAAATTTCCGGGCCGGAGAGGGTTCTTTCACGGTCTGGCTGGGGCGGGTGGCGCGGAATTTGCTGATTGACGACTACCGCAAGGCCAAACTCGACCGGGCCACGGAGTCGATTGAAGAGCGGCTGCCGGTGATCGAGAACACCACGGCCGTTGCCGCGCGTGCCGACGGCATGCTGGCCGGGCGCGAAGCCAGCGAGATGTTGCAGTCCGCGCTGCAGAGGCTGTCACCGGAGTTGCGGGAGACGGTAATCCTGCGGGATCTTGAAGAACTGGAGTATCGCGAGATCGCGGAAGTGCTGCAGATTCCTGAAGGGACCGTGAAATCGAGATTGAATCGCGGGCGGGCCGACCTGGCCCGGATCCTGCGTAGACAAACAGGCGGCGACAGACGGGCGACAGTATGAACAGGATTACTTGCACCGAATTCGAAATGCTGCTGGCGGATTACCTGGATGGGACCTTGGCGGTGGGAGAGAGGTCCGTTGTCGAGGAGCATCGCAATGCTTGCGCGTCCTGCGCGGAACTGGCGCTGGATGCCGCGGGCGCGGTAGAGTTCATCGGACGGGCAGCCAGCGTGGACTTGCCCCCGGCCCTGGTGAATCGGATTTTGGCTGAAGTCAACAGCGGGGCCAACCGCAGCGTCGGCAAGCTTTCCTGGATCGAGCGGCTGCTGGGCCAGCGCGGGAGATTCATTTTGCGGCCAAGGTTCGCAATGGGCCTGGCAATGGCGGTGATTTCGCTGGCGATGGTGGGGCGATTCTGGGGCGCGGCCGAGAGCGGCGTGGAGCGGTCGTGGGATCGGACCGTGAAAAGGTACGAAAACCTGCAAGTCGTTTATGACGTGCAAACTCAGTTGGAAGAGTGGGCGCAGGAACGCAGGGCGGCCAGCGAAACGCAGGGCGGAGCGCAGAATAAGTGAGCTCGGAAGCAAGGATTGTCGGGTACTGCCGGATGTGCGGCAAGGCGCTGGAGGAAAGGGACGCCACCGCCTCGGGAGGCACGCTCTATTGCGCCGAGCATGCTGCGCTGGCGCAGGCTCCAGCTGGGGTTTCGGCGCCGGATGAGGTCTCTCCCCCGCTTCTGCAGCAGGGGCCTCCGCCGATTTATACGGCGCCTCCCTTTCCGGCGGCCTCTCCCTATGCGCCCAGCCAGCCGCCGCCTCTGCCACGAGCCGATCAAAATGTTTCACCGCTGCTGGCATTCATTCTGGGATTCATTCCCGGCGTGGGAGCGGTCTACAACGGCCAATATGCCAAGGGCTTGCTGCACGTCGTGATCTTCGGTTCCATCATCAGCATTCTGAGCAGCGGCGCGGCGGAGGGGTTTGTGCCGCTCTTCGGCCTGATGATTCCCACCTTCGTTTTCTACATGGCGTTTGAGGCGTATCACACCGCCAAGAAGCGCCGCGACGGAGAGATGGTTGACGAATTTTCGGGCTTGGTCCGGGCCCGCGGTCCACGATCGCGATTTCCCATGGCGCCGGTGCTGCTGATCACGTTCGGGATTTTGTTCCTGCTGGACAACCTGGATCTTTTGAAGATCGGCAGATTACTGCGCTACTGGCCCGCGTTATTGATTGTGCTGGGGCTGTACCTGCTGTTTGAGCGAATCGCGGAGTCTAAATATGAACCCAAGCAATAACCCTTCGAGCCCGGGCAATAACCCCACTTTGCTGCGATCGATTCGAGGCCCGGTGATGCTGGTGACCCTGGGCACGCTGTTCATGATCGATCACTCCGGAGGCGCCAGCTTCCACAGAACCTGGCCGGTTTTGCTGATTGTACTTGGAGTCATGTGGCTGGGGGAACACATGGCGAGCAAGAACGCCTAGAGACCCATGCGCAGAACTTCATTTGTCGCGCCGCTGCTGCTGATCGGCATAGGCGGCCTGTTCCTGGCGCGGAACATTTATCCGGAGATGCCGCTGCTGGATTGGGTTTCGAAATACTGGCCGCTGGTGCTGATCGGCTGGGGATTGCTGCGCATCGTCGAAATCTTAAGCTGGGCCGCGACCGCGAAGCCGCTGCCGGCGCGGGGCATTTCGGGCGGCGAATGGGTACTGATTGTATTCCTGTGCCTGTTTGGCGCGAGCCTGCACGCGGTGCGCGGATTTTCCAACTGGTGGCCCGATCACATGGTCCAGTTGAATGGACTAGACTTCCTGGGCGGCGAACGCTACGAGTATCCGGTGAGCGCCGCGAAGGCCTGTTCCCGGAGCCCGCACATTGTGCTGGAGGATTTTCGCGGCGACGCCAAAATTAACGGCGTGGATGCGGCCGCGGGGACGGACGAAGTGCGGGTAAGCGGACACAAGACGGTCCGCAGTACGGACCAGGCGCGCGCCGACAGAAGCAATGACGCTGCACCGCTCGACATCAGCGGAGACCCGAACAATATCGTCGTGCGCATTCGGGAGGATCAGGCGCAGAAGTTCGAGCGCATCTCCGCGACGCTCGAAATCAGCGTGCCCAAGGGATCGAGCATCGAGGTCCACGGCCGCAGCGGCGACTTGGATATTAATGACATTGCCGGCTCCGTCGCCATCACTTCGGACAAAGCCGGCGTGCGTCTCAAGAATATTGGCGGCGCGGCGCGGCTGGAGCTGCGGCGGAGCGATGTGGTTCATATGTCCGGCGTCAAGGGAGAGGTGGAGATCAAGGGGCGCGGCTCCGATATCGAACTCGAAGACATGGCCGGGCCGGTCCATGTCGACGGGACCTATAACGGAACCATTGAGCTGCGAAGGCTTGCCAAGCCGCTGCATTTTAGCGGGCCGCGGACCAGCCTTAGCATTGAAGGGGTCCCGGGCGAGGCCAGCATGTCACTCGGGGATTTTAGCGGCTCGAAGCTCACCGGGCCGACGCACTTCACTGCGCGGTCGCGCGACGTCGAGATCAGCGACTTCAGCGGCCCGCTCGAAATCAGCATCGAGCGCGGCGATCTTAACCTTCGTCCGGGCTTGCCGCTGGGAAGCATCCAGGCGCACTTGCGCTCGGGCGACATACGTCTGTCCTTGCCGGCGGCGGCGCAATTCTCGCTGAATGCGTCCACCAATAATGGCTCGATCTCCAACCCCTTCGACGGCGGATTCAAAATCGAAGCCAGCGGCCGCAGGGGAACTCTGCGGGGCGCCGTGGGCGCCGGTCCCGCGATCGAACTCGACACGCAGCGCGGCGACATCACGATACAGAAGGCCGTCAACGCCGGCGCGAATGCTCCGCTCGAAAAACTAGACCAGTAGGATTCGCACGTCCGCCACGTTGGTGCCGGTGGGACCGGTCTTGACCAAGCCACCGGCTTTCTCAAAGAAATGATACGAGTCGTTGTCGGCGAGGAACTGCGCGGGGTCGAGGCGCAGCACGCCGGCGCGGCGCAAAGTGGAAGCGTCCGCGATGGCTCCGGCGGCGTCAGTAGGTCCATCGATGCCATCGGTGCCGCCGCTGAAGATGGTGACCTGCGGAGTGGACTCCAGCGCGATGGCGGCAGCCAGCACGAATTCCTGATTACGTCCGCCGAGTCCCTTGCCGCGAATGGTGACAGTGGTTTCGCCGCCGGATAGAAAGCAGGCACGGGTCCCGCCCCGGGCCATCAACTCGCGCGCAAGGGCCGCGTGCATGCGGGCAATCTCGCGGGTTTCGCCATCAATAGTTGTGGAGAGAACGATCGTCCGGTAGCCGAGCGCCTTGGCTTTCTTCGCGGACGCGTCGATCGACTGCCGGTTGCTGCCTACGATCACGTTCTGCGCATTTACCTGAGTCTTTGGCGTCTCGGTCAGTTGCGGGACAGGAATGCCGAAGCGCTTGAGCACGGCGGCGGCGTCATCGACCGTGGTGGAATCGAGCACGGTAGGCCCGGAACCAATCACGCTGAGGTCGTCGCCGATTACATCCGACAGAATCAGCGCGACGACGGTGGCTGGCGCGCCGAGCGCCGCCAGATGTCCGCCCTTGATAGCCGACAAGTGCTTGCGCACGGTGTTCATTTCGTGAATGGTGGCGCCGGAAGCCAGCAACTGCCGCGTGATCGCCTTCTTCCCTTCGAGCGTCATCCCCGCCACCGGAAGCGGCATGAGCGCGGATGCGCCGCCCGAGATCACGCACAGCAGCAGATCGCGCGGCCCGCTCTCACGGGCGATTTCCGCTATCCGCCGGGCGCCTTCGACCCCCCGCTCGTCCGGCACCGGGTGGCCGGATGCATGCAGATGAATCCGCTTTAGTTTGGCTTTCGTCCCGTCGGGCACGTTGATCCAGCCGCCGGTGACACGTTTGCCGAGCAGGCGTTCGAGCGCCTGGGCCATCTTGGCGCTGGCCTTACCGGATCCGATCACGTGTATGCGATCGAAATCGGCCAGGCGGTAGCGGCGCCGGTCGACGCGCAACACTTTGCGGCCAACTGGGCCGTCACATTTCACATGCGCCAGAACGGCTTGAACGGGGTCGGCCGCTTTGAGCGCGGCGTGAAAAATATCCAAAGCGTGTTTTCTACTCATTTGTTGTTTTAAGGTTTGGGCTCAAGGGCGGAAGAGCGGAAGCGCCAGAATACCGGCCACGACGGCGGCGGGCTCCTGGTCGAAGATCTCGATGCGATAGTCCGCGCGCGCGTAGGACTCGCGGCGGACCTCCAACAACTGCTGGAAACGCTGCGGATCGCGGGCCAGCGGACGGTGGGTCTCGGCGGCGATGCGCAGTTGGATAACTTCGAGCGGCGCGTCCAGCCAGATCGTCACGCCGTGATTGGACGCCAATGCGATGTTTTCCTCTGTGGTGAACGCCCCACCGCCTAAGGCGATTACCTGGGGCCGCCCGGTGCGCACGTTATAAACCCGCTTCCTCAGCGCTTCGGTTTCGAGGGCGCGAAACTCGCCTTCGCCGCGCTGCTCGAAGATCTCGGCGACGGACGCTCCGGCGGCCTTCTCGATTTCCTGGTCCAGGTCGAAAAAACTCCAGCCCAGCTCGTCGGCCAGCGCGCTTCCCACCGTCGATTTACCACACCCCATGAATCCAACCAGATAGATCCCCGGAGTTTGCTTGAGCTTGAGAATCATGGGTGCGCGAAAGTGATAATAGTAGCATGCAGGGATGGCTTCCGTTGTTTCCGCTTCAAGTGGTGTTATTGCCCGACGCCGAACTGCCCCTGCACATCTTTGAGGACCGCTACAAGGAAATGATCGCGGAGGTGCTGCGCGACAAGATCCAATTCGGGGTGGTGCTGGCAAACGAGCGGGGCATCGTGAACACCGGCTGCACGGCGACCGTCGAGCAGGTGCTGCGCGAGTATCCGGATGGACGCCTGGACATCCTGGCGGTGGGCAGACGGCGATTCGAGATCGAGCGGGTGAACGAAGAGCGGGCGTTCCTCAGGGGCGAAGTGGATTATTTCGATGACGAAGATGAGACACTGCCGGAGGATGAATTTCGTGCCCGCGCCATTGCGGGATATAACGAATTGCGCGCGCTGACCGCGGATCCGCCGCTGCCTGCGGCGCAGACCGATGACCCGCAACTCAGTTTCCGGCTGGCGCGTCCGATTCAGGATCTGGGACTCAGGCAAGCGCTGCTTACGGCGCGCAGCGAGGCGGAGCGGTTGCGTCAGTTGGCCGAATTCCTCCCGGCGTTCCTGATCCGCCAGCGGCGCATCGAGCGCGTGAAGCAGGTGGCGCCGCGCAACGGCCACGGCGGCAAGGCTCCGGGGATTCAGTAGGCGTGCGCCTTTCGCTTTTGATCGACGCCGACGATACGCTGTGGGAGAACAATATCTATTTCGAGCGTGCGTTCGACAATTTTTGCAATTTCCTGGATCATTCGGCGCTCAGGCCCGCACAGGTGCGCGACGTGCTGAACGAGATAGAGCTGGTGAACGCCAAAATTCACGGCTACGGCTCAAAGAACTTCGGCCGCAATTTGCAGCAAGCCTACCGGCATCTGTCCGAGCGAGAGATCCGCGCTGACGATTTGCGTCATGTGGTCTCGCTGGCGGAACAAATTCTGGAGGAGCCGATAGAACTGATCGAGGGCGTAGAGGAGACGCTGGGCTACCTGAGTGAACGCCACGAACTGACGCTGTTCACGAAGGGCAGTCCGGACGAGCAGTTGATGAAGGTGGACCGTTCGGGGCTAGGCCGCTATTTCGCGCATCAAGCGGTGGTGAAGGAAAAGGATGCCGCTGCCTACTTGGGGCTGGTGGCTGCGCGCGGGCTGACGCGCGATTCCACGTGGATGATCGGCAATTCGCCGAAATCCGACATCAATCCCGCGCTCGAAGCCGGATTGCATGCGGTGCTGGTGCCGCATCCGCACACCTGGGTGCTGGAGCACCAGGATCTTCGTAATCCGGGAGACCAGCGGTTGCTAAGAGTGGAACGGTTCGCGGATCTCCGTCTGCACTTCTAAAAAGTACCGGAACGAGGGTATGACCACGCTCCGGCTTAAAGTCGTTCTTAGTTGCCGTTGCCGCCGACAGGCGTGCCCATTGCCAGGTCCAGTATCAGGCGGTGATCCTGGGTCCCGTCATTCGCATCGAAATCGAACAGCGGCATGCGGGAGGCAATGTGGGTGGCCTACTTCAGCGCAGCTCGGGTCGCGATGTCTAGCACCCAGCCGGGGAAGATGCCGAGGACTAGCGTCCCCAAAGCCGAAGCGTATACGGCGATCTTCAAGCCGATGCCGGGGGCGTCGAGCGTATCCATCGCACCGCCGGGGTCCTTGAAGTACATCACGACCAGGACCCGCAGGTAGTAATAGGCGGCTACCGCGCTATTCAGCAAGCCCAGCACGGCAAGCCAAACCTCGTTAGCATCCAGCACGGCCTTGAAGATGTAGAATTTGCCGAAGAAGCCGGCGGTCAGCGGCACACCAATGAGGCTGAGCAGGAAGACGGTGAGCATCGCGGCCATGGCGGGCTGGCGCTGGGAGAGGCCCGCGAAGTCGTCGATGGATACATATTTTTCACCCTTGCGGGAAAAATATGTGACCACAGCAAAAGCGCCGAGGTTGGTGAATGCGTAGGCGGCGAGATAGAACATGGCCGCAGCGGATCCAGTGGTGGAATCAGCGGTGACAGCCACCAGAATGTATCCGGCGTGCGCGATGGAGCTGTACGCCAGCATGCGTTTGATGTTGGATTGCTGAATGGCCGCGAAGTTGCCCACTACCATGCTGGCGAGCGCGCAGGACCAGACAATGGGCTGCCAGTGGCTGGCGATTGGTCCGAAAGCGGTCATGAAAACCCGCAGCAGGATGGCGAACGCCGCAGCCTTGGGGCCCACGGACAGGAATCCGGAAACCGGAGCGGGCGCGCCCTGGTAGACGTCGGGAGCCCAGATCTGGAAAGGAGCGGCAGAAATTTTGAAGGCAATTCCGACGAACATCAGCGCGGCAGCGGCCCCGGCCAACGCCAGCGGCGGCGTGGAAGTTTGCAGTGCGCCGCGGATGTGATCGAGGTTGGTGGAACCAGTGAGGCCGTAGATCCAGGCAACACCATACAGCAGGAACGCGGTGGCGAAAGATCCCAGCAAAAAGTATTTCAGCGCGGATTCGTTGTTGCGGGGGTCGTCGCGCAGGTAACCGGCCAGCACATAGGAAGAGATAGAGGAAATCTCCAATCCGATGAAGATCATGATCAGCTCGTTGGCGGTGACCATTACGCACTGGCCGACGATGCTGAACAGGATCAAGGCGTAGTATTCGCCGCCCGCGGATCTTTCGCGGTGCAGATATTCGGTGGAGCTGAGGATCGCGATTACCCCGACGGCGATCACCAGCGCACGGAAGAACGAGGCAAAGCCGTCGATGATCAGCATGTTGCTGAAGGCCGCGCCGGGATCGCCGGAGGCGGATAACGACGCTATCAGAGCAGCCAGCAGCGCCACGATCGAGAACGGCCCGAAGATCTTGCGCTGATCGTCGTTGGTGAAGACTGCCTCCATGAACATGACCAGCACGCCCGCTATGGTCAGGATCATTTCCGGCAGGATGCGGAAGTATTCGACGCCGGTGGGGAACAGGTTAGCGGGCATTCGCTACCTCCCGCACGGCGGGCATCACAGGGGGCGACTGCGCGACACGCTGCTTGCTCAAGTCCAGAATTCGCGCGTTCTGCGCGCTGATCGGCGGCATGAAGGTTTGGGTATAACTGCCCATCCATAACATCAAGAGCAGCAGCGGAAGGATGGCGGCCCATTCGCGCCCGCTCAGATCCGGCATATGGTGGCTGAGCGATTCGGACGTCTTGCCGTAGAACGTTCGCTGGTAGAGCCACAGCATGTAGCAAGCGGAAAGAATCACGCCAAGGGCGGCGAACACAGTCGCCGGGAAGCTGGCATAAGAAGCGCCCTGCAGCACCAGATACTCGCCGATAAAATTGTTCAACATCGGCAGGCCGATCGAGGCGAGCGTGGCGATCAGAAACACAATCGCCAGGTTGGGGGCGGGCGTGGCGACGCCGCCGTAGGCCGAAATCTCGAGCGAATGGCGGCGTTCGTAAAGATAGCCGACGAGCAGGAACAACGCGCCGGTCGAGATACCGTGATTCAGCATCTGATACACCGCGCCGTCGAGCCCCTGCTGGGTGAAGGAAAACACGCCGAGTACGACGAAGCCCAAGTGGCTGACCGACGAATACGCCACCAGCTTCTTCATGTTGGGCTGTACCAGCGCGACCAGCGCGCCGTAGAGTATGCCGATCACCGCGAGCCCTATAATCCAGGGCGCGGACTTGTGCGCGGCGTTGGGGAAAAACGGGAGGCAGAAACGCACCAGTCCGTAGGTGCCCATCTTCAGCATGACGCTGGCCAGCATAATGGAGCCGGCGGTGGGCGCTTCGACATGAGCGTCGGGCAACCAGGTGTGCAGCGGGAATAATGGAACCTTGATCGCGAAAGCTACGAAAAAGGCCAGGAAGAGCAGCATTTCGGCCTGGTTGCTCAACGCGAGTCGGCCGCTCTGCAACTGGCTCTGGAGCTGCGCATAGTCGAAGGTCCCGGAGCGATCGTATAGATAGATGATGGCCGCCAGCATCAGGACCGATCCGGTAAAGGTATAAATAAAGAACTTCACAGCGGCGTAGATGCGGCGTTCATGGCCCCAAATGCCGATCAGGAAGTACATCGGCACCAGGCCCACCTCCCAGAACACGTAGAACAGGAAGAGGTCGAGTGAAACGAACACGCCGATCAGGCCGAACTCCAGCAGGATCAGGAATGCGAAGAACTCTTTCACGCGATGATCGATGTGTTTCCACGACGCCAGCACCGAGATGGGCGTCAGCAGCGTAGTGAGGATCACCAACCACAGGCTCAGGCCATCCACGCCAACGTGATAGCGGATAGGAGGAGAACTGATCCATTCGGAATCGTGCACGAACGCGTAGCCCTCAGGCGCGGAGCCGCTGAAAGCACCGGCGAGACCCAGCGAGACTACGAAGATCAACAGCGAAATCACCAGCGCCGCCATGCGCGACAGGTTGGGATTGCTCTTGGGAATCAGCAGCAGCAGCAGGAAGCCGATGAGCGGCAGAAAGAGTACGGCGTCGAGGATGGTTAGCGTCATCGCACGCCTCCGGCCATGGTGATCGCGACAATAACTAAGATCGAACCCAGCACCACCCAGGCCGCGTAGCTGCGAATCGAACCTGACTGCATTCGCTTGAGAATGCCGCCGAGGTTGCGCGCGGTCTTCCCGGTTCCATTCACGATTCCATCGATGCCGGCGGCGTCGAATACCCGCCACAAGAGCGAGCGCGAGCCATCGATCATGGGCTCGACCACGAGCGAGTCATAGAATTCGTCGACAAAGTACTTGTTGTAGATCCAGCGGTAGGGCGTGCTGAAGCTGCGCGCCAGTTCCTCCGGAATCGCGGGCGCGATCAGGTAGAACCACGCGGCGAGAGCAATGCCGATGAGACCGGCGGCGACCGAGACCAGCGCAGTCCACGGAATTCCAGGCGCTTCTTCCGCGACTTTGAACATCGGTTCCAGCCACTTCGGAACATTGATGTAGCCGCCGATTAAGCTGAGCACCGCGAGAACCGCGAGCGGAATCCACATCGATGGCGGCGATTCGTGCGGCGCGCCGTGACCATGGCCAGGATCGTCGTGCCCGTGGGCATCGGGTCCATGAGCGGCTTGCGCAGCGGCCTCCCAACGAGGCTCGCCGAAGAACGCCAGAAAGAACGCGCGGAAAACATAGAAGGCCGTCATGCCGGCGGTGAACACGCCCACCCAGTACATCCAAGGCGCGTACTCGTAAGCCGAGGCCAGAATCGCGTCCTTACTGTGATAGCCCGAGAACGGCGGCACGCCGGCGATCGCGACGCTTGCGCAGAGAAGCGTCCAGAAAGTGATGGGCGTGTACTTCCGCAACCCGCCCATCTTCCGTAAGTCCTGTTCGCCCGACATGGCGTGGATTACGCTGCCTGCGCCCAGGAACAAGAGCGCCTTAAAAAACGCGTGGGTCATCACGTGGAAAATTCCGGCGGAGAACGCGCCAGTGCCAAGACCCAGGAACATGTAACCCAGCTGGGAAACCGTCGAGTAGGCGTAAACCTTCTTAATGTCGGTCTGCGCCAGGCCTATGGTTGCGGCGAAGAAGGCCGTAGCCAGGCCGATGATCGCGACTACTTCAAGCGCGCCGTGCGCGTGCAGAAAGATCGCCGAGCTGCGGGTCACCATGTAGACGCCCGCGGTCACCATGGTCGCCGCGTGGATCAGGGCGCTGACCGGCGTCGGACCTGCCATGGCGTCCGGAAGCCAAACGTACAGCGGAATCTGCGCCGATTTACCGGTGGCTCCCACAAAGAGCAGCAACGCAATCGCGGTCATCCAGCCGGCGCTCGATTCGACGGGCATCCCTTGCACTTTGCCGAACACCGTGGCGAAGTCGAGCGATCCGAAGTGCATCGCGATCAGGAAGACTGCCAGCGAAAATCCGAAGTCGCCGATGCGGTTTACAATGAACGCTTTGTTGCCGGCGTCGGTGGCGAACCTTTCGGTGAAGTAAAAACCGATCAGCAGGTAGCTGCACAGTCCCACACCTTCCCAGCCGACAAACAGCAGCAGGAAGTTGGCGGCCAGCACCAGCACCAGCATGAAGAACATAAACAGATTGAGATACGCGAAGAAACGGTAATAGCCGCCTTCGTGCGCCATGTAGCCGACTGCGTATACGTGAATCAAAAAACCAACGCCAGTGACGATCATCAGCATCACCGCAGTCAGCCGGTCGATCGCGAGATCTACGCCGATGTTGAGCATGCCGGATTGAATCCAGGTGTAGTAATGCTCGGTGTACGCCTGTTCCAATGGATTGCCGCCACCAAAAACACCGAGAGTGCTCAGAGTCTTCAGCACCCACAGAAAGCTCAACAGCACCGAGCCGACCGCGACCGCGTTAATCGCGGTCTTTGACAAGCGGCGGCCGAGCAGACCATTTACAGCAAAACCGGCCAGCGGCAGGAGAGGTATCAACCAAAGTTGAAGCATCTTAGTTTTTGAGCGAGCTTAATTCGTCGATTTCGAGCGTCTGACGGTTCTTAAACACCGTCAGGATGATCGCGAGGCCGACTGCGGCTTCAGCCGCTGCCACCACCATCACGAAAAAGGCAAAAATGTGTCCGTCCACCTGTTTGAGTTTGTAAGAGAACGTGATGAAGCTGAGATTCACGGCGTTGAGCATCAGCTCGATCGACATGAACACGGTGATGATGTTGCGGCGGAATAAGAATCCGGCGATCCCCAGCACAAATAGAATCAGGCTGAGCGTCAGGTACCAGGAAAGCGGCACACTCGGAGGCAGCGCAGGCACTAGTCGATCTCCTTTTTCGCCAGGACGACTGCGCCCAGAATGGCGATCAGGATCAAAACGCTGGTCACCTCAAAGGGCAGTAAATAGATGGTGAAAAGCGCGCGTCCGAATTCGAGCGGCGAGCCTTTGGTGAACTGGCCGAACATCACGTTTTCCGAAGCCGGCAGGTGGTGCGCGATCCCGATCGCAATCAGCCCCAGGAATAGCAGCAATAGCGGGACACCCGCATAGGTGGCCCACGTCCTGCGGCCCTTGTGCTCGGTCCCGGCGTTCAGCAACATGATGACGAACACAAACAGCACCATGATGGCACCGGCATAAACTACCAGTTGCGCGGCCGCGATGAACTCGCCGCCCAACAGCAGATAAAGCGCCGCCAGGGCGCCCATCACGCCCACCAGCGAAAGTGCGCTCGAAATCGGGTGCGATTGCAGCACCAGATTGATGCCGCAGACCACCGCGATTGCGGCGAAGATCATGAAGAGGAGTGCATCCATATTTGTGCGCGAGTCCTTAGGACAGGGCCACCACCAGGCCGGTGAGAAACAGGTTGGTCACGGCCACCGGGAACATGAAGGTCCAGGCGAAGCGCATGAGTTGGTCGTAGCGAAAGCGCGGCAGGGTGCCGCGAACCCAAATGTACACGAAGAGAATGACGAGCGCCTTGGCCGAAAACCAGATGATCGGCATCAGCGGGAGCGCCACCGCCGGGATCAGGAAAAGGCCGGCCAGGGCGAAGAACGCGACGCCCACCACCGGAAGCGTGATGCGGTCGAACGGCCGCGCCGGGCTTGCGGCATGCAGGAAGCAAAGTATGCCGGCCCCAGCCATCACCAGCGACGGCAGGAAACTCGAGCCGTAAGCAGCCGGAAACGGCGGATGCCAGCCGCCCAAAAACAGCAGGGTCGCGACACAGGAGACCGTCACCATATTGCAATATTCAGCCATGAAGAACGCAGCGAATTTCATGCTGCCGTACTCGGTATGGAATCCGGCCACCAGTTCGTTCTCGGCTTCCGGGAGATCGAAGGGCACGCGATTGGTTTCAGCGAAGGCCGCGATGATAAACAGGATGAAGCTGATGATGTTTAGTGGGAAGACCTGGAAGATGGTCCACTTAGGAAGGAAACCGAAGAAAAACCCGGCTTGCCCGTCGACGATCCCGCGGAAGCTCAGCGTGTTTAACACCAGCAGCGGGGCGGCAATCGCCAGCGCCATGGGCAACTCGTAGCTGATCATTTGGGCCGAGCTGCGGAGCCCACCCAGCAGCGAATATTTGTTGTTCGACGACCAGCCTGCGAGCACCACGCCGTAGACGCCCAGGCCGGATATACCGAGGATGAAGAGCACGCCGATATTGAGATCGGTCAACTGCATCGCCGTGGTGATGGCCGGAATGTGGATGGGGCCCAGATCGATCGCGGGGAGGGCGAGTTCGGTTCCGAACGGGATCACGGCGATCGGGATCAGCGCGAACAGCACCGCAATGAAGGGCGCGAGAAACCAAAACACTTTGTTCACGTGGGAAGGCATCATGTCTTCCTTGGTGATCAGCTTGATGACGTCAGCCAGCGGCTGCAGCAATCCGTGAGGACCAACCCGCCGCGGACCGACGCGGAGTTGAATGTGCGCGAGCACTTTGCGCTCCAGCCACTGCAGGTACGCGAGCGCGGTCAGGAGAACGAAGGCCACCACTGCGGCTTTGATGATGCTCAGGATCAAAAAGTTCATCGTCGCCTATTGCCCTTGCCCACCGTAGAGTTTGCCAGGAGCTTCCATCACGTTGTTGAGTATTTCGGAATAAGGAGTGAGCGATCCGGAGGTAAACAATGTGTCGCCGGAAGACTGAATCGCGCCGGGCAGCGCGGCGACGCGACCGTTGAGAGGCCTGGTTGGCACCGGACCCATCGCCAGCAGGGCAGGCGAAACACCGTAGCCATGGACAGTCTTGCGGATCTCCTCGAATACTTTATCTGGGAGCCAGATGCCGAGATTCAGACCCATCTCCTTGGCGAGCTGCCCGAAGATTTCGAGATCCGTCTTAGTGCCCATCACCTTGATCGCCTGCTTCAGTCTTTGCACTTCGCCGCAGACGTTGGTCACAGTGCCGCTCTTTTCGTACGCGGACGCGGAGGGCAGAACGATGTCGGCCTGCCGCGCGGTCTCGGTCATAAACAGGTCTTGGACGACGACGAAGGCTTGCTTCGACGCGATCGCGGCGCTCTTTAAAGGATTCGAACCGACTACCCAGAGGATGTCCAAGTCGGTAGCGGCCAGCATCTGTTCGCGGGACATTCCGCCGTCGCGCGGGAGTACGCCCATGTCGAAAGCGCCGCGCGAGTTTGAGTAATCGACCAGACAAACGTACTTGACGGGGATGCCCAGTGAGTCGCCGAAGGCTACCAGTTTCCGTAGGGCGTCACCTTGAACGGAGTCGCCGAAAACGATTACCAGATCGCCCTCCGCTTTCAATTTGTCGCGCAGAGA
>DATJEI010000337.1:0-5858 GCA_035496735.1 Bryobacteraceae bacterium | reverse complement strand
TTAGGTAGAGAGGCTCCGGCAGTTGCCCCCGGAGGTGGTGTGCTGGCCGCGTCTCAGGGTGTGGTCTCGGGTGCTCCGACAAGCTCTGGCACCATTAGCGCACAAACAGCTGCGCCGGTCGGCTTCAGCCGTGGCGGATTTGGCATCGGACTGGACTGGGCTGCGGCTCTGGAATTGACCATCGCCACGAATGGTGCCGAGCCCTACAAGTCCCGTCTGCAGGAATTGTTCCCTCAGATGATCACCCCACAGCAGATGGACCTCCATGGTTGGACAGCGGTCCGGGCATTGCCTTATCTGGATGCGAGCGCGAAAGATCAAATGCGCGAAGCGGTGAAGACATATATGGCGGGTCTGGACAAGCGGTTGGACGCCACTCCGTTCGGCGTGCCCCCGAGCCTCGGCACCTGGGGCGGATCGGGCGCCGTGGTGGACATGGCCATCCGAATGTATTTCCTGCATAAGGCGTTTCCGGATCTCGTGGGCCCCGAATACACACTTCGCGCCGTCAACTACATTCTCGGCACGCACCCGGTATCCAGCACTTCGTATGTAGCTGGAGTTGGTACGGTCTCGAAGACGCTGACCTACAGCAATAATCGTGCCGACAATGCTTACATCCCGGGTGCTGTGATTCCGGGATACATCATCATCAAGCCGGATTTTCCGGAGTGCATCGACGACTTCGGATTCCTGTGGTTTGAGGATGAAGCCGTCGTGGCCGGGTCGGCAACCTGGGTCGTGGCCGGCAACGCTGCGGACGCGATCATTAAGGAATCGAAGTAGACCGGGAACTAAAAGCGCCCAGCGGCCCCGAGCGGTGCCGGAGTCATCAACTGGCAGTCCTATGCCGTGATCAGGCACGCCATGTTGGGGCGCGGGAATTCAACACTCAAACTGCCGTCGGCGGCCGCAACTTTGATGCCAAGGTCTGCCGGATAAAGAAGCTTGGCGTCAGGTGCTGCCCACGGAACCTTTGTGACCGCCGGACCGTCAATTCTCCAGACGCCGAGCACAGTCTGTTGCGGAGCTCGCATTCCCAATGCAAGGGGCGCGGTACGATTGGTGACGTCCGATGTGCCGAGAGGATAGAACGGCACTGACGAGGGAATGTGCTTGCGGAGAACTTCTTTGTAAACCCGGATCCCTTCCGCAACCTGCGCCAAAACCTGGGGAGCGATGGAATCGAGCCGCCCGCTCTGATGAATGCGGCAAAGCATCGCCGTCACCATGTTGAAGCTGGCCTGATCGGCGTCCGCGTTGGCCAGCGGGTAAGTCCAGATTCCGAGCTGCTCCGGCAATACGGCCGCGGACGCGCCCACCAGCATCGCCGGTACCTTCAAATAGTTTTCCTGGTCGGTTATGGACTGCATCTGGACACGGCTTAGCATGGCGTAGTCCATGCGCCCGCCTCCGCTGCCGCAGTTCTCGATGATTAGATCCGGGTACTTCTTGACGATGCTCTCCAGCCACGCCAGGTGTGCGCGGTTATGTTCGAGCAGACCCTGTCCAAAGCTCTCGGCATTGATCTCAGTGCCCTGGAGCGAATCAACGTTGTAGTCCATCTTGATGTAGCCAACACCGTAGTCGTGTGCCAGCCTCGCCATCACCTGGTCGAGATAGGCGCGCACCTCCGGGTTGCGGAAATCCAGCATAAGCCGCGAATTTTTGAACACTCGCTTGCCGTGCCGCATCAGGAACCAGCTGTCCGGCTTTTGCGCCAGCACCGACTTTGCCCCGGCCACTTCCGGCTCGAGCCACAGCCCGGGGACCATGCCCGCCTGCCGTATTTGGTCGAGCACGAACTTGAGACCATGCGGCCAGCGCGTTTTTGAAGGTTCCCACGCGCCGATGGTCTGACTCCAATCCTCATTCACCTCCGCATACCAACCCGCGTCAATGACAAAATATTCGCAACCCGCCTTGGCCGCGGCGGCAATCAGCGGCAATTCCTTCGCTTCCGTCGGATCGCCCCATAGACAATTCATGTAGTCGTTGAAAATCACTGGGCAGCGAGCGTTAGTCTTACTCGGCTTCACGCAAGCAACGCGGCGGTAACCGGTCAAGGCCGCGACCGCCTCGCCAAACTCGCCGTGCACACACCCGATTGCAACCGGAACAGTCTCGTAGGTTTCCCCGGGTTTCAGATTCTTCCAGGCCGCCGAGTGCAAGTCATCGGGACCACCGAGGTAGGCGTAGACATCGTCGGCGTAGTTATTGCGGGCCGATACGTTGGAGATTTCCCAATACCAGGAGCCATTGTGCTCAATTTGCCAAAACCAGGTCAGACCCAGCCTCGTGTTTTCAGCCATCGCCATGGGCAGGTAGCGTTCGCTGGACCAGCTGCCAATGCTTCCGGCCTGCGCTTCCGACCAACTGGTGCGCTCATTTTCGACAAAGCCCATCTCGGATGGGCGAAGGGTGTGCCACTGGCCCTCCGCCATCCAGCTATTCACGGCCAGGTGGACGCGCAGCTCGCGGTCAAACTCCTGTGGCGCAGCCAATCCATGAAGCATGGCCGAACTCAGGAATTCGATGCCCGCCGGCGCCGTTCCAGTATTTCTCACCCTCGTGTATCGCCGGACTACCGGAACTCCAGCAAAGGATTCGTAGAACGATTCCACATCCAGTCGAAGGACTGGGTCGGTATGGGTGCACACCAGGCGCTTACCTGAGGGCGTAGATTCCTCACGTGTGCCGACAAAGATGAGCCGGGCCCCGGGTTGACCCATGCTGGATTTCATGCCCTGATCCGGAGAATTCTCTCCGCTGCACTGAAGGGCGACCTCGACGCCAGAGGAATCCCCGGCGCCAAGCGGCGCGCCAACCGGAACCACGCGCTTTTGCCGCAACTTTCCCGCCGTCACATCAAATGTGAAAGTCAGTTCGTTGGTTTTCCATTCAAATGTTTTGTTTGGAACGTCCGCTAAAGCAAAGCGAGTAACTGAAGGGACAAAAGCGGCGAAGACAGCGACGCCGCTGGATGCCAGAAATCTTCTGCGGTTCATAGGAGACACGTAAGGCAGCGGTAACTGTATCGCAAATTCCCTGAATCGTATTGCCTCAGAGCGGGGGTTTGTTGGCATTAATTCTGCTGTCAGTAGTTGGGCGTTTTATTTCCGCCTGCGTGGCCGTGATCGCGCATTCATTGCTGGCCGCCGCCGGCTGGATTCGCGAACGATCAGTTCCGGCTGCAGCACGACAGTTTCAGGAGCGGGGGGTAGCTTGGAGTTGAGAATCGCCAGCGTGATACGCGCGGCCTCTTCCCCGATCTGCCGGCTGTGCTGGTCAATGCTCGAGAGCCCAACCCGAAGCGAATCGTCGTAATGAAGATTTCCGCAGCCCACTACGGCGATGTCATCGGGTATGCGCAGTCCTTCCTTCGTAGCGTAGTTGATCGCTGCCATGGCCAGCGGATCATTGAAACAGAAAACACCATCGGGTCGCGCCTTCAGGGCCAAGAGTCGGCTCATTGCTTCTGCGCCCCTTTGCTTACTTTCGACATCGCCCTTGGGTTCAGCGATGATGTAATCATCGACAATCTTCATCCCGCTTTCCAGCAGCGCCCGCTTATACCCTTGCAGACGGCGGATTCCCGGGCTGGTTTCCGGTCCGCGGATGTGAGCGATCCGCTTGCAGCCAATGTCGATCAGATGCCGCGTGGCCAGAACTCCAACGGCCTCATCATCTACACCGACGAAGTTGCTGGAGAGACCGGGTAGCCAGCGATCGATCAGCACATACGGTATGTTTTGGTTCTGAATTCGGAAGAACAAATCGACCGTGGTACGGCAAGAGGCGATGATCAAGGTGTCGAGGCGGCGGGCCAGCAACTGATTGATTTCCTGCTCCTCAAGCTCGGGATCTTCATCGGACGAAGTCACAATCAGGTAATAGCCGCTCTTCCTCAGGACTTCGGAGAGCGCCTTGGCAATTTCAGCGAAGAACGGGTGGAGGAGATCCGGTACCACCAATCCAACCAAATACGTGCGTCCGGTGACCAGGCTCCGTGCCGCCAGGTTTAGTTGGTAATTAAGCTCTTTCACGCGGGCCAGGACCCGCTTTCGGGTCTCGTCCCCCACGTCAGGATGATTGCGCAGAACCTTGGAAACGGTGATCACGGATACGCCAAGGTCTTTGGCGATGTCCTTCATTCTGACACTCATAATTTTCAGCCAGTAAGTATATAGGAAGTCGAGGATGGGTCAGGCCGCCGTGCTGGCACGGTGAAGTTACCGTTTGACTTGTCTGCCATAGTTGCCGGAAACTCGCCCGGTGGGTCCCACAGTTCTTTCTCGCCGCGCTTTTGTAGCACTCGCCATGGCTGCAGCGGCCGGGAGAGTATTCGCGCAGGGGATTGCTTCCCGCGGCGTCAAGCCAGACGCCAAACCGGCTCCGTCGGGACGCCCGTTCAACGCGCATTTCCTCGATGTGGCCCGGGAAGCCGGCCTGGTGCAGCCGGTAATCTGCGGCAACCCCGACCATGCCGATTACATTCTGGAATCCATCGGTTGCGGTTGCGCCTTTATCGACTATGACAACGACGGCTGGATGGACATTTTCTTGCTCACGGGCACGCGGCTCACGGGTGCGCCTCCGGGAACCAGCAATCGACTCTACAAGAACAACCGCGACGGAACGTTTACCGATGTGACCGAAAAAGCGGGACTGCGGGATGTGGGCTGGGCATCGGCGGTCTGCGTTGGCGACTATAACAACGATGGTTTTGAAGACTTGTTCTGCACCTACTACGGACAGAACAAGCTTTTCCGCAATAACGGGGATGGCACGTTCACCGATGCTACCAGGCACGCCGGTCTGATAAGCGAGAAGCCGCGCTGGGGAGCGGGGTGTACTTTCGTCGACTACAACCGTGACGGACATCTCGACCTTTTCGTCTCGAATTATCTTGAATTCGATCTCAAGCGCGTTCCCAAACCCGGGGAGAACCGGTACTGCAGTTGGAAAGGAATTCCGGTGGAGTGCGGCCCTCGCGGACTACCTCTCGGTTACCACTCTTTGTATCGCAACAACGGCGATGGGACATTTACCGACATCAGCGGGCCGAGTGGAATTTCGAAGATGCAAGGCAGTTATGGAATGACCGCGGTTTCCGCGGACTTCAACGAAGACGGCTGGGCAGACATCTATGTGGCATGTGATTCGACTCCAAGCCTGTTGCTGATGAATAGCGGGAAGGGGACATTCAGCGAAGAAGGCGTGCTGCGCGGCGTCGCTCTCAGTGAGGATGGCATGGAGCAGGCGGGCATGGGGGTGGGCGTGGGCGACTACGACCTGGACGGGCACTTGGACATTTTCAAAACACATTTTGCAGACGACACGAATGGCCTCTATCACAACAACGGCGCCGGGGAATTTGAAGATGTGACCAGGGCGGCCAAAATCGGGGTGGAAACCAGCTACATCTGCTGGGGCGCTGGCATAGTGGACCTCGACAACAACGGCTGGCCAGATCTGTTTATGACCACGGGCAGCGTTTACCCGCAAATCGAGAAGAAGCTGCCGCAGTTTCGCAGTAAGGGTCCTAGGGTCGTGTTCCGCAATCTGGGCAACGGCAAATTCGAGGAATTGATCGAAGAAGCTGGCCCGGGCGTTGCGGAGCCCCATTGCAGTCGCGGGTGCGCGTTTGGGGATTTTGACAATGATGGCGACATTGACATCCTGATCGTCAATCTCAACGAACCCCCTTCTCTGTTGCGTAACGATGTGCGCGGGGACAATCATTGGCTGAAGATCAAATTAATCGGAACCCAATCCAACCGCAGCGCTATAGGAGCGCGGGTGGTGGTCCATTATGGTGGGAAGAAACAATCGCAGCAGCTGCTGAGCCAGAGCAG
>DATJEI010000336.1:0-3719 GCA_035496735.1 Bryobacteraceae bacterium | reverse complement strand
ACTCTGCTGACGCTGCGCAATCGCGGGCCGGCGCACGCTCTGCCGAGGGGAAAACGCGCGGTGGGCGCGGTGCTGGGGCAACTGCGCCACACGCTGACGGATATCCGGCGGTATCCGCAGAGCATGATGTTTCTAATCGCCTACCTCCTATATAACGACGCGATTCAGGCGGTGCTGGCGCTGGCGTCACAGTTTGGCAATGACGAATTGAAGATCCCGGTGTCGGCATTGACGATGGCGATTCTCATGGTGCAATTCGTGGGGTTCTTCGGGGCCATCGGATTTGAGTGGGTGGCAGCGGCTGTGGGCGCCAAGCGAGCCATCATGGTGACTTTGGTGTTGTGGACGGCGACGCTGGTTTATTTGTTCGCGGGGGTCTCCACCACGCGAGACTTTTTCATTGCGGCGGCGATGGTGGCGATCGTGATGGGCGGGAGCCAGGCGCTGAGCCGTTCGCTATTCGCGCAGCTAATTCCCAAGGGCAAGGAAGCCGAGTATTTCAGCATTTATGAGGTGAGCGACAAGGGAACGAGCTGGATCAGTCCGCTGGTGTTCGGCTTGGCTTTGCAGATGACGCATAGCTATCGGCAGGCAATTTTGTCGCTGATTATATTTTTTGTGGCGGGACTGGTGGTACTCACGAGGGTCGACGTGAAGCACGGCGCGCTGGACGCTCAGGTTGCCGAAGCAGCTTAGCGCAGGCGAGTCAGCAGCGTCGTCGAATCGTTTCCATCGGGCAGCGTTACGGAGTGAATGACGCGACCGCCGCGGCCGAAGGCTCCGATGTAAGCGGCATGAATGCGATCGCTGCCCAGCAGCACCAGCGTGAAGGCGCGGTCGGGATAGCGTAGCAGGTAAAACGCGCGGCCATCGGACGTGGGATGTGAACGGGTGGACTCCGGGTAGCCGATCCGGTCGACTACGGATTCGTAGTCGTCATTCGCCGTGAAGGGCAGAGATAGACGGCTGACCGGCCTTAAGAAGCGGGCGCGCGCGCCGGCGGTAGCGTCGCGGAAGATCACCATCCCCACGACGCACGTGAGAATGCCGGCGGCCACTGCGCCTAGCATCTTGCGGCCCTTTTGCGATTCAGGGGTGCCTTCGACGCGAATGCCGACGACGGGAGCCAGTTGGCCAGGCTCGGGCGGCGTATTCAGCCAAGGACGCGGGATGTCATTCGCGGCGAGCGGCATCTGGATCACACGGCGCACATGCGGGACTACGATGCCCTCGCGGTACTCCAATTCCTTGAGTAATCCGACGATGACCACCGGCTCTTCGATGCTGGATACGCCGCTCAGAAAACCGCGCGGGATCCACAGCTCCTGGAGCGACTTGGTATTCATCACCTGGATCTCGTCCGGATGAGCGCGGCGGAATTGCCACTCGTTGTGCTGGATGTTCCGGATGGCCGGGTAGAACGAGAAGGGACGATTTCCCAACTGCTCAAGCGGCGTCGGAATGTGCGGTGCGGGCACTTAATTGTATTTTACGCGTTCTACTTAGGGGGAAGCCCGCGGAAGTCACGGTCCGGGGCGACGCGACTCAGATACAATGGCTACCAGTGAGATTCGCGGCCCTGCTGATCAGTTGCGTCATTACCCTGCGCGCGGACTCGCCGGTGACTTACGATTGTCCGCCGGAGGACATCGAACAGTTCGGTTTGAACTGCAGCGAGGACGAGCCTTGCACGGTTCTGCTGGAACTGTCCGCGGCCGAGGCTGTGGGTAACCGCATCATTGTTACCGGGAATCTGCATACCCGCGATGCCACGCTGCTCAGCCTGCTGCTGACCAGCGACGACGGCGGTGTCACCTGGACCGAACCAGTGGTTCGAATGCGCAACGCGGCATTCGAACAGATCGAGTTCTGGGACGGCCAGACGGGATGGGTGAGCGGGGAGTCGATTAATCCTTTGGCGCGGAATCCGTTCCTGCTGCTCACGACGGATGGCGGCACGAACTGGCGCCCGAAGCTGATCGTGGACGATGAGAAATTCGGCACCATCGCGCAGTTTCACTTTTCGTCGATCAGCAATGGTCAACTGGTGATTGACAACAGCACCAAGAAGGCCGTTCACCAGGAGCTTTATGAAACCCAGACTGGCGGCGAGAGCTGGGAGCTGAAGGAAACAGCCAACCAGCCGTTTCATCTGAAGGGCGCGCGGGCGCCGAATCAAGCCGGGCTGCGGGTGCGCGCCGATACCGCTGGCGGCGCTTATCTGCTGGAACGCGGCGGCGGCAAGAATTGGGAGAAAGTGGCGAGTTTCCCCCTTCATGTCGCGGATTGTCATTAGGACGCGCTGGGGTGAAAGCATTCACGGCCAGGTCCGCTGCGGGGGCCATTGAACTCGAACTGTTCCGCCATCTACTGACTTCGATCGCGGAGGAGATGGGGATCGTCCTGCGCAAGACTGCCTACTCGGCCAACATCAAAGAGCGGCGGGACTATTCGTGCGCGGTTTATGATGCGCGCGGCGAAACGGTGGCGATGGGCGATCACATGCCGGTGCATCTCGGCGCCATGCCGCTGTCGGTGCGCGCGGTGCGGGAAGCGTTCGAACTGGGGCCGGGCGATGTTGCGCTGGTGAACGATCCGTTTCGCGGAGGAACGCACCTGCCGGATATCACGGCAGTGGCGCCGGTATTTACGCGCGGCGCGAAGCCTTCCTTTTACTTGGCGAACCGCGCGCATCATGCGGATGTGGGCGGCATGAGTCCGGGATCGATGCCGCTGGCTCGCGAGATCTATCAAGAGGGACTGCGGATTCCGCCGGTGCTGATCCAGCGCGCCGGGAAGATCGATCGCGATCTGCTGGGACTGGTACTGGCGAATGTGCGGACTCCGGTGGAGCGCGAGGGTGACTTGATGGCGCAGTTGATGTCGATCCGGCGCGGCGAGGCGCGGCTGCGGGAATTGGTGGGCAAGTACGGCGAGGCGGTGGTCGTACGCAACATGCACGGGTTGCAGGATTACAGCGAACGCATGATGCGGGCGACGCTGCGCGGGCTGCCACAGGGAACCTATCGTTTCGAAGATGCTTTGGAGGGCGAGCGCAGCGGCGAGTTCTCCCCGGTGCGGGTGGCGGTGACGCTCGCGGGGGAGACTGCGGTGGTGGACTTCACGGGATCGTCTGCGCAAGTGGATGGTCCCGTGAACGCGAACCTGGCGGTGACGACGGCGGCGACGATGTATGTGTTCCGCTGCCTGGTGCGGGAGGAGATTCCGTTTACGTCGGGCATCGCTCGGCCGATTCGGATCGTGGCTCCGGAAGGCAGTATCGTCAATGCACGGCCTCCGGCGGCGATGGCGGCAGGCAACGTGGAAACTTCGCAGCGGATCACGGACGTGATTCTCGGCGCGCTGGCGCAGGCCGCGCCCGAGCGCATACCGGCGGCGAGTAGCGGGACGATGAACAACTTGAGCTTTGGCGGGAAACTCGCTGACAAGAAGGCATTTGCATACTACGAAACGATTGCCGGAGGGATGGGCGCGTCGGCGAAGGGCAGTGGGTATAGCGCTACGCATACGCACATGACGAATAGCTGGAACACTCCAGTAGAGGCGTTCGAGCACCAGTATCCGGTGCGCATCGAGAGTTACCGTGTGCGCAAGGGTTCGGGCGGGCGCGGCGCGCATCAGGGAGGCGATGGAATTGTGCGCGAGTTCCGGTTTCTGACCTCTGCGGAGGTCACGATTCTTTCCGATCGGCGCGTACG
>DATJEI010000335.1:0-19371 GCA_035496735.1 Bryobacteraceae bacterium | reverse complement strand
CGCTCGACGATGGCGCAATGCCGCACGCCCGCCAGCCGATCCGCGCTATCGCCCGCGTTCACGCTCACCACCGGGAGGTTGCAGGCCAGCGCCTCCTGAAGAATGGTGGACGATCCTTCCCGGTCACTGGTCAACAGCAGGCAATCGGCCGCGTTGAGCAGTTCCGGCACTCGGTCTGGAGACGTCTCTCCGTCGAGCACCTCCAGATGCACATGTTCCAGGAAATCCTGGACCAGCGCCACAGTTTGCCTGGCGAGATCCAGACGCTTGAGGCACGGATTGTAGCCCGCATTAAACAGCACGAAGCGTTCCTTCTCGCTCCAGCCGAGGCGGGCTCGCGCCCGCTCTCTCGGTTCCGGACAAAATACTTCGGTATCCACGCCGCTGGACATCACCACTGCAATCTCTCGCCGCCACCACAGTCGGCCGCGAAGTTCACGGCTGACGCATACGATTCGCGACGCCTGCAGCGCCGCCAGTTGGGACAACGCCCGGCCCGCCGAGGCGCGCAGCCGCGCCCGCCAATCGGCGCCCTCGGGCGTTGGGTTCAGATCGCTGCCGCGGTAAGTGATAACCAGGGGTCTCCTGTGGCGGCTCAACGTCACGGCGCAAGCCGCGAACCACGCCGTCATGGTTCCGAAATGGGCGTGGATCACTTGCGGATTCACCCTGCGCACCCGCCGCCGGAAGCGCCTCCACTCGCGCGCCAGTTCCAGCAAAGACGTGCGCGAACGCAAATGAAATAGGTCGACTTCAACTCCTTGCCGCTGCAGGCTCTCGGCTTGCCGCCGCGCAAAAATCATGGAGCTGCCCTCGGGCCCCCCCGGGATCACAAATAGCACCCGCGCAGCGGACGCCCTCATCGAAAGCACCATTCACGCGCCCGTGGAGCCGCCGCGAAGAGGGCCCACCGCAACAGTTTTCCCCACGCCAGCCCGCTCGCCGGATGCGCCGTGAGAAGTCCGGCGTAAGCGCGCCCCGCCGCGCTGAAATCCCCAGCGAGCAGGCGATGGTCGATTTGCTTGAGCGTGGTGCGCAGCAGCCCTCCGGCTTCAAACTCGCATCTCGCGAGCGCCAGCGCGCGTCCTACATCTTCTACGGCGCCCGACCGCCGCGCCTGCGCCAGGAACTCCGTGGCCCGATGCGACCCCGCTTGCTCGCTCGCCCGCCGTGCGCTTACCGCCCCGGTGCTGTAGCGATAGTGATACAGCAGTGCCGGCAAATTGACGGCTCCGTGCGCATCGCTCAGGCGCCAGAAAAAATCGTAATCCTGGGCGCACGAAAACGCCTCGCGGTAGCCTCCTAGCGCATTCGCGATACCGGATCGAAATAAGGTGCTTCCATGCACGAAAGGATTTCCTTCCCACAGTGCCTCGCGGATTGCCGCCGGGCCCTCAGGCATGCGCGTCGCCCACAGCGGACGCCCATCCTGCCGGTGCGTCCACGCGTTGCTGCCGCATAAAGCGATTTGCGGATGTGAGTCGAGGAACGCGGCTTGGCGTTCCAATCGGTCCGGCTCGCTCCAGTCGTCGGCATCCTGGCGGGCGATGAACTCGCCCCTCGCCAGCGCCAGCCCGCGATTGAGCGTCCTCGTCAAGCCGCGGCGCGGTCCGCGCATCAGGCGGACCCGCGAATCGCCGGCGGCCTGCCGCTCCAGCTCCGCACAGGTTTCCGGCCGCTCACTGCCGTCGTCGAGAATTAGAAATTCGAATTCCCGCAGAGTCTGGCCGCGAATCGAGTCGATCGCTTGCCGCAGCATATCGGGCGGCGTGTCGCGCACTGCCATCAGGACCGTCACCTTCACCATCGCTTCACCCATGGATTCACCATGACGCCCTCCATTCGCGAGCCCACTGTGCGAACGCGAGCAGCGTCCACAACTGTTGTCCGCTACGGCGCTTCTGTAGTTCCCGGTCGAGCAGCGGCGACGGCATCAGATCCCCAGCCAATTCGCGCAGCGGACCGCGCAGCCATTGCCCGAGGGGTGCGCCGAAACCTTGCTTGGGCCGGTTCAGCACGCCCACCGGCAAATCGCCGGCATAGGCCGCGCGCAGCAGAGTCTTTTTCTCCCGCCCGCGCACCAGTTCTTCCGGACGCAACCCCGCGGCCCACTTGCCCAGCCGGTGATCCAGAAACGGCGCGCGACCCTCGATACCGAACGCGCCGTACGCAATGTCCGTCTTGTAATTCAACCCATTGGCGAGCGCCAAATGACGATCGATCCACATTCCCGCCTCTAGGGCTCTCCCCGGCAAAGTCGAAAACGTCAGTCCGTCGAGCGAATTCCCCATGCCATGGCCATTCAAGAACCGGCCGCGCTCGGTAGCGCGAAACATGGCTTTCGATTGCACATACGCACCCGCCCAACCGGCCTTGCCGCCATCGCATATACCCACTGCCGCCGCGGCCGTTTTGAGCACTCGTTTGATCTGAAAGTGTTCGTAGTGCCGGTAGCCTCCGAACACCTCATCGCCGCCATCGCCATTCAGGACGACCTTGTAGCGTCCTGCCAGCGCCTGCGCCAGTGCCAGCGACGGGATTGCCGAACTGTCGGCGAAAGGCTCGTCGTAATGCCGGACCATGCGCTCTATTCCATGCCCAAAGCCACTTTCTTCCAGCACATGATGCCGCAAACCAAGATGACGCGCGACCGCACGCGCGGCCTCCACATCGCCCGACTCTTGCTCGAGCCGCACCGTGAAAGCTTCCGGCGACTTACCGTGGCGCACACATTCAGCCGCGATTATGGAAGAATCCACACCGCCGCTCAGGCTAAGCGCGATGGGAACATCCGCACGGAGCCTCTGGCGAACCGCCTCGCCCACTCGCTCGCGCAGGGCCGTTTGCTGGTCCCCGGTTGCGTCTACGGCGGACTCCGCAACCTGCCAGCGCGACACTCGCGGCTCCCCTCCTTGTTTCATTCGCAGCAGTTGCCCGGGTTCCAGCTTCTTGCATCCGCGAAAAATCGCCAGCGGCGCGGGGATGTATCCGAGCGCAAGGTAGGCGTCGACCGCTAACGGCTCCAGCCTCCCGCCGTGAAAGTCGCGCAAGGCTTTCAGCTCGCTTGCAAACGCCAAGATCTCGCGGTCACGGAAATACACCAGCGGTTTTTCTCCCAGGCGATCGCGCGCTAGCGTGAGTTCCCGCTCCCGACCGTCCCACACTGCCAGCGCGAACATTCCGGCCGAGCGTCGGAGAGTACATTCGATACCCCAAGCCGCGATCCCTTCGAGCAATATTTCCGTGTCGGTTCCGCTGCGCAGGCCGCCGCAGAACGACCGTTCGAGATCGCCGCGCAGCTCGATGTAATTGAAGATCTCGCCATTGAAGACTATGCTCCAGCGGCCGTCGCGCGAGGTCATCGGCTGGCGGCCGGCATTCCCCAAGCCGAGAATCGCCAGGCGGCAGTGGCCGATGACGGTATCTTTGTCCTGCAACACAGCGCTTCCGTCAGGACCGCGATGGTGCTGGACCCGCAGCATTTCTTCCACCCGCGCGAGTGCGCCCGGGTCATCCGTTCCCATCAAACCCGCAATCGCGCACATACTCTAAAGCGGGCTCACACTCTCGCGCACTTGCGGCCAGCCGGCTTTGCGCCGCGCCGTGACGCGACGAATCCACCACTGCCCGGGAATATCCAACCACTTCAGTGCCTGCGTGCCGGTTCGATGAGTGAGCGTCGACCACGCCGCTCCCGCCGCGTTTCCATGCCCGCTTCGCATGCGTGCACGCACCGTCAGCAGCAGACGGGCGCGTACGTTGGCGCGCCATAGCGCGCGCCAGCATACTCGCCCGGGACCGCCATGCGGCCAGCGCCGCAGCATTGCCCGCTCCACAATCTCGAAAATCTCCGCCTGCATGCGGGCGCTCCCCACGCGGTTGCTCCAATTCCCCGCATGACGCCGGTTCAGAACTCCGTAGTGCGGCAGCAGCGCGACCGGAAACTGTTCCACGGCTCGCACAAACCAATCCGTATCGGCCAGTGCATATTGCGGATCGAAAGGCCCGGTCCGATCCCAGACTTCCCGGCGCATCACCAGCGTCGAGGGATGAAATGGCCAGTCGTAATACCGGGTCATATGCTGCAACAGATTTCGCCGATTGGTCACCAAGGGCCGCTGGCACCGCAACGGGCGCGCCTTTACCACCGCTTGGGGTGGCGTTTCCCAAACGTCGACAAAACTCGAATGAACCATCCCGATTTCCGGATGAGTTTCGAGATAGTCCAGCGAAGCCTTCAAATGGTCCGGCAGAAACCGGTCATCGTCGGAACACCAGGCGATGAAATCGCCGCTGGCCGCAGCCATCGCAGCGTTCCAGTTCGCCACCCCGCCCGAGTTCACGGTTTGTCGGATCACGCGCACACGCCCGTCGCTTCTGGACCAGTCGTCGAGCACCGGCCGTGTGCCGTCCGTCGAAGCGTCGTCGGCAACCACGATCTCGTCGGGCGCGCGCGATTGCAGGAGCGCCGCCGCGATCGAGTCCGGCACCATCGCGGCGCGGTTATAAGTAGCGATCGCTACGGAGAGCTTCACGTCTTCTCCCAGTTCAGCGCCGAGACCGCCGTCACCACCGCCAGCCCCAGCACCCAGCCCGCCAGAGTCCGGCGTGCCGGAACAAACCGCAACTTTAGCCGCAAGTAAATCGCGCAGAGCAGCAGGTGCGCCGCGTACATCGCCACGAATCCGATCGCCGCGCTAGAGGCTGCGGTCCGCGCCGGAGGGAGTCCCGTGGCCACCGCTACAAACACGGTATAGGCCACCAGATCTGCCGCCAGAAACATCTTCATGTCCCCGGCCGCCAGAATCGGAATCGACAAGATCCAACTGGTCACCTTCAAGTAATCGCCCAGCAGCGTCCAGCGCAAATAGGCCGCCGCCGGCTCAAAAGCCGCCGCGTAGAGCATCCGAAGAAACCACGGCTTGAATAGAGCGATCCCGGCGATCACGCCCGCTGCCGTCAGCGCCGCTACGGTAAGCACACTCGAGATGTGCCCGTCGCGCTCCGTCAAGCTGCGGGATTTCGCTACCGCCGGCAGATAATACGTTTGCACGGACGACAACACCAAGGTGACTTGATTCATACTGAGGCCCCATGCCGCATCGAACTGGCCGGTTACTATCAGCCCCTGCGTGAAAAGGATGTGCCGGCGCACCGCCAGTAGCGCTCCTGAAGCCGCCAGACCACTCGCGAGCAGCGTCACCGACATAATGCCGAAGCTGCGGGCGGCCTTTCCGCTCCACCACGAGCCGGGCCCGTGAAACCATCCTTCCAGCCTGCCGTGAAACCCAACTAGCGCGATCAAAGCTGCGGCGACGCTAACTGCCGCGGAGAACGTCAACAGCGCCACCAGCGCGCTTCGTTGTCCCACGGCGAATGCCC
The DNA here is from genome assembly GCA_035496735.1 of Bryobacteraceae bacterium. Classification (GTDB taxonomy): domain Bacteria; phylum Acidobacteriota; class Terriglobia; order Bryobacterales; family Bryobacteraceae; genus Palsa-187. Next base: position 13,989 of record DATJEI010000335.1, on the reverse strand, counting down.
GCGCCGCCGGCCACGCGCCCAGAGCCATCGCGGCCGAGGCAATCACCGAGAGCATCGCCAGCCGCCCGATCGCTCCCAGCGCGTTCAAGACTGCGCTCGCGAAAACCAGGAAACTCGTCAACGCCACCGGGATCGCGAGCCACGGAATCAGTCGCCCAGCGCCCGCCCCGAATCCCGCCAGCGCCGCGAGCGGCTGCGGCCACAGAATCATGCTCCCGGCGACCAGCGCAGTCGCAGCGGCAAATAAGCACGCGACCGTGCGCACGTGTTCCGACCGCTCACGTCCGCTAAGCGCGCTCGACCCCCGTACCAGCGCCGTCTGGCCGTTGCCGGTTGCGGCTACCACCGCCGCCTGCCGCAGCTGTTGCAGCGTGGACAAAGTTGCCAGTGCCGCAGGGCCGCCCGCTACCGCAATAATTTTGGTCGCGAGGGCACTCAACAGGCCGCTCGCCAGCGCCGCCGCTCCGGTCTGGCTCATGGCCCGCAGCACTGGCCGGTAGATCCGCGTTGCGGGCGGCACTTGAGTCGCAACGACAAGAGGGGGCGCGATCACGCCACATCCTCTATCGGTACGCACGCCGCCAGACACACTGAGCCGATGATTTCCTCCACCTGTCCACCGGTGAGATGTGGATGCAGTGGCAGACTCAGTTCCTCTGCGGCGATGCGCTCCGCCAGCGGAAAAGATCCGCGCCGGTAGCCGGCATCGCGATAGGCCTCCGCCAGATGCGGCGGCACCGGATAATGAATCGACGTCCCGATTTCTTCCAGTGCCAACTGGCGCCCCAGCCAGTCGCGCTGCGGATGCCGGATCGCGAAAACGTGCCACATCGAGTCGCCACCCTCGATCACGCGCGGCAACACCAGATCGGGAATTCCATCCAGTTGGTCCAGGTAAAGCTGGGCGATCTTCCGCCGCCGGCGGTTCCACTCATCCAGGTGCCGTAACTTCACCCGCAACACCGCCGCCTGCACCGGATCCAGGCGCGAGTTCACTCCGCGGACCTCATTCGAATACTTCCTTCTCGACCCGTAGTTGCCCAGTGCGCGAATGCGCCCTGACAGCAGGGCGTCATCCGTGACCACGGCTCCGCCATCCCCCAGCGCTCCCAGATTCTTGGTGGGATAGAAACTGAAGGCTGAAGAATAGCCACCCAAGTCCGCACCGTGGGCTTGCGCCGCGTCGGCCACCAGCGTCACCCCGTGCCGCTGTGCGATTTCGCCGAGCGCTCCCATGGCCGCCGGCTGTCCATATAAGTGCACCGCCAGAATCGCACGTGTCCGCGGGCCAAGGGCTTTCTCCACTCGCTCGGGGTCCAGGTTATAGGTAGACGCATCCGGTTCCACCGGCACCACTCTCGCGCCCACTGCCGACACCGCCAGCCAGGTGGCGATATAGGTGTTCGACGGCACGATCACTTCGTCGCCCGCGCCGATTCCGAGCCCCCGCAGCAGCAGCGTCAGTGCGTCCAGGCCGTTGCCGACTCCCACGCAATGGCGCGCGCCGCAGTACGCCGCGAATTCGCTTTCGAAAGCCTCTACTTCCGCGCCCAGAATGTAGCAGCCGGATGTCACTACCCGCGCGATGGCGCGGTCAATTTCGGGGCGGAGTTCTTCGCTTGCTAGTCGAAGGTCAAGGAACGGGATCACAGAGTTCTCCCTTTATCTCTTCTTGCAGGGCCAGGTATTCATCCACATCGCGTATGTAATCGCCGTCGCGATAAATGTCGGAGGCCAGCACCAGCAGCACCGCGTCGGGCGAATATTTGTACTCGGTAGTCCACACCATGGGAGGCACATGCAGCCCCAAATCCGGGCGATTGAGCAGAATCTCTTCGCCGGCATCGCCGTCAAACAAGCGCACCGAGCAGCTCCCGTGAACGCAAACCAGGAACTGATCCAGCACCCGGTGCGCGTGTTCGCCGCGGATCTCCCGGCTGGGCACGCCGAAAACCAGGAAGTAGCGCACCACCGCAAAGGGTAGGGAATGGCCGAGTTCGGCGAATGACAAATGGCCCCGGTTATCGGTCACTCGCGGCAGTTCGTAGAGTCCTGCGCCCGCGATTAGCGGCGTCTTGACCTGTGCCGGCACGGCGCGCACCTCCGGGACGCATGCGCGGGACTCATGGTCCACGAAGCCCGTGACCACTGCGGGATTTCCCATAACAATGGCGCGTGGCGGAACGTCCCGCGTTACTACCGCCCCCGCGCCCACCACGGCCTGCGGGCCCACGGTCACGCCGGGGAGCAAAGTCGCGTTGGCTCCAATCGACGCCCCGCGTCGCACCAAAGTGCGCGTGAATTCCGCTGGCCGCCGCCCGCTGCGCGGAAAAGGATCGTTGGTGAAGGTAGCGTTCGGCCCAACGAAGACGTCATCCTCAAGCGTCACTCCGTCCCACAACTGGACTCCGCATTTCACGGTGACGCGGTCCCCCACCACCGCGCCACCTTCGATAAAAGTGTGGTCGCAGATGTTGCAATCCACGCCGATGCGCGCGCCCTTGAGAATGTGTGCGAAGGCCCACACCCGGGTCCCCGCGCCAACTTCGCTCGATTCGACGCGGCCCTCAGGGTGCGTGAAATACCCGTGCTCGGCGGGCGTGGTCGAAATGAGCGTGGGTGTAGCTGTGCTCATGCATTCCCTCCCCGAAATATTCCTGATACCAACGGGCAAAGCGTTCAATGCCTACCGCCAACGGCGTCGACGGCCTGAACCCTGCCGCCTGCCAGAAGTCGTCCACGTCGGCGTGGGTCGCAATCACGTCGCCGGGCTGCGCCGGCAGAAAGCGCTTGCGGGCGCGTTTGCCGAAAATCCCCTCGAGTTCGCCGATAAACTCCAGCAGCCCCACCGGCTGGCTGCTCCCGACATTGAATAGCCGGCAGCCCGCCGGCTCCCGCGCTGCGATGCGCAGCACCCCTTCGACGATGTCATCTATATAGGTGAAGTCGCGCCACATGCGTCCATAGTTATAAACGTCGATTGCCTGACCGCTCAGAATCGCCGCGGCGAATCGAAACGGCGCCATGTCGGGACGCCCCCACGGCCCGTACACCGTGAAGAAGCGCAGGCCTGTCGCAGGCAGGTCGTATAGATGAGAGTAACAATGCGCCATCAGTTCGTTAGCGCGTTTGCTCGCCGCATAGAGCGAAATCGGCGAGTCCACTGCATCTGCCGTCGAAAACGGCAGTTTGGTATTGGCGCCGTATACCGAACTGGAGGAGGCGTAAATCAGATGCCGCACCCGCGCACGGCGGCAGCCTTCGAGCACATGCAAGAAGCCCGTCAAGTTCGCTTCCGCGCAGGCGTGAGGATGCTCGATCGACTCCCGCACGCCCGGCTGCGCCGCCAAGTGAATGACGTTGCCGAAAGCCCCTCGCTCGAACAGCGCTTCCATCGCCGCGCGGTGAGCGATATCGGTGGGCGCAAATTCAAATTGCGGATAGAGCCGCAGCCGCGCCAGGCGCGCGCGCTTCAAACCGGGGTCGTAGTAGGTGTTCAGATTATCGATGCCCAGCACCTGCCGCCCCTCGGCCAGCAGCCGTTCGGAGACGTGATAGCCGATGAAGCCGGCGGTCCCCGTGACCAGTGTCTTCATGTTGTCTTGGCCGCCTTCTCCACCCACCAGTTGCCCAGTGCCATATACTCCAGACCGCTGCGCAGAAACACATCCACCGCGTCGCGTGCCCGGTAGACCATCGGCTCGCCGTGCAGATTGAACGATGTGTTCAACACGATTGCTTCACCGGTTCGGGCTTCGTACTCTTTGAGCAGCCGGTAATAATCCGCATTGTCCGCGGCGGTGACCTCTTGCGGGCGAGTGGTGAAATCGTAGGGATGCTGCGCGGCCGCGAACGCCGCCCGCTTCTCGGGCCGCGACGGAAACGCAAACATCATGTAAGGCGACGCTACCGGCTTGGGCTTGCTGTAATATTCGCCGCTTCGCTCGGCCAGCACCGAAGGCGCGAAGGGCATCCAGAAATCCCGGCTCTTGATCATTTGATTGATGATCCGGACCGCCGCAGGCGAATCCGCGCGCGAGAGAATCGAACGGTTGCCCAGCGCCCGCGCTCCGAATTCCATTGCGCCGCTGGCTCGCGCCACGATCTTACCTGCGGCCAGCATCTCAGCTGTCTTGCGCTCAATGTCACTTAGATAGAAAGTGCGGAAACGCACATTGTTGTTGCCGCCGCCGGCCGCGTCGAGCGCCCTCTCAGCCTCGCTGTCAGTGATCGGCTCCCCGTAATAAATCGGCCCCAGCGCGCCTGGGCGCCGATGGCCCATCTGTGCCGCCACCCGCAAGGCTGCGCCGATGCTGTTCGATTCGTCCCCGCAAGAGGGAAATATGTAGAGGTCTTCCAGTTCCAGAATCTCCAGCAGGCGCAGATTGGCCTTAACGTTCATAAAGACGCCGCCGGAGCAGGCCACTTTACGAATTCCGGTTTCGCGGATGCAGTTGCGCGCCCAGGCCACGAGCCAATCCTCGATAAAGCGCTGAACGCCCGCCGCAATCAGGTCGAAGCGTTGCCCGGCTAGCAGACGGTTTAAGAATGCGCTCGCCGAATACATCGATGGAACTCCGGGGCGACGCTGCCAGATCATGGGCTCGCGGGTAAATTCGAACAGTTGATGAAACCACTCGGCGGCCACGGCGGTCTTGGCTCCATCTGTGACATAGGGAGCCAGTCCCATCACTTTGTATTCGTGTTCCAGCGGCGCCATGCCAAGGTGTCGCGTCACCATTGCGTATAATCGGCCGATCGAATCATGCTCCGATATCTGCGCGATGCGCGTCAGATCGCCGCGCTCGCCCAGGCTCACCGTCGCCGACAAGCGGTCTCCCGATCCATCGCACGTAAGCACCAGGACCCGCTCTTCCGCCCAGGGACAGGCGTAGTAGGCCGCCGAGGCGTGGGCCACATGATGCTCGACAGGTTCCATACGCTCCCGGCTCAGGCCTAATTCACTCAAGCTCTCCGCACGCGAAGCGGCTTTGCCCCGCTGGTATCCACGGTCCACGAAAGTGTTCTTGAGTTGCTGCCTGATCCGGCTGGCGAAAGTAGACCCGCGGCCGTAGTCGTCGAGGATTGTCTTTCTCTGCCACTGGCCGTAATTCATATAGCGGCCGTTGAGTGCGATGCGCGCGCTGCCGCCGGCGTCAGCGGCTACAGCCAGCGCTCTCGCGAGCGCATTGCCCGGAGCGTCGCCCTGGTTCTTGACGCGCGTGATCCGCTCTTCTTGCAGGGCGAATTCCACGCGCCCATTGCGCACCAGAGCCACTGACGCGTTATGCCCATCGTGAATGCCGATCACGGTGTGCGACGCGTCCGGCGCCGCGCCTGGCGTTGCCACGGCGGCGCTTGCCGCTAAGTTCTCGCGTCCCTGCGCCACCGCCGCCGCGCTCAAGACGACACCCCTTCTTGGATCTCGCGCCCCCGGTAGTAGGAACGATAAGAGCCGTAATAGTAATAGCTGTCGCTGAGTTCTTGGTGGACCTCATTAAGCACCAATCCAACTACCTTCGCGCGCAAGCGGTGCAGAGTCGCGAGCACGCTCGCTACCGCCCGGCGGTTGGTTCGGCCGGCGCGCGCCACCACGATCACGCCATCCACCGCGCTCGCCATTTGCAAGGGTTCGGCGAAACCCAGCAGGGGAGGCGCGTCCAGAATCACCAGGTCGTACTCGACGGAAGCTTCTTCCAGCAATTCGCTGAGCCCCCGGCCAACCAGATCCGAAGCCCGCCGCGAAGGAGGACCCGCCGGCAGAATATACAGATGCGGAAGCGCCTCGGTCTGAATGAGAGCCTCCCGCCAGGAGACTTCGCCCAGCAGAGCATTCGACAGGCCCACCACGCTGGGCAAATTGAAATTGCGATGGACGCTGGGCCGCCGCAGATCGCCGTCGATCAGCAGCGTGCGCTTGCCTTGTTCCGCATGAGCCGAGGCCAGATTCGCCGCTGTGGTGGTTTTCCCGTCGCCCGGAGCCGCGCTGGTTACCAGCAGCGAACGGTAGTTCCGGTCGAAGTTGCCGAGCAGAATGGAATTGCGCAGCGCGCGCACTGCTTCCCCAAATCCCGACAGATCGTGCCGGTCGGGCCCGCTCCCGTTCGCGCTGCCGTTCCCCAGGGCCGCCAGCGAGCCCGCGCGCTGATCCTTCATCAACGGCAAGCTGCCGATTACCTCGGCGTGAAGCGTGCGCGCCACCTGCTCGGGATCGCGCACCGTCTTATCCAGCAAATCGCTCAGCACCGCTGTACCCACCGCCAGCAGCGACGAGAGCAGCAAGGCCAGCAGAACATTCAACACATGGTTGGGATACACCGGCTTCAGCCCCGGCCGCGCGGCGTCGGCGATGCGTATGGAACCGTTCTGAAAACCCGCGTTAATCCCGGCTTCACGGATCTTACGCACCAGTTCCTCGTATAGATTCTTATCCGCGTCGGCTTCACGCTTCACTGCCTGGTAGTCAAAGGACCGCGCATTTATCCGGTCAAATTCCGCCTTGGCCACCTGCACCGCGTCGGCCACCATGGCCTCGTGACCCTGAGCCTCGCGATAGCCGACCGCCGTCCGCTCGACGATCTGTTGCCGCGTGGCATCGATCGCCGCGTTCACTTGCTCGACCTGCGCTTCGGCCTTGCGAAATTCAGGATGGTTCGCGCCATAATGCGACTTCACCTCCGCAAAATGCTCGGCCGTTTCGTTGCGATGCTCGGCCAGCTTGCGCAACGTTTCGCCTTGCGGTGCCGCCAGCGCAGCCTCCAGCGATCCCCCGCTTACCGACTGATATTCCGCCTCCCGCTTGAGGCGTTCCGACTGCGCGTTCGTGAACTCCGTATTGAGCTGCAACAGGCGCGCCGAAAGGATATTGGTTTTCTCCTCTGGATTAATGACATTCAGCTCCCGCTCAAACTCGTTCAGCGCGCGGCCTGAGCGCTCCATTTTGGCCTTCAGCTCTTCGATTTGCCGCTCCATGAAGCGGGTCACGCCCGCCGAGCTGCGCAGGCGAATCTCATAGCTGTGCTCCAAATACGATCGCGTGATGGCGTTAGCCGCGTCGGCCGCCAATTGCGGATCTGCCGAGCGGTAACCGATCTGCATCAGATAAGTGTTGGGCGGCCGCGTCACTTTCAACTGCTGCAGCGCAACCGGAGCGGCTTCCTCGCGCGGCGACAAGGCCGCCGGCTGTCCCTCCTGCTGGCGCAGCTGAAACTGCTCATCGACCGGCCGCAGCACTGCATCGGATTCCACCAGCTTGATCTGCGTCGCCATGAATTGATCGGCATCGTTCAGCGCACTGCGAGTAGCCTCGTCCCCCACCACCCCGGCGGGCGATTGGCGATCGATATCCACCGTTGCCGTCGATTCGTAGATGGGTGTCAGACGTTCGGAAAGCACTAACGTTGCCAGGACCACAGCGGCCACGGCACCTGAGATCCGCCAGCGATAACGCCGTAAAATCCAGAAGTATTGCGCGAGCGGAAGCTTGCCCTCTTCGGCCTCCTCATCCGCGTCTTGGTAGGGAGGCGCGAGATATAAAGGCGCCCCGGCCCTGGCCGCCTCCACTGCGTCGTAAAGCCTCTCAGATTCGTTGCGATTCATTAGTGCAGGCCCAAAATCAAAATGCCGGAGGCCGTGCTTGCGGCAAAACCGAGGGCCTTTTCGAGGACGTTCATACTGTTGCGCCGCGCACGGTTGTCGGGAATAAAAAGGATGTCGTTGGCTGCCAGAGCCACGTCCGGCGCTTTGCGTTCCATGATCTTGCTTAAGGCCACGGAGAATTCGGTTCTCCCTATCCCGGCAGCGCCGTCGCCGGCTAACCCACCGATACCAGCTACCCCACTGACGCTGCTAGCCGCTACTGGCGCCGGCCGGAAAATGTAGGCGTCCTTAGTCGCGAAAGGAGCCAGTCCCTCGGCCAAAGCCAGCGCCTTCAGTACGGTAGTGTCGCCCGCGCCATCCATCCGGAAAGCCCCGGGGTGCTTTACGTTCCCGGCCACGAACACCCGACCCGCCTGGGGTACGCGGATTTCTTCACCGCCCTCGAGCGTCACATTCCACGCAGGGTCCGCCGCGTCGATCAGTTTCCTCACGGCGATGCGTTCCACCCGCTCCGCGCCTCCGCCGGTGCGCGTCAGCAGAATCTCCGGCCCCGCGTCTTCGCCTAATCCCTGCGCGCGGGTCAGCGCTTCGAGCAGCGTGGTCTTGCCCAGCGCTTGAAACGTGAGCGGAGCTCTCACGGCGCCCAGCACGCTGATGGGCCGGCTATGATATTCCGCGATCGTAACCGTCACCGCCGGGTCCACCAGAATTTGTTCGCGCGCCAGCGCCGCTGCGATCCGCACCTCCACTGCCGCGGGCATCAGTCCCTGAGCATCGATCTTCTCCCGCAGCATCGGCAGCCGGATCAGCCCTTCTGGGCTTACCCGCACCGTTCTGGTAAACTCAGGGGCGCCATAGACCGATATAGCCAGCAGGTCTGCCGGGCCGATCGCCTGGGCGGGCAGATTTGCCCCCGGGGGCTCCACTTGCGCCATCAGCCGCATGGTGAGCGCGATTGCCCACAAGAATCTGAATCCCATCTAAACCCCCGCCCAACGCGCCTGTACCGGCGTCACCATATCCGCTTCCACCTCCACCGCGAGCGACCGTTGCAGCATCTCGATTCCGATCACCAGTTGCAGGCGGTCCCTCTGCTCCCGCAGCAGCACGCCCTCGACCCCACGCAGCGGTCCCCGCTCTACCCGCACCCGATCGCCCAGCTTCAAATACGGCCACGGATGTGCCGGCAACTTCGAATCCATCACCGTCCGGATCGCCGCAATCTCGGCCTCGGAAATCTCTGCCGGTACGCCACCGAATTCGACCACCTTCGCGACGCCTGGGACATCGATCACCTTGATCCGCTCGGTGAAAGCGAATCGGCAAAACACATATCCCGCAAACAGTGGCAGGTCTTCTTCTTTTACTCGATCCGACCAGCGCCGCCTCGCGCGATAGGTAGGCACGAGCGCCTCGAAGCCTTTGAATTCGAGCGCCGACCGCGCCGCCATCTCGTGCTGATGTTTCACCGTCAACGCGTACCATGGGCATAGCTCTCGCATTGTGACTCCCAGTGGGGGAATTTCCCGATGCCAATTCGTACATCACTCTTGTGGTTGCCCGGAACGATTTATCTCAATCGAGCTGCCACAGTAACGATTTCAACCCGTATCGGCACACGTAGGGTGGAGTAATAGCGATTTGAAATTTAAAGTAGAGGGAAGCTCGCACGGGAATAGATCGGGTTACGGAGGTACACTACGTGGAAATGGAATGTCAAAGAAATGCGGGACGCACGCCGGCGTGAACGCATCCGTGTAGGAGGGGGTGTATCACGCCCATGCCGCCTTTGCCCACCAGAGCAAGAGCTTCGGACGGGCCGAATTTTTCGCCTACGGAAAGCCGCATCTGAAGGAGTCGGCTAAGTCTACCTGTTTCTGCACACCGCCCCCCTTACCGCCAGATCTGATACCACTTCTTTCGCGGAAGCTCCGCATCCAGATAGGGCGGATTCACCGGCTGACCCTTGAGTGTGGCGCGAGGGTTATCGATACAGAGCGCATCGGCCGTCGACTGTCCGTAGTTCTTCATCAGCCATGCGTGCGCCTCGTTCATCGTCGGCGGCCGAAACGTCAGATCGTGTCCATCGCTGGCGATGAAGTGCACCAACCCCCGGTCGAGCAAAGTGCGCGCAAACTCCGCCGCCTTCTTGCCGAACTTGCCCAGCAGGCTCTGCCCAGTCACCTGCACGTATGCGCCGGACTCCACCCACTTCGCGATCTCCTGAAGGCGCATCGTCAGCAGCTGGTTGCGCTCGGGATGCGTAATGATCGGCATCATCCCCGCTTCCTGCAGGCGTCCGAAAATCTCCGCCGTATTGCGGAAGATCAGGAGCTCGGAAAACTCCACCAGCAGGTAGCGATCCTGATTGATGGTGTATTTGCGCGGATGCGTAATCGCGTCCTGAATATTTTCGTAACTGAGGTGGAAATCGCAGCCCGTATAAAGGCGCAGCCCGCCGCCGATCCCGGCCTCCAGCTCCTTAAGACGCTCGCGAATCACCAGCGGTTCGAACTTGTAATCGCGGTTCGCGTGCGGCGTGCACACCAGCTCGGTGGTGCCGGCGGCGGCGGCCATTTTGAGCATCTCGATCGACTGCTCAAATGTCTTCGAACCGTCGTCCATACCGTATAAAACATGGCTGTGAATATCGACCAAGTACAATCTTAACCAGGATGGTGCTCACCCTACCACTCGCCTTGGAACAGATCGTGCGCGATCTGCGCGCTTCCGGATTCCAGGCCGTCGTAGTGGGAGGTTCAGTGCGCGACGCTCTGCTGGGCCTGGCTCCCAAGGATTTCGACATCGAAGTCTACGGCATGTCTTACGATCATCTGGCCGCTTTCCTGGCCGGCCGCGGACGTGTCGATCTGGTCGGAAAGAGTTTTGGCGTCGTGAAACTCTGCGAGTCCGGATCGCATATATATGACTTCAGCATCCCCCGCCGTGACAGCAAAACCGGCCCCGGCCACCGCGATTTTCGCGCCGAGTTTGACGAATCCATCACCCCGCGCGAAGCCGCCTCCCGCCGCGACTTCACTATCAACGCCATGAGCTTCGACCCCATCGCCGGCGAGGTGTGGGATTTCTTCGGCGGCCAGGTGGACCTCAACAACCGTATCCTGCGGGCCACCAGCGATGCCTTTTCCGAGGACCCGCTGCGCGTTCTGCGCGGCATGCAGTTCGCTTGCCGCTTCAACCTGACGGTGGACCCGATGACCGCAGCCATGTCGCGCTCCATTGCCGGTGAGTATGGGAGCCTCGCGCGTGAGCGCATTGCCGAAGAATTCATGAAGTGGGCGGTAAAGAGCGCGCACCCCGGCCGTATCGGCGAATATCTCAAAGCCACCGGCTGGATCGGGCACTTTCCGGAAATCGAAAACCTATTCGGCGTGCCGCAGGACCCAGTGTGGCATCCGGAAGGCGATGTCGGCGTCCACACCATGCACGTGTTGAATCAGGCCGCGCGCATTGCCGAACGCGATCGGCTCGCCGCGGACGACCGCGCCGTCCTTTTATTCGCTTCACTAGCCCACGACTTTGCCAAGCCCGCCACCACCGAGTTGCGCGAGCGCGAAGGCCGCGTCCGCTGGACCTCATGGGGTCACGAGCCGGCTGGCGGCCCCATGGCGCGCACCTTCCTCGATCGCATCGGCATCAAGAGCGCGATTGTCGATCAAGTCGTCCCGCTGGTGGAGAATCATCTCGCGCATCACAGCATCGGTCCGGATGTGACTCCGCGTGCTGTCCGCCGCCTGGCGATGCGCGTGGCGCCCGCGTCTATCGGGCAACTGGTTCGCTTGATCGAAGCTGACGCCTCCGGCCGACCGCCGCTTGAGCCGGGAGTCCCTCCCGCCGCCGCGCGCCTTCTCGCCGCTGCCGAATCCGAAGCGGTCGAATCGCGCCCGCAGCCGCCCCTGATTCTCGGACGTCATGTGCTGCCCTATTTCGACGACCGCCCCGGCGTGCACATCGGCGAAGTGACCAACGCCGCCTACGAAGCCCAAGCCGACGGAGCATTTTCGACCCAGGAAGAAGCGCTGCGCTGGCTGGACGATTATATGGCGCAGCGGGGCCCATCGCTAAATCCCCGTGCGACTGGAAGATAGTAGAATTCAAGCATGGGCGCAAAGACGCTGCTGACCGTCGAACACCTCGATCAGCTCCCGGAGACCTGTGACTTCTCCTATGAGCTCGACCAAGGAGAACTGGTCGAGGTGTCTTCCGCTACCTATTTATACAACCGTATTCGCCGTCGAACACGTTCGACGAACTGGCCCGCAAGCCCCAGCAGTATCTGGAGGCAGACTCTCGCGCGGTGTGGATTTTCGTCACTGCCATGGCGCCAGATTCATGTCTACAGCGCCACCCCGCATCTCGTCATTCTGACGGCTAAAGATTGGCTCGAAGACGCCGCGCTCCGGCCCGGATTCTACGCCCGCGTGGAGGAGTTATTCGCAGTTTGATCCGGCCCTCGCGCCTACCGCTTTTCCTGCTGCTGTCGACGGCCCCCGCCTTCGCGCAGAAGCGCCCGTTCGACGTCGAAACTCTGCTGCGTATCCAGCGCATCGGCGAACCGGCCCTTTCAGCCGACGGCAAACTGGTGGCCTACACCGTCACCACCCCCGACCTCTCCAACAACACGCGGCCCAAACAAATCTACACCGTCCCCGTCGACGGCGGCGTTCCCCGCCTGCTCACGCGCGAGGGCGACGACAATGAACGTCCCCGCTGGTCGCCTGATTCGCGGCAGATCTATTTCATCTCCAATCGCAGCGGATCGTCGCAAGTCTGGGTGATGGATGCAGACGGCGCCCACCCGCGCCTGATCACTCGCCTTGCCACCGAAGCCGGCGGCTTGCTGGTGTCGGCCGATGGCAAGAAGCTGGTGTTCCAGTCAAATGTGTATCCCCAATGCGGGTCTTCTGCCGGTGGCGTCTTCGACAACGCCTGCAACCAGCGCAACCTCGACGCCGACGCTAAGGCGCCCTCGAAAGCCCGCATCTATACTTCATTGCTCTATCGCCACTGGACCGAATGGCAGACTCGCCGCCGCCAGCACTTGTTAGTGGCGAACACCGACGGTAGTGACGTCCGAGATCTCACTCCCGGCAAGTACGACGTGCCGCCCTTCTCGCTCGGCGGCCCCGACGGTTACGCCATCTCGCCCGATTCACTGGAACTGGCCTTCGTCATGAACGTAGATTCGAACCCGTCCGCCAGCACCAACTCCGATATCTATACCGTGCCGCTCGACGGCGGCGAAGCCCGCAAAATCACCATCAGCCCCGGAGGCGACGACAGCCCTCTCTATTCTCCTGACGGCAAGTATCTGGCGTTCCGCTCGCAGCCCCGCGCCGGTTATGAAAGCGACCGCTGGCGTCTGATGGTCCTCGAACGCGCCACCGGCAAGACTACCAATCTCACCGAGACTATCGATCGCTGGGTTGGCAGTTTCACTTGGTCGTCTGATTCGACGCGTCTGTTTTTCACTACCGAGGACCGCGGGCGTACGGGTCTGCAAATGATCGCCGCTACCGGTGGCGGATTGCGCAGCATCATCAGCGGCCAGTCGACTCTCGACGACGTGCAGTTCACTTCCGACGGCCGCACCATGATCTATACCGAGGAGAGCGGCTCGCGCCCGCTGGAGATTTTTCGCGCCACTTCGGGCGGGGGCGCCGGTGTTGCGCTCACCCACATGAACGATTCGCTGCTGGCTGGCGTCGCCCTCACGCCGCTCGATGAGATGTGGGCGGACAGTCCCGACAAATCCCGCGTACATTCGTTCATCGTCAAGCCCCCCAATTTCAACCCCGCGCGGAAATACCCTGTGATATTCCTGATTCACGGTGGCCCGCAAGGTGCTTGGGGCGAGTCGTGGACCTACCGCTGGAACGCCCAAGTCTTCGCCGCGGCGGGCTATGTGGTCGTGCAGCCTAATCCTCGTGGATCAACCGGTTACGGACAGAAATTCATCGATGAGATTAATAGCGATTGGGGCGGCAAGCCCTATGACGACATCATGGCCGTGGTCGACGCCGTCGGTGCCGAACCTTATATTGATAATCAGCGAATGGCGGTGGCGGGCGCGTCCTACGGCGGCTACATGGTGAACTGGATCAACGGCCACAGCAACCGCTTTAAAGCCATCGTCTCCCACGGCGGTGTGTTCGACCTGGCGAGCTGGCAGCGCGAGACTGACGAGCAGTGGTTCCCGCTGTGGGAGATGAAGGGCACCCCGGCGGATAACCCGGAATTATATGTGAGGCTCTCGCCCTCCACTTATGCCAAGGACTTCAAGACCCCCACGCTGGTGATCCACGGCGAGCAGGATTTTCGCGACGTCACCGGCCAGGGCATTCAGCTCTTCACCGTTCTGCAACAAGA
>DATJEI010000334.1:0-7352 GCA_035496735.1 Bryobacteraceae bacterium | reverse complement strand
TTGGTTGCGGGTATGCGCCCAAGGGTCCAGGCACGGCCGGATCGGTTGCCGCACTCGCCGTCGCATGGTTGCTGAACGCTTACGCTGGAGTATCGTCCATCGAACTGGCGTGGCTTGCGCTGCTGCTGGCGATTCCCGGGATTTGGGCGGCCGATGTGGTCGCGCGCTCAAGCGGCGCCAAAGATCCGCAGATCGTGGTGGTGGATGAAGTAGTGGGGCAGTGGATGACCCTGGCCGGCGCCACCGCGCTCAACTGGAAGAGCTGGCTGCTGGCGCTCGCGCTCTTCCGCCTATTCGATATCTGGAAGCCGCCGCCGGTGCGGCAACTGGAGCGGTTACCCGGCGGACTTGGCATTGTGGCCGACGACGCCATGGCCGGCGTTTACGGCGCGCTTGTGTTGTTCGCGGCTGGATGGTTCAATCTTTATTAGTAGAGCAATTGCCCCTGTCGGTTTCTATGGCCTCTCGCAAATCCTCCGATTCCCGTCCGCAGATTCTCGAAGTAGCCCCCGCGGCGGCGATCCCCGGCGGCGAATTTCAGGTACACGGAAAGAATTTTGCGGGCGCGGGACGGGCCTCGGTCACGATCGGCGCTGCCCCTGCCCCGCTGGTGGTGGGGTCGGATTCCTATCTCATCGTGCGCGTGCCCGAAGACGGCGTCGGCGGCCAACTGGTAGTGAGTCAGAACGGCGACATCAGCGCTCCCCGTCCGCTGCAGGTGGGCGTCCAGATTGCCGACGGACTTCATCCCATCGCCAATCCGGCGGTGGATAGCCACGGCAACATCTACGCGACCTTCAGCGGCTCGCGCGGCCAGAAGACTCCGGTGTCAGTTTTTCAGGTTGACGCCGCCACCGGCCAAAGCGCGCCCTTTGTCAGCGATCTGATGAACGCCAGCGGAGTGGCCATCGACCACGACGACGTGCTCTACGTTTCCAGCCGCCAGGAGGGGAACGTCTACCGCGTGTCTTCGGCGGGCAACAGCGCAATTTATGTGGAAGGCATGGGCGTGGCCACTGGCATCGTCTTCGATCCGGACGGCAATCTCTACGTCGGCGATCGCAGCGGCACCATCTTCAAGGTCAGCCGCCAGCGGCAGATTTACGTGTTCGCCACGCTCGAATCGTCGATATCGGCCTACCATCTGGCGTTCGGGCCCGACAAATATCTTTACGTAACCGGACCCACCACCTCCAGCTTCGATTGCGTGCATCGCATTTCACCAGCAGGCGAGGTGGAGGTGTTCTATCGCGGACTCGGCCGTCCGCAGGGCATGGCGTTCGACGCCGATGACAACTTGTACGTAGCGTCCTCCTTCCGCGGGCGTCGCGGCGTGGCGCGCATCACGCCGGATAGAAACGCCGAACTGTTCCTCTCCGGTCCGGGCATCGTGGGCCTGGCCTTCGCTCCCGGCAAAAATCTAGTGCTGGCCACCAGCAGCGCGCTTTATCGCGTGCACGTCGGGATCGACGGCCGCCGCTCGCCGTAATCGCTCTCCAAAATCATGGCAGACGCGGAAATCATCGCGGTCGGTTCGGAACTGCTCACGCCGGACCGCATCGATACCAACTCCTTGTGGCTCACCAGCCAGTTGAATGCATTGGGCGTCGAAGTGCGGCGCAAGCTGGTGGTCGGTGACGATCGCGAGCTGCTGGCTGCGACCGTGCGCGAATCACTCCGCCAAGTGAGCATCGTGATTCTAAGCGGTGGCCTGGGACCCACCGAGGACGACGTGACGCGCGACGCCGTCGCTCAAGCCATGGGACGCAGTCTGGTTTTTCGCCAGGACCTGCTCGACGCCCTGAACGAACGATTCCAGCGCCTGCAGCGCAAGATGGCCGACAATAATCGGCGCCAGACCTTCATCGTCGAAGGTGCCGAGCCCCTGAACAATAACCGCGGCACCGCTCCCGGCCAGTGGATCGAATGCGACGGCAAGATGGTTATGCTGCTGCCCGGCCCGCCGCATGAATTGAAGGCCATGTTCACCGGCGAATGTTTGCCGCGGCTTCGCCGGAAACTGCCGGCGCAGGTGATTCGTACGCTGTTTTATCGCGTCGCCGGTATGGGTGAATCGGATTTGGACCAACTGATTTCGCCGGTGTATAAGCCCTACGCGAATCCGGTGACGACGATCCTCGCGGGTGCAGGCGATATTCAGATTCATCTGCGCGCCCGCGGCGAAACCGATGCCGAGGCCGACGCGCTGCTGGCCGCAGTTGGGCCCGCCATCGAAGAGCTGTTGGGTGACCGCATCTACTCGCGCAACGGCGCAGCTCTCGAAACCGTCGTTGGCGAACAACTGCGCGGACGCAGCGCTACTTTGAGCGTCGCCGAAAGCTGCACCGGCGGTTTGCTAGGCGGCCGCATCACGTCCGTCGCCGGCAGTTCCGACTACTTCGCCGGCGGATTTCTGGTGTATTCAGATCGAATGAAGACGGACCTGCTCGGCGTGGATCCCCAACTGCTCGCGCGCTACTCCGCGGTTAGCGAGGAATGCGCCAAGGCCATGGCCGCCGGAGCGCGCACCCGCACTGGATCCACGTTTGCAGTATCGGTCACTGGCGAGGCGGGACCTGAAAGCTCCACCGGCGCGCCCGTCGGCACGGTCATCATTGGCACCGCGGGCCCGGACGGCGAACCTCAGGCCAAGCGCTACTTGTTATTCGGCGACCGAAACGGGGTCCGTGCCCGGGCCGCGCAATGGGCGCTGGACGATCTGCGCCGCAAGCTCGCTAGCGGGACCGCATCCTAGAATGGCCGCTTGCGTCTGGCCTCTGGCGTCTGCCCCAACTGCATTCGACGAAACCTCTTTCGCGCGGCCGCCATCTGCTAAACTGAAGAACCAGCGTATCCATAGCTGTCCGGTCGTATACCACTGCGCGCTGTCCCTGTGCAGTGCGGGCGGCGTGCGGAAGCGGTGTGCAAAAGCATCCGCGATCCCCTCCAGGGCGCCAACATCTGAACTGAATGAGGAACTCGTGAAGTCAAGTTTTGAGAGTGTAGTGCTTTGCCTTCTGCTGGCGGTGGGGACGGGCTGGGCTCAGAATCAGAACCCCCCGGCCCCCGCCCCATCCACTCCCACGCCTCCGGCCAACGCCCCCTCGGCGCCGGCTGCCACTAGCCCGCAGCCAGCCACGCCCGCCGTAACCGCAACCTCGTCGCGGCGGCCGGAAGTCTCGTCCCCTGTCAACACCGGAAACGGGCTTTCTTTCGAACCGATGTATTGGTTCCCCAAGGGAATTCCGGTCTTGCGTGGTGGCGCGGGGGACACCAATACCGATCCCGGCAATCTGGACTACACCGGCAAACTCAAACATAGTCCCGGCGCGAGAGTAACCATCCCGGCATCGAAGAATGCTACGATTCGGGTTTCTTACTTTAAAGCGAACAGCTTTACCGGGGCAACCACGGCTCCCGTGAACTTGAATCTGTTCGGTCAGGCCGTCACCGGCGGCGACTTTCTGTCGACCGTCACCAACCTCGAAGGCTACAAGCTCTCCTACGACTATTTAACGTACTTCTGGAAGCGCGGAAACTCCGAATTGCGACTGAAGACGCTGTACGAACTCCAGCGCATCAGCGTATCCAACGAAGTGGATGACTTCGTGGTCGACACAACCGGCGCCTTGATAAATATAAACCCCATTCTCGGCTCCCAGTCAGTCTTTCTTCCGACGTTTGGATTAGGGTTGGAGCACACCTTGTCACGCCATTTTCGCTGGGAGGCGAGAGGATCGGGTTTCGGGCTGCCGCACCGCGGAGACATTGGCGATGCGGAAGCGCAGATTGCGTTTCGCGTAAGCCACTTCGAGGTTCTGGGCGGGGCCAGGTGGTTGCATTTCAAAACCAGTCCCAAGGCCGCCCAGTACAACGTTCAAAATATGTATGGACCCTACGTGAGTGTGCGCTATTACTGGAAGAAGAACTAACCGTCTCGGCTGTGGCGGAAACTAACGCCTGTGCCAGCGACGAATCATCTTCTGCCACCATCCGCCCGGCGTAGCGGCTGCGCTGGATCCCGCATCCGCCGCGGGCGCATCGCCCATGGCAAGCAGGGTATCGCGATGCATTACCGGGGTTTTCGAAATCAGCCTCACGTGATATCCGCTGAATCCGTAGATGCGCTTGTAGAGCGCTCCGTCCTTATCCTGAACGATAACTGAGAAGCCTTTTTCCTGATCCGCATTTTGATCCGGCTCTCTCGCCCGATTCCGGCCGCCGGTTTTTTTGCCGCCGGCTTGTTTCACAAGCCCGGCCGCCGTTACATCGGCCAACTCCACCGGATAAAACCCGGTCACGTTGCGTTCAATGAAGGCCGTCTCATAGCGGTGCCGGCTCTTGCTCCACACGAACACCCGGAAGCTGTCGAATTCGGCGGTTTTCAGGCTGCTGTCCGCGGTGGTCCACAGCCAGTTGTGCTTCACCTCATCGCCGTCTCGGACATCGCCCAGGGCCAGGTAAGCCGTGATGCGCTTGCCTTCGGCGTACTGAGCAACCTCGTCGGGGACTGCCATGTACAACATGCGTGCGAGCACCCAGCCTACAGTACCGTCCTTGGTGCGCACCAGATCCCAATCATCGAGCGCGACCGGCGGCGCCTCAGGCGGCGTATAGCCGGGCAGATCGGAAGCCCGCGGGCGCGAAATCTTTTCCCAGTCGGCGGGCGGCGCGGGAGCCGCAGGAGGCGGCAGCAGGTAAGCAGCGCCTTTCTTCGATACTTTCGGCTTGGGCGCCTTGCGAGGGGCCGCCGCCTTCACCAGCGCAGCTCCTCTGGGGCGGACCGCGCTGCGCGGCGTCGCGCGATGAGCCAGCACTTCCACCGCGCCGCCTTCGGGAATTTGATGGAAGCTGGGCGAGGGACGATTGGGCTCGGTGTGCATATTCAGCGCCTCGAAAACGGTGGCCGCGCCTTGCGAAGGCAGTTTCCGGGCGTCCTCGGCCAGCTTGCGCAGTTCGTCCATCTGCTGGGCACTCAGCAACAAATTGGCGTCCACCCACCCCTCCACGCCATTCACCGTGCGCACCCGCACAAGGCGGCGGCGGACGTCGATGATGTCCAGCCGCTCTCCGTGTTTCACTTCTGTGACGCCGGGCGATTTCGCGGCTACATCCTGCCGCAGGTTCACACTCACCGGGCCTACGTAAGCGATCCCGATGACCGGCGTTTGCGACGTGCCGGGCGCGGGCGAATGGCAGGAAACGAGGGCAAGGCTGCCGCAGCATGCGAGCAGGAGCAGCGCGGCGTGGCCCGGGCCGGAAAAACTGGAAGTCACCACAGACGTTCTGAACGTTAGTCTAACAGTATGGAACCAACTTCATCCACGCCCGGCGAAAGAAATCCGGCGGATACCCACCCGCCCGCGACGGATTATTACTGCCCGCGCTGCCGCCAGCCGGTAAGCGATCCGCTGGCCTGTGGAGACTGCGCTTCGCTGATCTGCCGTCGCTGCGGAACTCCGCTCGAGCAAGTGGATGAATTGGGAATCGGGTAAAGCCGGAAGAAGACGTTCAGCGGAGCATTTCGTTCAATTGTTCCGTCCCTATCACGAAGGACCTTTTGTAGCAGGGCGGCCCGATGGTCTCCCCCGGAATGAAACGGGAAAACCTTTGTGCGCCCATCTCAGCAATGATTAGGAGTCGCGTAAATCTGAGCTCTTACCCGCGTGCCCGGCTCGCCGCTGCCGGAACGGATGCCTGCGCAGGAGTGGTAGGCGGCACTGCCGAAACTTCCGCGCGCGTCAACCCCAGCGCCTTGCGCAACTCCACATCCAACTTCTTGAACACGTCGGGATTGTCCTTCAGAAACTGCCGTGCGTTTTCGCGGCCCTGTCCGATGCGCTCGCCTTTGTAGCTGTACCAGGCGCCGCTCTTCTCCACCAGGTTCTGCGCCACGCCCAAGTCGATCAGATCGCCCTCTTTAGAGATGCCCTCGCCGTAAATAATGTCGAATTCGGCCTCGCGAAACGGCGGCGCCATCTTGTTCTTCACGATCTTGACCTTGGTGCGATTACCCGTCACAACGTCGCCGTCCTTGATGGCAGCGATGCGGCGAATGTCAGCGCGAATGCTCGAATAGAACTTCAGCGCGCGGCCGCCGGTCGTGGTTTCGGGGTTACCGAACATCACGCCGATCTTCTCGCGAATCTGGTTGATAAAAATCAGGCAGGTATTGGACTTCGAAACAATACCCGTCAGCTTGCGCATGGCCTGCGACATCAGCCGCGCATGCACGCCCATGAAGCTATCGCCCATTTCACCGTCGAGCTCGGCCTTCGGCACCAGCGCCGCCACCGAATCCACCACCAGCACGTCGATCGAGCCTGAGGTAATCAGCGCATTGGTGATTTCGAGCGCCTGCTCGCCATAATCCGGCTGCGACACCAGCAAATTGTCGACATCCACGCCGAGCTTGCGCGCGTAAGCCGGGTCCAGCGCATGCTCCACGTCGATATACGCCGCCATGCCGCCCACCTTCTGCGCCTCCGCCACTACCTGCAGTGCGATCGTGGTCTTGCCGGACGATTCCGGACCGAAGATCTCCGAGATGCGCCCGCGCGGGAACCCGCCAATGCCCAGCGCGAAATCGACCGAGATGGAGCCTGTCGAAATCGACGGCACCGCCTGCACGGGTTGCCCTCCCAGCCGTATCACTGAGCCTTTGCCGAACTGCTTCTCGATCTGGCTGAGGGTGGCGCCCAAGGCGCGCGAGCGTTCTTTTTCGTCCATAGGGGTCCGTTTCTTTCCGGGGGAAGCCTCATTATAGCGCGCGACTGCGCCTCCACCCCGCGGTTTCGCCGCCAGGGGTTGAGTGCGGCGATCCCTCCGCCATTTTCTCGATCACTATCTGGGCCGCCGCGCGAAGCTCAGCCGTGAGCCCTCCAGCGCGCCAGCCCGGACCCAGTCCGCATCTACCCTCAGGCATATTTCTTGGCTCGAGGTCGCCTTGGCCGTACGCGAGTATGCGGCAAGGCATAACTGATCCCGGATGAGTTTCTGGAAGAATTGATCGTCCGCGGGGAGCTGGCATTTCGCCGGTTTCTCGTAGGCGCTAGATTTCGCGCTGTTTTCTTAAATACGCTGCCGGATTGAGCGCGTGATAGCTTGGCGAAGCACGCGCGCGACGGTCGCGATCCCGTCCTATACGGAGCAATTCGAGCTCGCCGCAACCCACCACGACGCCCTGCGGAACGCCACCCCAACCGACTTGCTCGCGCGCGGCATCATTCACGGCTACTATCGGATGTACTGGGGACAATAAGATCATGGAATGGTCCGCCACTCACGAGTACGCGTTCGCGACTCGCGATCCGAACACCTGCACTTACCTTTTGTGGTGCTACGGCCTGCAT
>DATJEI010000333.1:0-6052 GCA_035496735.1 Bryobacteraceae bacterium | reverse complement strand
CCGTTCCCGGGCGCGGCCGCGCGCGACCGCGAAGGATTGCAGCGCGCCGCCGCAGCGATGCGCGAGATCACGCCGGAACTCGTCATCCTAGGCGGGCATTCTTACGGGGGCAGGCAGGCTACCCTTCTAGCCGCGGAGTCTCCCACCATCGCCGATGCTCTGCTGCTGCTTTCCTATCCGCTGCATCCGCCGCGCAAACCGGAACAGCTCCGTACTCAGCACTTCCCGAAGCTGCACACTCCGGCCTTGTTCATCCACGGGACGCGCGATCCGTTCGGCTCCATCGAAGAAATGACCAAGGCGCTCACCGCTATTCCGGCACGGAGCCAACTCGTCACGATTGAAAAAGCCGGTCACGAGTTGGGGGCAGGGGCTGCGGCAGTTATACTGCGAGAAACAGAGTGCTTCGCGAACGCCTGAAACAAGTCGAAGAGCGCATCCACAGCGCCATCGAGCGCGCCGGCCGCCGCCGTTCCGAAGTAACCCTGATCGCCGTCACTAAGAAATTTCCGGCCAGCGCAATGTTGGAGGCTTACGCCCTGGGCCTCCGCCACTTCGGCGAAAATTACGTGCAGGAATTCGAGGCCAAGCACCCGGCGCTGGCTAATTTGACTTGCCCCGGAGCGGACGCCGCCTTCCATTTGATCGGCCACCTGCAAAGCAACAAGACCCGTATCGCCGCGGAATTGTTTCAAGTGATCGAAACCGTGGACTCCGAAAGACTCGCCCGGCGGCTGAATCAGACGGGCACGCCGCTCGAAGTGATGATCGAAGTGAAGCTGAGCGAGGAAGAAGCCAAAGCCGGTGCGGCTCCGGAGAAACTGCCCGCGCTCATCGATGTGATTCGCAACTGCTCCAATCTGCGCCTCAGCGGCCTGATGACTATGCCGCCGTGGAGCGACGATCCGGAACAGACCCGCCCGTATTTTCGCAAACTAGCCGCGCTGGCGCGGACGCACGGCCTTCCGAAGCTCTCAATGGGGATGTCGCACGACCTCGAAGCCGCCATCGAAGAAGGGGCCACTCAGATCCGTGTCGGCACGGCTTTGTTTGGACCACGCTCAAAGTGACAACCTAGAACGGCGAGGCCGGACGTGTTTCAGTGCCCGTCCATAGAGTCGGCGTGATGTACTCCCACGGCGGCAGAGAAACCAGGTGCGGCTTCAGCACCACTAGCGTCTCGTTGCGATCCCGCGCGTGCACGTGATGCGTGAACAGCCCGCCGATCCAGGGCAAATCGGATAACCACGCGATCCCGGTGGGTGTTTCCGCGTCCGTGGTCGATAGCATCCCGGCCACCACCGCCCACTCGCCGTCCTTCAAACGGACCTTACCTTGATACTGGCGGCTGTCGATCACGGGAATCCCGTCGAAAGTTCCGCTGCCCAGGGCCTTAAACTCGGCGTCCACGTCCAGCGTCACTTCCATATTCTGGTGGATCGTGGGCGTGATCTTAAGCACCAGCCCCAGATCTACAAATTGAGTGGTCGGCGCGAAAGCGGTGGCTACGGCCGTTCCAGCCGTGCCTGAAAAGCTCGAGGTGATGATTGGGTAGCGGTCGCCCACATGCAATGTCGCGGCCTGGCCATCCAGCGCCACAATCTGCGAGCTCAGCAGCGTGTCGGACCGCGAGTTGCTGAGAGTTGCGAAAAACGTGGAGTTGACGATGCCCAGTCCCATCAACGTCGCTCCGCCGCCGAAAGTGAAGAAGCTACCACCTAGCGCAGCCGGCAACACGTTCTGAAACGACTTGGTCAAGGGGACGATAGCAATCGGGACTTGGGGCAGCGAGAGGCCGTAGCTAAGGTTGGACGTCTTGCCCACCGATACAAGCTCCACGTCGACTTCGATCTGAGCGCGCCCGCGCGAGAGGTCCGCAAACATCTCCCGAGCCGCCAGCACCTTCGGCACGATGTCGCGGAAATACACGACTCGTTTAGCCGGGTCCAGGCTGATGCGCCGGATCTCCAGCGTCTGTTGCACCGCGGTTGAAATCTCCTGCGCTTCCTGCACTGATAAGCGCTCGGGGATGGGCGCCGCCAGCGCCATCACCGGCATCAACTCTGTGCGTTTCTGGGGGTTGTCGCGCGCCACCATGATGGAGTGGGCGTTCAGGGGAACCAGAAAAGAATCCGTGGCGGCTTCCAGAGCGCGCAGCGCGTCGGCGGCGCTGGCATCCGCGATACGGAACGTAATCGGCGCGGAGAGCGGCGTGTACCCAGCGTCCAGCGCTACCTGTATACCGTAAGCACCGGCGACTTTCTCGAACAGGACCTGAGCGGTCTCTTTCAGATCGAAAGTGTGCCTGCCGGGAGTGGGCTCCAGAACCGGTGGAGGCTCTGCCGCCAGTACTCCGTTTTCCACAATTCCTTCGGTCTGGAGTTGGGCTGCTACGGTTTCGATGGCGGGATCGGGGGCCAAGACGGCCGGCCGGGAAAGCGCCGCAGCGCCGCGCAGCGCCGCCTGCCTGCGGGCATAGAGGGCATTACCGGGTTCCAGGCGGGACGCTTGCGAATACAGCAGATAAGCTCTCAGGCTGTCTCCCGCGCGGGCGGCCTTTTCGCCGGCGCCGAACAGCCACGCCGCATCATCCTCCGCCGCGCAAATGGCCGCCGCGGCCAAGACAAGCCACAGAATCTGAAGAACCTTCACCATCTCAAACGTCAGCTTGGCGTCTATGACGCGAAACAACATTAAGTATGACGCGAAACGACGCCGGAACGGGCAGAGTTCTGGGGTTAAACTCTCCCTCCGTTCCTGCCGATAGTCCAGATGAGGAGTTTCCCCAACGATGGCTACGTTTGCACCCGTTCGAACCGCTTTCAGCCCCGCGATCCCGCAAACTTTCGCGGAGCTGGGGATCTCCGAAAGCCTGGTGCTGGATTTGATGCTGCGGCGCATGGTGATCGAGGGCAATTGCACCCTGGCCAGCCTGGGCCGTTCGCTGCGCCTGGCTGTCCCCATTATCGATGTCGTGTTTAAGCACATGCGGCAACAGCAATTGGTGGAAGTGAAGGGCATGTCCGGCAACGACTATAACTTCGTACTGTCGCAAGCCGGTAAGCTGATGGCCAACGAACGCTTCCAAGTCTCGCAATACGCTGGGGCGTGCCCGGTCTCAATCAAGGACTACGGCGCGGCCGTGCGGGCGCAGGCAGCCAAGGTGAATGTCGACCGCGAGATTCTGCGTAACGCGTTTTCCGATCTGGTGGTATCGGACCACATGCTGGATCAACTGGGTCCGGCGATCATCTCGCAAACCTCGATCTTCGTTTACGGTCCTACCGGAAACGGTAAGACCAGCCTGGCTGAGCGTATGCTGCGGGTCTACAAAGACGCGATTCTGATCCCGTATGCGGTGGAAGTCGACAACCAGATCATCAGTCTTTTCGATCCGGTGGTGCACCAGCCGCTGGATAACGATGAGACCGATCTCGACCCGCGCTGGGTAGTGTGCAAGCGGCCCTGCATTCTGGTGGGCGGCGAACTGGTTCCCAGCATGCTTGAACTGCGGCTGGACGATTCCTCCAGCATCTACGCGGCGCCCCTGCAAATGAAGGCCAACAACGGCATTCTGCTGATCGACGACTTTGGCCGCCAGTTGATGTCGCCGCGCGACCTGCTCAACCGCTGGATTGTGCCGCTAGACCGGCGCGTCGATTACCTCACGTTGCGCTACGGCGTGAAGTTCCAGATTCCGTTTGAAACCATGGTGGTGTTTTCGACCAACCTCGAACCCTCCGATCTGGCCGATGAAGCGTTCCTGCGCCGCATTCAAAATAAGATTCTGGTAGAGGCAGTGGATCCGCAGTCCTTCGACTTGATTTTCGACCGTGTAGTGAAGGCCCGCCGCATCGCTGCCGAGCCTGACAGCGCCGAGTATCTGCGCAAGCTTTGCCTGCGCCAGGGGCGCACCGAATTGCGCGCCTGCTATCCGGCCGATATTTGCACGATCCTGACGTCGATTGGACGGTACGAAGGCCGCGGCCCGGTCATGTCGAAATCCGAACTCGAACGCGCGACGGCGCTGTATTTCGCCAAGGGCTGAGTGCTTGTTCTACTGCTGCGGCTGCGCGACTGGCGGAGGATCTGCCGGATCGCTGCTGGAGGGAACCGATTGAGCCGCCGCCACGCCCCGTTTGGGGCCTAGCCCCAGGGCAATCAGCGACAGCGATCCTATTTTGCCGTCGGGGTCGAGGTTCTGGTCCTTCTGGAAGCGTTTAAGAGCCTCAACCGACCCGGTATTCCAGGCGCCATCCACCGGCCCCTGGAAATAGCCCTTATCCGCGAGCGCCTGTTGAATTTCCTTATAGCGATCGGTCGTCGGCTGTTGTTGCGCCGGAGGGCGGCGCGCCACCGTCCTGTGGGATTTTGTGCCGGATTTAGACGCGGCTTTGGATCTGGTTTTGGACACCGCCGCTTTGGAAGCGGCAGATTTTGAGACCGAAGCTTTGGCGGTTCCGGTCTTCGCCGAGGCGGCGGCCGCGTGAGGGACGGCCCTCGCCTTCGCGCTGGCGGCTGCGGTCTTCTTTTTTGCCGCCGAAACCTGCTGGCCGGTTGCCGCCACGGCCAGCGTCAGCACGGCCATCGAGATCGCGAGGGAGCGCAACGTTCCTATACCGTCCTTGATTCTATGGCTCTGCTTCCGCGGCCCGTTGTGCAATTCGGTTCCGCGTCTTCCGTTCTAGTTCTGCGGCAGAGTTCCGCTCAGAAACATGGTCGCGGTACGCGCCGGCGTTCCTTTGGTCCGGGCTCCCGGAATCGGACGCACCACGCGGAACGCCACCGCATCGCCGGGCTTCAGAGTCCCCTGGACCTTGCGGATGTCATCCACTGAACTGATCGGCTGGCGGTTAATGGCGGTAATGATGTCGTGTTCCATCAGACCGACATCGTCGGCGAAGGAGCCGCTTTCGACGCGAGTCACGGCAATGCCGCGCTTATCGGGGGTGCTCTCCTTTTCCTCGTCGCTGGTCCCGCGCACGCTAATGCCGAATTTGACCTGCGTGGATTCTTCCTTGCCGGGCGTCGTGTCGCTCGGAGCGATCTCGCCTACCACGCGTGGATCGTCGGAAAACACTTTGGCGCGATCCTGGATGGTGAGCTTCATATCCATTTTCTTGCCGTCGCGATCTACTGTGAGGCTGGCAACGGTACCCACCGGCATGTCGGCTACGCGGGCCACCAGTTCGTCGCCATTTTTGATCGCCTGGCCGTTGATCCCCAGGATGATGTCATCCGCCTTGATGCCGGCCTTATCCGCCGGCCCGCCCTTTTTGACTTCTCCGACGATCACGCCGTGATCCTCGCCCAATGCGCGGAGCGTATCCGTTTTGGTACCGGGAGCCCACGAAATACCAATGGAACCGCGCGTCACACGGCCGTCGCGAATGACATCGTTATACACCCGCACAACAGTATTAATGGGCAGCGCGAAACCGATCCCCTGCGACCCGCCGCTTTGTGTAGCGATCATGGTATTGACGCCAATCACTTCTCCCTTGATATTCAGCAGAGGCCCGCCGCTGTTGCCGGGATTGATAGCGGCGTCGGTCTGGATGAAGTGCTGGAATTGCCCCGTGCCTACGCTGGTACGGTCGGTGGCGCTAATGATGCCTAAGGTGACGGAAGCTTCCAGGCCAAACGGCGAGCCGATCGCCACCGCCCAATCGCCCACCTGAACGCTGTCGGAGTTGGCAATCGTCACCGGCGCCAGCGGACGCTTGACATCAATTTTGATCACCGCGAGGTCGGTCTCGCGGTCGGTGCCGATCAGCCGCGCCTTGTATTCGGTCTCATCCCCGTGAAGTTTGACTTTAATCCGATCGACGCCGTCGACCACGTGATTATTGGTGACGATATAGCCGTTCTTGTCGACCACGAATCCGGTGCCGGACTGCTCGCGGCGCTGGGACTGCGGCGAGGAATCGCCCCCGCCAGGACCGCCGAAGAAGCGGCGGAACAGGTCGCTTGAATCGTCGTCCGGGTCGTCGTCGTTGCCCTTTTTCCGGCTTTTGCCTTCCTGCAACTTCGGCGTGTAGTCCGCGGTGAT
>DATJEI010000332.1:0-10224 GCA_035496735.1 Bryobacteraceae bacterium | reverse complement strand
GCCGTCGGGGGAAACCCAATGAGATTCACACGCTGGACCGTCGCGCTGTATATGGCGCTGGTATTCGCGTGCGGCGGCGTGGTGGGCGCGTTCGCGCACCGCCTGTACACGGTTTCGGGTGTCAGCGCCAACGCTGCTCAGCGCAATCCCGAAGAATTCCGCAAGAGGTTCATGGCCGACCTGAAAGCCCGGCTGCAGCTCAGCGACGATCAGGCCGCCAAACTGGGTACGATTATGGACCAGACCCGCGCGCGTTTTCGGGACGTGCGGGATAAGTTCGAGCCGGAGATGCAGAAGATCCGCGAGGATCAACGGCAGCGAATCAGCGAGCTGCTCTCACCCACCCAACAAGCCGAGTGGCAAAAAATCGTGGAAGAACGGCAAAGGCGGCGCGACAACAAGAAGGGCAGAGAGGGGCCGCCGCAGTAGATTTCAGCGCTTCCCGCCAGGCGACGGCGCCCCGGCAGGATTGCAGTTATGCGACCGGCTGTTTCTTCTTGGCTTCGGCGGCCTCGCGGACCTTCTGATATTTTTTCTGGAAACGGTCGACGCGCCCCTCGGTGTCGATCAGCTTCTGCTTGCCGGTGAAAAACGGGTGGCAACTGGAGCAGATTTCTACGCGGATGTCGCCTTTATGCGCCGAGCGGGTGCGGAACTTATGTCCGCAGGCGCAGGTCACATTCACTTCTTCATAGGCGGGGTGGATACCAGGTTTCATGGCGAGACTCTTAACTTTCCTTGGGAATTTTCATCTTACCACAGCTCCGTGGGGCACCCAGGCGGCGCGCTTCAACACATTAGGGGACTTCGGTGTTAACCCCGTGTGACTGGCCGGCGGAGCCGCGGCTCATGAAGCTATTGGCGGCTTGCCAGACGCTGGAGACGTTGGAGGCGCTCGAAAAAAACAGACAGGCCGAGACCAGCAAGAGGAAAGTGATCAAGAGGGTGTACTCAGACACGTCCCCCCCGTCCTCTTTTTTCCACAGACCCATATCCACACGAATTGTAATGCTCTTGTCGGCAACACGTCAACCGCCATCGAGCGTGCCGCTTAACTGTGCGGTTTGTCCGGTTAGATTCAGTGTGGACCGCCTCAGAAGCGGCTGTCGCTGTGTGCTAATATCGGCTCCAAATGAGAAATGTAATCGCGCTTGCGCTGTTTGTGGCGGCCACCGGAATGGCGCAGCAGTACACTAAGGACGGCGAACTATTGCTTCCCAAGGATTACCGCCAGTGGATTTTCCTGTCGTCCGGCATCGGGATGACCTATTCCGGCAGCGCTTCGAAGGACCCCGCGTTCGAAAACGTATTCGTCAATCCGGACGCCTATCGGGGGTTTCTGAAGACGGGAATCTGGCCCGACAAGACTGTGATGGTGCTGGAGATCAGGAAATCGGAGAGCCGTGTTTCGATCAACAAAGACGGTCGGGTTCAAACCGGTGTGGCGGCTACGGAAGTTCATGTGAAAGATGCCGCGCGCGGTGGCTGGGCCTTTTACGGATACCGTGACAGCCCGGACAAGGGGAAGCTGTTCCCTAAGACGGCCGACTGTTACTCCTGCCATGAGAAGAATGGTGCGACCGATACCACTTTCGTCCAGTTCTATCCCACGCTGATCGAGACCGCTAAGAAAAAAGGCACGTTTAAGGAAACCGGCGACTGATTTAGCGTGCGGGCCGGGAGCACAGCAACGGGCCACCGCAATGGGCCCGGGGTGGTCGGTCTAGCGCGCTGCCACGGTCTGCGAAACGTGCTCCGCGATCTCGCTGGCGTGATGCAAGACTTTAGGATCCTTGACGCCGAATGCCAGTGCCTTTTTCATCGCGGCATTGGCGGCGGCGTAGTCTCCCGCGGCGGCTAGCGACCAGGCGTAGGCATCCAGAGTGAAGGCATCGTGGCGGCGGAGGAGTTCCTGGCGGGCGATCTGGAGGGCCTTCCACGGCTGGTGGGCGTAATCCACATAGTAGGCAATCAGTTCATGATTCGCGTTGTCGGTAATGTTCGATTCGCGCAAAGCTTTTTCTTCGAATCCCGCGAAAGCTTGCGCTGCCTCGTCCTTGCGGCCTGCGCGGTCGAGAGCTTCGGCCAGCGCGAACTGATTCTCGGCGTGCGGTGCAGCGTCGTAGCGTTTTTGCAATAGCGCGGCTGCTTCGTCGTTGCGATTCTGGGCCAGGCGCACTTGCGCCAGCATCCCCAGCGCGTAGTGATAATCCGGGAACAAACCCAGCGCGCCATTCGCATAGAGTTCAGCCTCTTTCAGATCGCCGGATAGAAGCTGCAGGTGCGCGATCTGGGTCAGCAGCCAGGCGCGGTCTTCCGCTTCCTGGAACGGAGTGGCGTCGTAGGCCATATGCATTAGGTCCATGGCGCCGGAAAGATCGCCATGCAATTCGCGCAGATAGGCGGCGCGGGTGAGTCCGGCGACATTGCCCGGGCGGATGTTGAGCATCCACTGCACGGCTTTGACGGCATCGTCGTAGTTACCCAGCTCCGCGTTGGCGTCGGCGAGGTAACCGTAGACTGTGATGTCGTCGGGAGCGCGCTGGTTGAGTGCGCTGGCCGCCAGCAGGGCTTTCGCGAACTCGTGGCGTCCGAGCAGCAGCCACGCCTGTACCTTCAACGCTTCAAAATTATCCGGCTCGATCTTGGAGGCGCGGTCCAGAGTCTCTTCCGCTTTCGCGTAGTAGGCGACATCTGAAGTTTCGCGGGCGCGGCGCGCGTAGGCCATGGCTAGCCCGCTGTAGTAGGAAACATGCTTGGGTTGCTTGGCGATCTGCTCCTGAGCTTTCTGGATGCTGATTTCGGCGGGCGTCGGCGCAGCGGTCTGCGCCGGTTGGGCGCAGATCGCTGCGGAGGCCAGAACGCTAAGGCTCAATAAAGCGGGAACGCTTAAAGCGGCGGCTTGATGGTTCATGGGTTTCCTCCTATCGGTTTCTTTGTCAATTCGTGGGGCAGACGCTGCCCGGTTGGCCCGGGCATCCGGGTAGACCCGGACCGGCATTGTGGGAGCTGTCGCGTCCGCTATAAGCCGGCGCGACGTACGGGAAGACGGCCGGGAGCGGCGTTGCTGCCGTGTTCACGCCATCGCCAATCGGAGTATTGTACTGGGGGCCGGCGAGGACGCCGGACACCGCGCGCGCCGCGATATCGACTACATCATCCAGCGGACGGCGGCCGTTGGGGAAGCCCGCGGTGTCGCCGGCGAGGAATCCCAGCCGCTTTGCCACGGCGAATGGCGTGGGAGGTATACCGGTGTTGAGCCGCAGTAAATCGGCGACGGGACCGGCATCCTGCGCAGAGCATCCGGGGCAGATCGGCGCGCGGTACTGCACCAGCGGAAGCAGGTCGGTACGAGGAGCAGGAGGCACCGGGATTCCGATGGAGGCGAATATCTGCGCCAGCAGCGGATTCAGGAAGAAGCTGGCGAATTGGCCATCGTTCTTGGGATCGTCCATGCTGAAGCGGTCCTTGGAACCGGTGCCGATGATCAGTTCGTTGATGAGTGGATTCCCCTCGCGCTGTACTTGGGCCCACTGACCGGCCTGCACCGGATTGTTATTGTTGCGCAGGACCGTGATCTTCTGGCGCGAAGTGGTCCCGTAAGTTCCGATGACCGCGTTCTTGTCGCTGGCGGCGTGCATGTGGCCGTCGACTGTCAGCATGGAAATCGGAACTTCGAGAACGATGCTGTTCACGTTGTAGCCAGCGAGAGTGTTGGGAGCGTAGTTATTGTGATCGTCGGCGTCGACGCTCGGGCTAAGCACGCCGCCGCCCGCGGCCATGCGGAAGTTCAGGGAGTCGAAAGCAGCGCCCAGGTCGATGAAGAAGGGGTCGGCGATGGTGCCCGCGAATACGCTGATCGAGTTGGGCAGGTTGTAAATCCCCTGCGCCACCAAGGCATTGTAATCGGGCATGGTGCGCGGGCCGACATTGCCGGGAACGGCGAACAGGGTCTGGCCGGCTCCGATCTGTTCGGTCCTGTGCTTGGTCACCATGGTGACGGTGTAGGTCTGGCGAAGGCTGAGGCCGGTGGATCCCGGACCATCCAGCGCCGTGATGGGCGGGATTCCTGCCAGGTTGCCGACGAAGCCGGTGAAGACGCCCGGTAAGCGGATTTCGGTCTGGAAGCGGAACTGGAAGGTGACGTCTTCCTTGCCATCGTGATCGTTGTCGATCTTCATTTCATACAGAACGTTGGGATCGAACGGGAAATAATTGGGGCCGTTGGCAGGCTCCAGAAATGGGTCGACATTCAAGATCATGACCACACGATCGGGGTGCTCGGGACTGACGAAGGCGTACCAGTCGGTGATGTCGGCCTTCTGATCCAAAGCGGTGATGGGCGCTTCGCGGTGGCTGGAAGCGAAAAGGTTTATGGATGGCATCAGCAGCATCGATAGCGCCGCCAGTGATGGCAGCGAGCACAGGTTTTTTGTTTTCATGGACAGATCCTTTCGAGCCTCAGTGAAATTTCCGATTCACATGGGTCTACGGGGCCGGAAGGATTTTGGATTTGATGGGGGCTAAGAAAGTTGGGGCTCAGTGAGGCAATGACAGGGACGCTTTGAGGCTATTGCGCCTGCGCGAGTGAATAGCTGGTGCTTCGTCCGCCTTTGGCGTTCTGTGCGAGAACACGACGGTCGATGAGTTCGAGAATGTCCCGATGGGCGGTATCCTGTGAGCACTTTGTGAGCGCGGCGTATTTCGAGGTCGTGAGATTGCCGTCGAACCCGTCGAGCAGGCGGCTGATCACAAGCCGCTGACGTTGGTTGAGCTTCACGTCCTTGATGCGATCCCAGAAACGCGCCTTCTCAAGCACGGTGCTTAAAGTTTCCTGGGCTCCGTCGATGGCGCGGCCGAGGCAGCCGAGGAACCATTCCATCCATGATGTGATGTCCAAGGGCGTGATCTCCATGGCGGTTTTCTGCGTGCGTTCCAGGATGTCGTAATAAGCGTCGCGCTCTTGCCGGATCTGGGCCGACATGCTGTAGAACCTTTGCGGGCTATGCTCCGACCGCGCGAGCGCCATGTCGGCCATCGCGCGCGCAATGCGTCCGTTGCCGTCGTCGAACGGGTGAAGGGTGACGAACCAAAGATGCGCGAGTCCGGCCGCGAGGATCTGATCGATCGGCTTGTGGCCTTCAAACCATTCGAGAAATGATCTCATCTCGCGGTCAAGACGCTCCGCCTTCGGCGCTTCGAAGTGAACGTGCTCTTTCCCGATGGGACCGGAAACGACCTGCATCCGCCCCGTGTTGTCATCGCGCCAGCTCCCCACCTTGATCGCGGTCATGCCGCTTCGGCCCGTGGGAAACAGCGAGGCATGCCAGGCGAACAGTCTTTCGGCCGTGAGCGGGCGGTCATAATGGCGCGTGGCGTCCAGGATCATTTCGACGACGCCTTCGACGTTGCGGTCGGCGGGTTTCAGCGCGCCGATATCCAGGCCGAGGCGGCGC
This sequence comes from Bryobacteraceae bacterium, assembly GCA_035496735.1. Lineage (GTDB taxonomy): Bacteria > Acidobacteriota > Terriglobia > Bryobacterales > Bryobacteraceae > Palsa-187. The sequence continues at coordinate 4,768 of DATJEI010000332.1, read as the reverse complement.
GCGATGGACGAGCGGACCTGGGCGTCGTCGAGTTTTTCGCCCTCGATTTCGCTGCTTTTGAGAACGTCGGCAGTGAGAGTTTGCAGTACGGCTTCCTGCTGAAGGTTGAAGCCTAATGCCTGCATGTGCCTGATCAGACGGCTTTGACGATCGCGCACGGAGGCGAGGGGCGGGGCGATTGTGTCAGCGCTCCAATGAAACCTTGGCCAGGCGTCGAGCTCGTGGATGTACATTCTCCGCACCCATGCGTAGATTATAGCCTGTATTCTCCGCATCGGTCAAGATATTCTACGCATTTATGCGGAAAATAAGGGTTCTACTCTCCGCACGCGTGGCCGCAATGAGCCTAGGGCAATTAGCGAGTATCCCGCAGGAAATCCGATGCCAACACGAAACGGTAAAGGTCCGGCGTTTATTTGACGGCGAATACCCAGATGGCGCCACCTTCGGGCACCTCGGGGTACTTGCCCGGGAACAGGCCGTTTAGCAGGAGCTCCATACCGCGGGCGTCGACTCCCCAACCGGACTGCACGGCGACATACTGCTTGCCGTCCACCATAAACGTCGAAGGCTGGCCGGTGATGCCGGAATTGGTGGGGAACTCCCATAGCAGCGCGCCGCTGGTCGCGTCGAACGCGTGGAACTTGCGGTCGTTGGTCCCGCCGCTGAAGACTAAGCCTCCTCCGGTAGCGAGCATCGGACCCCAGTTTTGCGAGTCCGTGTAAGTGTGTGTCCACACGCGCTTGCCAGTATCGACGTTCCACGCCTGAACCTCGCCGATGTGGTCGGCGCCGGGCGCGGCCGTGAGAGTGCTTCGGGCTCCGGTGTAGTGGCCGCCGGGGGTGTATTCCACATTCAGCCCAGTCAGGGTGGTGCAGAGATTCTCATTCGCCGGAATGTAGATCATGCGTGTCTGGGGACTGTAAGCGATCGGCGGCCAGTTCTTGCCACCCCACAACGAAGGGCAAAACGTTGCGGTCTTCGCGGTGCCCGGTTTGCGATCGGGATCGACATCGGGGCGGCCGGTCTTGGGGTCCAGACTCTTATAGACATTTTGCTTGACGTACGGCCTGCCGTCGACGAAGTTAATCGGGCCGTCGGTGCGCTCGAGGAACCACAGATAGCCGTCGCGGGCCACGTCGACCAGTCCTTTGACGGTTCTTCCGTTGCGTTGATAGTCGATCAGAAGGGGGGGCGACACTTCATCCCAATCCCAAGACTCGTTGGGATCGTACTGATGGTGGCCTTTGATCTTTCCGGTGGCAACATCGAGCGCGATGGTGGATGAGGTATACAGGTTATCGCCGGGGCGCTGATCGCCCATCCATGGGCCGCCATTGCCGACGCCCCAGAAAGCGATCTTGGTCGCGGGATCGTAATTGCCAGTGACCCAGACCGACCCGCCGCCGTTTTTCCACTGCTCGCCCGTGGGCCAGGTCTCACTGCCAGGCTCGCCGGGAGCGGGGACGGTATAGGTTCGCCAAATTTCCTCGCCGGTCTCGGCTTGGAAAGCCGCGACGAAACCTCGGATTCCCATCTCGCCGCCGGAACAGCCGACCATGATTTTGCCGTCGGCCGCGAGGGGCGCAAGCGACATATAGTAGCCCGACTTGTTATCGGCCACTTGCTTGGACCACACTACCTTGCCGGTTTTTACGTCGAGAGCCACCAGAGTTGCATCTCCCGCAGCCAGGAAAACTTTGTCGCCGTACAGGGCGACGCCGCGGCTGGTGGGATGAGGAATGATGGCGCCCTCGGGAAGCTGCCGCTTATAGCGCCAGAGAAAGTTGCCGGTAGCGGCATCGAGCGCGATCACCTGGCTCCCTGGCGTGGCGACGAACATCACGCCGTTGGCGACCACGGGCGCGGCTTCATGACCGCTAGTCATGCCCGTGGAGAACACCCAGGCCGGCTGCAGGCGCTGCACGTTCTGCGGCGTGATCTGGGCGAGCGGGCTGTATCCCCAACCGTCATAGGTGCGGCGGATCATGGCCCAGTCGCTGTCCTCCGGCTTGGTGAGGCGATCCGCCGTGATCGGTTTATAGTTTTGCAGAACCTGCGGCATGGGAGGCGGCGGGGGCGCTGCGGGCTCGGGCGGCGCTTGCGCGGCGGCCACAAGCCCAAATACAGCGGTAAGAAATCCAAAGCGAAGAACACTCGACACAGCTTACGCCTCCTGATGCAAAAACGAGCTTGCGGTGAACAGCCATCAGACTGCTCGATCCCCGTCTTTGAAATATACTCCATGCAAGGGGTAGTGCGGAGGGGCGGAGGCACTTCTGCGATCGACGACCCTGCGATACCCGACGTCGCGAGGTGCGATGCCGGGGCGCTGTGAAGCAGGTCAGCGTGCTCATTTGAGTCATCGATTGCAGGTGCTGATTCGCCGGAACTGGATACTCAAATCGACAAGGCCGCGCAGCGCAGCCGAGTTTCCAAAAGGGAATCGGTTCGCCGCGCTTTGAAGGAATCTTTGCTGCGCGGGGGCAACGCAGCCTGACCAATCCGATGGACCGCTTGCTGCGCTGGCTTGTCTCCGCTGGCGATATCGATCAGATCCCGGCCGAGATCAACGAGGGCCGCCGTTGAAGGCTTTCATAGACTCGTCCGCACATGCATGGGATGATAAAAAGGTTTGCGCAAGTCTCCTCTTCTCCCCATCTTTCTGATCGTCGCCGTGGATGTTCTCGGGTTGACGATCATGATCCCGCTGCTGCCGTTCTATGCCGAAAAACTGGGCGCGAGCCCGTCGCAAGTGGGCTGGCTGGTGGGCGTTTACGCGCTGTTTCAATTGTTTTCCGGGCCGCTGCTCGGCCGCATGTCGGACCGGGTCGGGCGCAAGCCCCTGCTGATTGTCAGCCAGATCGGAACCCTGATCGGTTTTCTGGTGACAGCGCTGGCGGGAACGCTGTGGGTGGTGTTCCTGGGGCGCATCATCGACGGAGCGACGGCAGGCAACCTGTCGCTGGCACAGGCTTACATCTCCGACGTGACCAAGCCTGAGGAGCGCGCCAAATCTTTCGGCGTGATCGGCATCGCATTTGGGCTCGGATTTCTCATCGGTCCGGCGATCTCCGGATTTCTATCGCAGTTCGACTACCGCATGCCGATCCTGGCGGCCGCGCTGATGTCATTTACTAGCATCCTGGCCACCACTTTTCTGCTGCCATCGGTGGCGAACATAAACCGGGTGCAGGGAGGGCCCAGCGGCCCCGGTGGACGGCGTCTGTCGCTGGTGCAGTGGGGCGAGTACGGGCGCTACTTCAAGCAACCCGGCTTGGGTGCGCTGCTGGTGCAATTTTTTATCTTCACGTTTTCTTTCGCCATGTTTGTGGCGGCGCTGGCACTGTTCGTGGAGCGCCGGCTCACCTGGCACGGCAAACCGTTTGGTCCGGAACAGACCGGCTACGTGTGGGCCTACGCCGGATTCCTGGGAATCTGTCTGCAAGGGCCGGGCCTGGGGCGGCTGGTCAAACGCTTCGGCGAGCGCGCGCTTAATCGCACCGGATTCGCGGCGTATGTGGCGGGGTATTCGCTGCTGGCGTTCGCGCATTCCTTGCCCTGGCTGCTGGTGAGCACAACGGTGCTGGCGCTAGGAGGCTTGGTGCGCCCGACGCTGACCAGCATGATCACGCAGAATACGCCGCGCGAGGAGCAAGGCACGGTGCTAGGGCTGACGCAATCGCTCACATCGGTTTCGCAGATCGTGGGGCCGCCGCTGGCGGGATTGCTGATCGAGCATAATCTGCTTACGGGTTGGGGATTGGCGGTGGCCGCGGTGGCGCTGCTGGGACTGGTGATGGCATCGCGCCCGGCGCCGGTGGAGGCGCATGCCTGATGCGATGCTATGGTGAATCGCCCAGCGTTACCGTGGCCTTGCCGCGGCCTATGGTATCGGCGAGCGCAGTCTCGCTCGATTCGTGGCACATATCGGAACAATCCGGCAGGTTGTTGCTGCCGAATTGCCGCGCGAATAACTGGTAGAGAAACGCGGCTTCATTGCTGGTGCGGGCCGAAGTATAGAAGGAAGCGCGTGAGTGCGATGTTAGGGCGTTCAATTCGCGGCCGATCAGTTGGACTGCGTCCTCCCACGCAATCGGCTGATAGTGGCTCGCACCCGGACGCAGCAGCACCATGGGATGCGTCAAGCGGCCAGCTTTGCCCAGCCAATGGTCGGAATGCCGGCTCAGCTCCGCTACGGACCACTGGCGAAAAGAGTCCGGCGTGACGCGCTTGAGCGTTTCCTCTTCGGCGACTGCTCTCGCGCCGTTCTCGCAGAATTCGACCATCGAGCGGCGGGTGTCGGGATCAGGCCACGCGCCGCCAGCGCAATCGAATCCTGCAAACTGATTCACGTCGCGCAGGAGTTTGGTTCCGCGAATGACGCGCTGGTGATCCTGTTTTTGAAAGTTGATGCGGATAAGGGCAGTTGCGTGTTCGATGATTTTTCGGAGTAAACTTGGTTGCTGAGGTGCACGACATGAATCGCACAGTTAAGGTTGTTCCCGTCCTGACAATGGTGCTGGCGGCCGGAGTCGTATTCACCGCCGCATACCGCCTGAGCGCGCAGCAAGCGGCAGCGCCGGTGTCGGCCGAAAGCCGCGCCTTCAAGCCCGGGTCGGCGCCCGGATTAAAGGTGACCGATCTCGGACGTTCCTCCGGGCACACCTATCGCATCAATATGGTGAAAGGCGATGAGATCATTTCCGGGCTGCTGGATTTTGCCGAGAAGAACCACATCAAGAACGGCCACTTCACGGGCTTGGGC
>DATJEI010000331.1:0-2641 GCA_035496735.1 Bryobacteraceae bacterium | reverse complement strand
CAAGGAAGTGGAGCGCCTGTTTCAGCCCACCATCTCGCGGGAAGGCGGCCTGCTGGCGCGAACGCTGCGCCTGGGCGCAGCGGGCGTAACTCCCGACTGGCTCACGGAGCGTAATGTCGAAGGCACGGTCTCAATCGGAGCCTTGACGCTGGCCGATGCCCGCCTCAGCCTCGACAACGCGCGGCTGGCGTGGGACGGCGCGTCGGTGAAACTATCCGCCATCCAAGGAAAGGTGGCCGATGCCGCGCTCACCGGCGAACTGCGCGTCGATCTCGCAGGCCGCGCGCCGGTCTATCACTTCGATGGCGATTTGAACGATTTGCCCTATAAGGGCGGTAGGGTGGATTTCAGGGGCAAGATATCGGCCGAGGGAAACGGCCCGGCGCTATGGGCCAGCATTAAGGCGGAGGGAACCCTGAGCGGGCGCTCCATCGCTTTTTCTCCGGACGCCGAATTCCGCCGGGCAACTGGGCACTTTCAATTGAATATGACCGCGACGGGCCCCCGCTGGAAGCTCTCCGGGCTCAAACTCATCCAGGGAAACGACAGCCTTTCGGGGGAAGGCGCAACGCAAGCCGACGGCCGGCTGGTGCTGGATCTTTCAAGCGGCGGACGTCAAGTGACCTACCAGTAGGGTCACACCAGCCGTCAATTCTCTTTGTCGTGGGAGGAAAACTGCTTCTGCGGCGGATTCAGCTTGATTTCGATAGTTCGCTCGTCTTCGTTGACATCAAAAGTGTCACCGAACGTCTGATAACCTTTGGCGATCACCTGGATCCGGATCTTGCCTTTGGGCATGTCCGGAATTTCGGCGACGCCTTCCTGTGAGGATCGCATCTCCCAGGTGGTACGCACCATCTTGCCGAGCTTGACCAGCGAGCGGCCACCGAAGCGCACGATGACGTCGGCGCGGTCAATCGGTCTGCCGCTTCTGGTCGTCACCACGATCTTCAGCTTGGTCATATCGTCCGCCGAAGCCGGAAAGGACAGTGGCAGCGCCAGAGTCAGAATCAACAAAAGTCCCCGCATGTCCGGTATTATCGCACGCAAGTTTTCATTACACTAGTCGTAAACCTATGCAGCGCTTCTCTACCGTTTCTCTCGCTCTGCTATTCGCCGCCACACTGCCTGCGGCGCCCTCCGGCGAAGAAATTTACAAGGCACGCTGCGCCGCCTGCCACGATCAGACCTCGCCGCGCATCCCGCCGCGCGATGCCTTGCAGAAACTATCCTCCGCGCGTATTCTGCGCACGTTGGATTTTGGCCTGATGATGAGTATTGCTTATCCGCTGAAGCGCGACGAGCGCGAGGCCGTCGCCAACTTCCTGGGCGTGGCCGGCGGGCAACTCGCGACGCCAAAGAATATGTGTTCCGCCGGCATGCGGCCGATTGCAGGCTCGGGCGAGGCCAACTGGAATGGCTGGAGTCCTACAGTCGACAACGCGCGTTACGTCTCTGGCGACAAGGCCGGCCTCAGCATCAGCCAATTGGGCAAGTTGAAGCTCAAGTGGGCCTTCGGATTTCCCGGCGACATCATGGCCTTCGGAGCGCCCACCCTCTTCAATGGCACGGTATTCACCGGAAGCGCCAGCGGCGTGATCTACGCGCTGGATGCCCAGACCGGCTGCACGCATTGGACCTTCGAAGCCAACGGTCCAGTGCGCGCGGCGATCGTGGCGGTTCGCAGCGGTCCCCGAACGGTGCTGATTTTCGGCGATCAAATCGGCTGGGCGTACGCGCTCGATGCCGGCACCGGCCGTCAGATCTGGCGCGCGCACGTGGCGGATCACGAAGCCACCCGACTTACCGGTTCGCCCGTCGAGCACGATGGCGTGGTGTACATTCCGGCGGCTTCCTGGGAAGAGACTCGCTCGCTGGATGCGCAATACCCCTGCTGCACCTTTCGCGGCAACCTCACGGCGCTGCGCGTGACCGACGGGTCGTTAGTATGGAGATCCTTCATGGTAGACCCGCCTCTGAAGACCGGCGTCACCAAGATCGGCACCGCCACATATGGGCCGTCGGGCGCCGGTATCTGGTCGACCCCGACCGTCGATACGAAGCGGGGCTTGTTATACGTGACCACCGGCGACAACTACTCCCATCCCAGCACCAAGACCAGCGACGCGGTAGTGGCGATCGAAATGAAGACCGGCAAAATCATGTGGTCCCGGCAGGTGCTCCCCGGCGATGTTTACAACTCGACGTGCGTCGACAAGAGCGCCGCCAATTGCCCGCAGGATTCCGGACCGGATTACGACTTCGGTTCGTCCGCTCTGCTGGTGCGCACGCCGGAGGGCAAAGAGATGCTGCTGGCAGGACAGAAATCCGGCATGGTTTATGCGCTCGACCCCACCGACGAAGGCAAGATCCTGTGGCAAAAGCGTGTCGGCAAGGGAGGTTTGAACGGCGGCGTGCAGTGGGGCATGGCCAGCGACGGCCAGAAAGTTTACGCCGCGACGGGCGATGCCAAGCGGACGCCGCAGAGCCCCGCGGAACGTCTGGCCTCCGTGGTCGGCAATGCGCATTTCGATCCCGCCGCGGGCGGCGGCTTGACGGCCTTGCGCCTCACCGACGGTTCGCAAGCGTGGTTCGCGCCGCCCCAGGCGTGCGATCCGCCCAAGCCCGGCTGCAGCCCGGC
>DATJEI010000330.1:0-11106 GCA_035496735.1 Bryobacteraceae bacterium | reverse complement strand
AGAACGCCTGCGGCGAAGTGATGCCGTTGGTCTGGAGCACAACCTGCATCTTCTCGAGGGCGGCCTTGTGGATTTGCGACACCCGGCTTTCGTTGATGCCCAGAATGCCGCCGATTTCCTTCATGGTCATTTCCGCGCTGTAGTAGAGCGAAACCACTTTCTGATAGCGCTCCGGCAGAGTCTTCATGGCCACGCCCAGGACCCCGCGCAGTTGTTCGCGGGCGCAGATTGAATCCGGGTGGGACTCGGGCTTGCACGGGAAATCGGGCGCCGGTAGATCGTCGCCCTCGTTGTTACGCGTCGAGGCTGAAACCAGACCCACGTTGCGCAGGTCCAGCATCATGCTGCGCCAGCGCTCCTGATCCATCCCGAGTTTCTGCGCGACTTCCGCTTCGGTAGGGTTTCGCTGCAGTGTGGCGGCCAGTTCGCGAGTGGCGGCTTCCACCTGCTTATGGCGGCGGCGCATATCGCGCGAGGCCCAATCGAGTTGCCGCAGGCTGTCGAGGATGGCGCCCTTGATGCGGTGCTTGGCATAACTCGAAAACGCAACTTGTTTGTCTGGGTTGTACTTGCTGGCCGCGTCGAACAGGCCGAGAACGCCGGAGTGCACCAGATCGTCGACATCCACGTGCACGGGCAGGTTCTCATGCACGCGAATCGCGATGGCTTTTACCAGCGGCAAATGTTCCAGGACCACGCGGTCGCGCCGAGCGAGTTTGGCGTTCTGCTGGGCCGCGTTTAGTTGGGCGATGCTCTGTTTGGCGGTGCTCGGTTTCGCTATTCTTGGCTGGGCTGAACCAGACTGGGCAGTTTTCCGCGGCACGGCACTCAAAGCGGGAGCGGCCTTGGCGGCGGTTCGGCTATGGAGCGAGGCGCTCGTCGCCATGGGTTTGGGGGAAGCGTCGTTGGACGCGGCTCCGTTACCGGAGACGGCCCGCAAGCGGGCGTGGGCGGGACGGATCTGAATCTGGAGCGCGGGAGCGGTAGCAGCGGCTGATTTTAGTCTCATGATTGTTTTTCCGACGTCCCCGAAGATGCATGCTCTAGACCAATTGGTTTAGAATACCGGGGGAATCCTGGGTTTAGACCCTTGCGAGGCGGTCTAACGCCTTGATAATGAGACGGAACAGCGGAATTGCGGGTCTGGTCAATTCCGTTTGGCGATTTGGATGCCAACCCTGCTCGCATACCGTTTTGGAACCGAGTTTTCACGTTTCCCTCCCAAACCGGAACATGAGCAACTGATCTGGAATCGGTCACTCTTTCATTTCCTCCGGCTGTATAGCAGCTTATCGGGAAGGAGTAAGTTAGTACCTAGAAGGATCACCCTAGATGGGGCCTAAAATGATCCGACGCAGGGATATGTCTCACGCCTAGCCGATGCGATCTTTCAGCACAGCCAGATAGGTTTTCAACGCGAATCCGCCCAAAAGTACTAAAGTCGCGATTCGGATGATTCCGTTTAAGGTGAAGGCCGCGAGAATCGCCAGCGCTGCATAGGTCAACATGGCATAGACGAAGCGCCGGTTCATGTTGGGATTTTCTCTTCTTGGGATTATCTCGCGGAACTTGTCTCAACGGCCCTGGGGGTTGTAGGTAAATGCCAACTGGAGGCGAATTTCATCGCCTTTAAACGTATTGGGCAGGGGCGGGAAGGGATAGGAAGCGCTAATTCCGGCCACCGCCGCGCGGTCGAATGCCGCCGTTCCCGACGATTCGGCGATGACCAGTTTGGGGACGCCGCCGCGCCGGTTGATGATGAACTGGATCAGCACGCGGCCTCGGCGTCCCATGCGCGCGCTCTGCGGGATCACCGAAAGCCAGTTGGTGCGCACGGCGGCCAGCACCTGCACCAGGTACGGCTTGAAATCCACACCCGCAGGGTCGCTCAAGAGCTGCAGATTGCTGCGCGCCGGTCCGGGCGAAGGGGCGTTGGGACTGGCGAGCGTCGGAATGTCATCCAGATCGCCAATCATGAGCCCACCAGCTGGCGTCGAAGGCGGTGAACTGGCGGGCGCGGACGGTGTCCGCAGCATGTCGGCAATCGTATTGGTAGCCGGCGGCAGCTTTACGTTTGAGTTCGAATTCGGGTGGGGTGAAGCCCCTTCTGCTCCGACCGGCTCAAACGCAAGCTTGGGCTTTTCGACAGGCGGAGGCGCGGCCTGCGGCAGAATTCCGGGCGAGGCTGGCGGCGGAGGCGGAACCAGCGCGGCATCGATCTTGGGAGGCTCAATGGGCGCGGGGATCGCAGGCGTCGGCACCGGAGCGGGCAGGGGTGCGCGGAAGCGCGGAGCCTGCGGAACGGGCGCGGGCGGAGCGGCGCTGCGGACGTCCAGGTCGTGCGTGATCTTCCCGCGGTTGGGATCGCGCTGGGTCAGATCCTGCTGGACCGGCGGTTTCCGGATCACATCGGCGGGAGTGTAAAGCACCACCGCTTTGCGCAGGTCGATTCGGAAATCCCCGGAGAAGTCGGGCGGCGGAGCATTCAGGGCCGCGACCACTACGGCGATCGCCGCCAGGTGGTAGAGGATGGCTCCGACGATCGCGGCCGCGATTCGGGCGCGCGGAATAGGTTCCCGCCATTCACGCAGAAAATTAAGATCGTCGAGATCATTCCGATCAGGCAGATCGTTGAGTTCATGCAGATCGTTCCGATCATCCAGATCATTCCGAACATCATCCAGATCGTTCCGAACATCCAGATCATTCCGAACATTGGGCCGGTCGGTTTTCACGTGCTCCCCAGCGTTTTTTCCACCAGGCGGTAGTGCTCCTCAATCTTATCAAGGATCTCGAAAGCGACTTCCAGCGCGGCCAGACCCTGGGAACCGGTCACCTGCGGAGGCCGGCGAGTTGTAACGCTCTCGAAGAACCCCTCTAATTCAAGACGCAGCGGTTCGTCCTTGGTTACCGGCAGAGGCGCGAAGTCGATGGCCATGGGCGGCTTTACGCGGTAGCGCACCGCGTCCTGACGGCCGTAGTCGAGCGAAATATATTCGTGCGGCTGGAACAGACGCAGCTTGCGGACGCGCTCGGTGGAGACGCGGCTGGCCGTAAGGTTCGCCACGCAGCCGCTGGGGAACTGCAACCGCACGTTGGCGATATCCACTTTGTCGGAGAGAATACGGATGCCCGCAGCGCGGATTTCCTGGGGCCGCTCGCCGGTGAGCGCCAGAACGATGTCGACATCGTGAATCATCAGGTCGAGCACGACGTCCACGTCGAGACAGCGCGGGCTGAATACGCTCAAGCGGTGAATCTCAAAGAACAGCGGCTTGCCGATGGCCGCGGCCAGCGCGATGACGGCGGGATTGAAGCGCTCCAGATGGCCGATTTGCAGAATGCGCTGAAGGCGCGCGGCGGTGTCCACCAGAGTGCGCGCGGCTTCGAGCGAATGCGCGATGGGTTTCTCCACCATCACATCAAGGCCCGCTTCCATCAGTTTGCACCCCACTTCGGAGTGCGTGACGGTGGGCGACGCGATGACCGCCGCGTCGGCGTTTTCCGTCAGCTCGTCGAGGCCATGGAACACCCGGCAGCCGTGCGGCTCGGCGACCGCCGCGGCCCGCGCCGGGTCCACATCATAGACCCCGGCCAGCTCGGCGTGTTCGGAGTGATGAATGACCCGCAGATGATTCTTGCCGAACGCCCCCGCGCCCGCAACTGCTACTCGTGGCTTCACGCCTGTTGTCCCGACATATCAATTCAGCATACCGGGTCAATATATTGCGCCGCTCGGCTGTGGTTTCGTAAACCTTCACAGCTCTAGGGCTTCACGCCGGAATCGAGGGCCCACCGATCCGACTCGGCTCTACATCTCCGTTTCCGACGTATCTCCTAATGAATTCAAGAAGAACCGCCGAATTTAGGATATACACGAATGCCGCGTCTGCGTCCAATCTGGTTGATCGCTCTAGGGGCTTGCTGTCTCGTGGCGCCATCCGCGTGGGCTCAACGCTACAACTTCAAATTCTACGGCGAAGAGGAGGGGCTCAAGAATCTGGCGGTGCAGGCAGTGTTGCAGGATCGCGCGGGGTTCCTGTGGGTGGGTACCCAAGACGGCTTGTACCGTTACGACGGCAATCACTTTACCGCATTCACTTTGCGCGACGGGCTGCCGGGCACGCGCGTCGAGGCGCTGTATGAAAGCGCCGATGGAACGCTGTGGGTCAGCACCGGCCGCGGCCTAGCCCGACGCGCGCATGACCGTTTCGAATCCATCGGGCTGAACGGGAAAACCGTCATCGGCCGTCAGGGAATCTCGTCGGACCGCGGGGGACATCTGTACCTGGCCACCGACCTCGGCCTGGTGATCGGCGACATAAGCAAGTCGGGGGTTGCGTTCCGGCAGGTCGATCGCGCCGCGGGACTCGCGCAAGCGGGACATGGTGCGGCTGTCAGTGTCTACACCGATGCGTCCGGCTTGGTTTGGTTCGGCTGTGGTCCGGATCTGTGTAAATTCGATAACCGAACCGTCGCTGACGTGAGCGCAGCGCAGGGCCTGCCGCCGGATCGCTGGGACGCGATCCTGGGGGATCTGGAAGGAAACCTATGGGTGCGCAGTGCAACGGCGCTCTATCTGCGGCGCAATGGCACGGCGCATTTCGAGTTGCAAGCAGGGCTGGCGGAATCCACCAACACCTTCCCGACCCTGGCGCTGGATCCGGCGGGGCGCCTGCTTGCGCCCACCAACCGTGGACTCATGCGGCAAGCCGCCGCCGGCTGGGAGCTCATTGACGCCGACCAGGGCATCACCAGCAACGACATCTCGACGGTCTTTCAAGACCGCGAAGGTTCCGTATGGCTGGGGCTGCTGGGATCGGGGCTGGCGCGGTGGCTGGGCTATGGCGAATGGCAAAGCTGGACCGCGCATGAAGGCTTGAGCCGCGAATCCGTGTGGTCCATCACGCGAGATAGCGACGGCCGCATGTGGGTGGGCACCCAGTTCGGCTTGGATTACGCCGAAGAGAAAGACGGCCGGCTCATCTGGAAGCAATTGCCGGTGGCGGGCCGGGAGATGGTGCGCGCGCTGGCCGCGAACCCCGATGGTGCCTTGTGGATCGGGGGAGAGCCCGGTGGATTGCGGCAGTTTAATCCGCGCAGCAAACAGATTCGCGCTTTCGGCAAGGCCGACGGTCTTCCGGCCGGCGGAGTGCGCTCCGTATTGGTGGACCGCCATGGATTAGTTTGGGTTTCCGCGAACACCGGCCTTTATCGCAGCCGCGCGCCGGTGCGCATCGGAGGGAAGGCCGAATTCGAACAGCAGTTTCCACCGGGAACCCGGGCGGATGAGAAATTCCTGAAGACCATCGAGGACGCCCGGGGCCAGGTCTGGGCTGCCGGTGACTTAGGACTGGCGCGCTGGTCCGAAGGCGCGTGGACCCGCTATACCAGCAGCGACGGTCTTCGCGCGGATGGGGTCGCGCAGTTGGCCGAGGACGCGGACGGTTCGATCTGGGCCGGGTATCGCGACGCGTTCGGAGTCTCAAGATTGAATTTCCACAGCCAGGGCGGCAAGCCCGAGGTAACGGATTACAACACCGCTAATGGCTTGCGCTCGGACAAAACTTTGTTCCTGGGATTCGATGCCGGCGGACGTCTGTGGGTGGGGACTGACCGCGGCGTGGATGTATTCGACCATGCGGCCTGGCGTCATTACGGGCGCTCGGACGGGCTGATTTGGGGCGACTGCAATACCAATGCCTTCTTCGCCGAGCAGAGCGGCGTCTGGATCGGTACCAGCCGCGGATTATCGCGCTTCCGTTCCGCCGCGGTGGCGCCGCCGAATGTGCCGCCGACGGTAGTGTTCACTTCGGTGAAGTTCGGCGATCTTGAGGGTGACCTGGCGACGCCCGCGGAAATTCCGTACCGCGACAACTCGCTGCATGTGCGGTTCGCCGCGCTCACGTTCATTCAGGAATCTTCAGTGTTGTTCCGCTACCGTATAAGCAATAGGGCCAGGGCTTGGGTCGAGACCAGCGAGCGCGAGCTGAATTATCCCAACTTAGGCTCCGGCGATTACACGCTCGAAGTGGAGGCGCGCAATGCGCAGGGGTTATGGAGCGCCGAGCCGGCTCGCCTGAGTTTCCAGGTCTTGACGCCGTGGTGGTTTAGCTGGTGGTTCCGCCTGGCGGCGGCGCTGCTGTCGCTGGTATTCGTGCGCATCCTGTGGGGGCGCCGGACTTATCGCCTGGCAGACGAAAAGATGCGGCTCGAGGTAGCCGTGGTTCAGCGCACACAACAGCTTTCCGAGGAAAAGCAGCGGGTGCTGGAGGAAAAAGCCCGCACTGAGCAGGAAAACGCGGTAGTGCAAAAGCAGAAGCAGGAGATTGAACGCCTGCTGGTCGATGCCAAGCAATCCAATCAACTCAAAAGCGAATTCCTGGCCAACATGAGCCACGAAATCCGCACGCCCATGAATGGGGTCATTGGCATGACGGACCTGGCGCTGGCGACCAGCTTGAACGAGGAGCAGCGTGGATACCTGGAGATGGCCAGGCTCTCGGCGCACTCGCTTCTTGAATTGCTGAACGATATTCTAGATTTCTCCAAGATTGAAGCCGGACGGCTGGAAGTCAATCCCATTGAATTCTCGCTGCGCCAGTGCATTTCAGACAGCAGCCGGATCTTCCACTTCTTGGCGCAGCAGAAGAATCTCGGTTTCGACACGTGCGTGGATGCCGCGGTCCCGGACCGGCTGGTCGGCGATCCCTTCCGTCTGCGGCAGATATTGACGAACCTAATCGGCAATGCCATCAAGTTCACCGCGCAAGGACAGGTTGGCTTGCTGGTGGAGGCGGAGCCCGGGGCGGGCCACGAGTCGGGCGGAACGGCAGAGGACGCGGTGATGCTGCGCTTCTCGGTTTCCGATACCGGCATCGGTATCCCGGCCGCACAACAGCGGATGATCTTTGAGGCTTTCCGGCAGGCCGACGGATCGACCACTCGCAAATACGGCGGCACTGGCCTGGGTCTGGCCATCTGCTCGCGGCTGGTGGAGTTGATGGGCGGTACGATCGCCGTTGACAGCGAGGCGGGACGCGGCAGCACGTTCCGCTTCACCTCCCGATTCCAATTGGCGCCCGAGGCAGCTCTCCCCGCCGAGATGCGGCCCGTGGATAGCATCAGCCTGCAGAACATGGTGGGGGCGGTGGGGACCACACGCGGACGGCTTCCGGCGAACCTCTCGGTGCTGCTGGCTGAGGACAACGTCATCAATCAGCACCTGGTGAAGCGGCTGCTCGAAAAGCGCGGGCACTCGGTGACGGTGACCGGCAGCGGACATGAGGCGCTGGAACGCGTCGCCGCGGAATCCTTCGACGTGATCCTGATGGACGTGCAAATGCCGGACATGGACGGCTTGCAGGCGAGCGCCCGGATTCGCGAGATCGAGAAGAACCGTGGAACCTACACGCCCATTCTGGCCCTGACCGCGCACACCATGAAAGGCGACCGGGAACGGTGCCTGGCGGCGGGCATGGACCAGTTCATCAACAAGCCGATCGATGCGGAACGCTTTGTCGAAGTAGTGGAAGCAGCCGCGGTGGACTGGCCTGCGGGCACTCCGGCCACACCCGTCGACTACGCCAATCCCCAGCGGCTCCCTATTTAAACGCCTAAGCCTTTTGCGCTGCGGCTGCCTGCATGGCGGCCAGGCGAGCTTCTTGTTCTCGAGTCAGATGCGGCTTGATGCCCAGCATGCGCTCGATCAACATGAGCTGGCCACGATGATGCATCTCATGCTCCTTCACGCTCATCAGCATGTCGAAGCGCGTGCGGCTGGCCTGCGCGGCTCCCGGCGGCATTAAGACCACGTGCGCCAGAAAGTCGTCCGACAGTACTTCGACGGCCTTGGCGAACTTCTCGCCCTCGTCCTTGAGCAGTGTGATGATCTCGGCCTTGGTGCGCGGCTTGGCTTGTTCGGCCAGCAGGGGGCCCAGGAATCCCATGAAATCGAAGCCCTCCATAGTGGTGCGTTTCTCTACAAGGATGACCTTCTCGTGAAACTTCCAGCCGTGCGCAATGTGGGTAAGCAGTTCACCCACCGTCCTGGTACCCTCAACAGGGCGATAACCGTACTTATCTTCCGGGATCTCTTCCGCGATGATCAGCGTGTTCTTGCGCACCGTGCGGAACGCGGTTGCAAGGTCTTTGGCTCCGTAATAATTCATGCGCCTATTCTAACCCGCGCCTGCTAAACTCCGCGAGTAGGACGAGGCACCCACAATGCACCCGGAAGAGCCGCAGGAATTGATGATCCGCGCCTATGGCTGGGATAGCTGGCGGAGCTAAGATCAGTCTCCTAAACTCCCCACCCTGCTAAAATCGAATTTCCCATGGAAATTGATAAAGTCTATGAGCCCCAGCGGTTCGAGCCGCATTGGGCCGCGTGGTGGGTGGGGCACAACACCTACCGCGCCGAGGCGCATCCCGGCCAGCCCTATTTTTCACTAGCGATTCCGCCGCCGAACGTCACCGGCTCGCTGCACATGGGACACATGTTCGAGCACTCCATCATCGACGCACAAGTGCGCTGGCGTCGCATGAAGCGAACGCCTGACGGAAAAGCGGTCGATACGCTGTGGCTGCCGGGAACCGATCATGCAGGGATCGCCACTCAGATCATGGTGGAGCGCCAACTCGCCGAAGAGGGCCTGAGCAAGCGCGACCTCGGCCGCGATGCCTTCGAAGCTCGCGTCTGGAAGTGGAAAGAGGAAAACGGCGGGCGCATCGTCGAGCAGATGAAACGCGCCGGCGTCAGTTGCGACTGGTCGCGCGAACGATTTACGCTCGATCCCGGCCTCTCGCGCGCCGTGCGCGAAGCCTTCGTGCGCCTCTACGAAAAAGGACTCATCTATCAGGGCGATTACATCGTCAACTGGTGTCCGCGTTGCCAGACCGCGCTCTCGGATCTCGAAGTGGAGCATGAGGAAGGCGAGGGCAGCCTGTGGCACATTCGCTACCCGGTTGTGGGCAGCGATGAATCGATCGTCGTTGCCACGACGCGCCCCGAAACCATGCTGGGCGATACCGGCGTCGCCATCAATCCACTGGATCCGCGCGCCGCGCGGCTGCATCCGCGCAACGTGAAGCTGCCGCTGACGGATCGCGAGATTCCCATCGTGCTCGACGAAATGGCCGATCTCGCGTTTGGCTCCGGCGCGGTGAAAATCACTCCTGCGCACGATCCCAATGACTTCGAAGCCGGCAAACGCCACGACCTGCCGAGCATCCAGGTGATCGGAGAAGATGCCAAGATGACCGCGGCGGCGGGGAAATTTGCCGGCTTGGACCGCTACGAAGCCCGCAAGCGTATCGTCGCGGAACTGCAGGAGTTGGGGTTCCTCGAAAAGATTGAACCTTACAAACTGAACGTCGGCAAATGCCATCGCTGCAAGACAGTGGTGGAGCCGCTGGTTTCCAAACAATGGTGGATGAAGATGAAGCCGCTGGCGGAGCCCGCCATCGCCGCCGTAGAAGACGGCCGGATCACTTTCGTTCCCGCCAATTGGTCGAAGACCTATTTCGAGTGGATGTACAACATCCGCGACTGGTGCATTTCGCGCCAGCTGTGGTGGGGTCATCGCATTCCCGCGTGGTACTGCGGCGATTGTAAAGGCGTGACGGTCGCGCGCGAGACGCCGGTGAAATGTTCGCATTGCGGCTCGGCGAAACTCACGCAGGAAACCGACGTGCTCGACACTTGGTTTAGCTCCGGCCTGTGGCCTTTCTCGACCCTGGGATGGCCCGATGACACGCCCGACCTGCGAGCTTTCTATCCGACGTCTCTGCTGGTTACCGGTTTCGACATCATCTTTTTCTGGGCCGCGCGCATGATCATGTTGGGCATGGAAATGATGGGCGACGTCCCTTTCCGCCAGGTCCACATCCACGGCCTGGTGCGCGACGCCGAGCGCCAGAAGATGTCCAAGACCAAGGGCAATGTGATCGACCCTCTGGTGGTCAACGACAAGTATGGGACGGATGCCGTCCGCTTCGGGCTGCTGGTCGCCGCCGCGCCCGGCAATGACATCGCGCTGAGCGAAGAAGTGATCCTTCGCGGGCGCAAATTTGCGAACAAAATCTGGAACGCCTCTGGGCTGCTGTTCAGTAAATTACCAAACGAACCCAAGCGCGAATCCCTGGCGGACCGTTGGATTGGGAGCCGGCTGAATACCGCAATTGATAGAGCTAATAAGGCCTTTGAGCACCATCGCTACCACGAAGCGGCAGATGCGGTGTGGACTTTCTTCTGGGACGAATTCTGCGACTGGTACCTCGAAGTAAAGAAGTCCGACACCGATTGGGGGTTCGCGTATCAGGTCCATGAGAAGGCTTTGCTGCTGTTGCATCCGCTGATGCCCTTCATTACCGAGGAGTTGTGGCACCGCCGCGGCCATCAGACCTCGATTGCGCTGGAGCCTTATCCGCAGTATGAGCCCGCGTTAAACGATGCCGATGCCGAGCGCGAAATGAAGTTGCTGCAGGATATCGTTACGGCCGTCCGCGAATTGCGTGCGGACCACAAGATCGATCGCAAGGTGAAACTCTCGGGTACGCTGTCGCTGGGCGGCTCCGTGCCGATGGAGACCATCGAGCGGCTTACGAATGTCGGCCTGGAGGTCCGTCCACGCGAAGGCTCGGGCTTTGATCTTAAACTCGATCTGCCCGAAGCCGCTGGCACCTCAGACGAGCAGAGGGAGCGCCTAAAGAAGGACAACGAGCAGCTCGACAAGATCATCGCTAATTCGCTGCGCCAACTTGGAAATGAAAGTTTTGTCGCCAAGGCGCCCGCGCACGTGATCGACGGCATGCGGGCCAAGCTGGCCGAATACCAAGCGCAGCTTGCCAAGAACCGGGCTGCGTTGAGCGAATGAACCGCCGGCAGCTATGAAAATTGATCTCCCTGGCCGCCGCGTCGAGTGGTTCCCGTCGCTCGATTCCACCATGACGGTCGCCGCGCGGCTGGCTCGTGAAGGCTGTGCATCCGGCACCGTCGTCGGAGCCGACGAACAGACTGCCGGCATCGGACGCGCCGGCCATTCCTGGCACTCCGAGCCGGACGCCGGTTTGTATGTCTCGATCGTGCTGCGGCTCGCACTCGGC
>DATJEI010000329.1:0-31981 GCA_035496735.1 Bryobacteraceae bacterium | reverse complement strand
GGAACTGGTTTCGTGGGGCGGGTCCATGTCGAGGGCATCCGCCGGCTGGGAAATGTCGAAGTGTATGCGATTGGCGTGGGTCCAGAGGATGACGCCGTGCGCCTGGGCGCCGAGCTGCATGTGGACAAAGTCAGTCAGGATTATCGCAAGCTGCTAGAGGACCCGGCCATCGACGCGGTGCACGTGTGCACTCCCAACGCGCTGCACTTTCCCATCGTGAAGGCGGCCCTCGAAGCAGGCAAACACGTAGTGTGCGAGAAGCCGCTGGCGATGTCGACCGGGGAGGCGCGAGAAATGGTGCAGCTTGCGCGCGCCGCTAAGCTGCGGAACTGCACGTTTCACAATCTCCGCTATTACCCGATGGTGCAGCAGGCGCGCTGTATGTGCGAGGCCGGGGAGCTGGGCGATATTCTGATCGTGCAAGGCACCTATTCGCAGGATTGGCTGCTTTACGAAACCGACTGGAACTGGCGATTGGTTTCAGCGGAGAACGGAGCTTCGCGCTGTCTGGCGGATATTGGCTCGCACTGGTGCGATGGCGTCGAGCACGTGACCGGGCTGCGTATTTCGTCGGTATGCGCCGATCTGCAGACTTTTTACAAAACCCGCAAACGCCCGAAGAAGGCGGTGGCGTCGTTTGGCACAGCGGCCGCGGGGGAGACCGAAGACGTGCCCATTAACACCGAGGATTTCGGCGCCGTGATGTTCCGCATGGGCGAGCGCACGCGCGGAAGTTTCACCGCCAGCCAGGTGAGCGCGGGCCGTAAAAACAATTTCCGCTTCGAAATTTACGGTTCCAAGGCAAGCGTGACGTGGGACGGCGAACGTCCCGACGAACTGTGGATCGGACACCGCGACGGGCCCAACCAGGTCCAGATCAAGGATCCTTCCATCATGCTGCCCGCGGCGCGATCCTATGCCGATCTGCCGGGCGGACACAGCGAAGGCTACGACGACACCTTTAAGCAGGTCTTCAGACGGTTCTATCACAGCATTGAGGATCCCAACGCCGAGCCGGAGTATCCGCAGTTCACGGATGGCTTGCGGCAGTTGACGATCCTCGAAGCGGAGCTGGCCAGCAGTCAGCGGCGGGCGTGGGTGGATGTACCGCGCGAATAAGGTTCGTTAGGCCAACGCCGCGCGCATGTAGGCCATGCACTTCTTGGTTTCTTCGATGGGCGTTCCCGCGCCCTTGTATTCGTACTCAATGATGCAGTAGATCGGGTAGTGCTTCTCTTTGATCAGCTGCAGCGCCTGCTTCAGAGGAGTATCACCCTGGCCCCACGGCATGTTGGGCCCGTCGTTGCGTTTGCGATCCTTCAGATGCATGTGGGTGATGCGATCGTGATGCTTTTCGATGAACGCGATCCCGTCGTTGTTGCCCGCGGTGAAATGGCCGATATCCAGATTCGCCTTGAAATATCTGGACATGCCGAATAGTTTCTGGTAGCTTTCGGGCGATGCCACCTCGTTGGGATCGTCCGACTTGGCATGGTTGTGGAACGACAGGGTCATTTTGTATTTCTCGGCGTAGGGCACCAGCTTGGGAGCCATTCCCACCGTGGTCTGATTGGTTCCAATGATACTTACGCCGAGCGCCTGCGCCTGCCGGAAAACCACGTCGATTTCCTCATCCGGAAAATCCTCGGCGAAAGTCATCACATAGGCAAAGAGGTCAATCCCGGCATCGTCGAACTTCTTGCGGATTTCCTTGAACCGAGTGAGCGGGGCCGTGAGACGCCACTGCCGAAGGTCGGCGCGCATTTTTCGGTTCTCCGGCGTGTCGGGGGGGACGCGCCCACCGCCCGGCAGGGTGTTGGCCGGTTCCACCATGGGGCTGGTCAGTTCCACGTAGCCGACGCCGCATTCTACGCAGGCCTTCACGATGGTGTCGATATAGTCGCCGGCGGCGGGGCGAGGCATGGCACGGAAGCAGTAACTGATGGCGCCCAGCTTGACGCCGGCGACCGTCGAATTGATGCGTGCGGCGCCTCGCAGGCTCGCCAATGGAGCGGCGGCCACCGTCGAAAGTGCGATCTTAGCGAAGTCTCTTCTGGTATGCATGAGTGTCCCTAAAACTAACATCGGAGGGTTTCCATTTCAAGCTGCTTTACGGTACCGCTACGGTAGCCACGTTGACGCCGAAGCGGCTCCGCAGAGTAAACTGGTCGTGGCTGAATCCATGAGCGTATCCATATGAGTGTCTCCGCATGAGTGTCTCTGCGACCCCCCGCGCCGCAGGGAACGTCGCCGGTCAATACCGGGCAACTCGCCTTTTTATCGCGAGCGCACTGGCGCTCACCATGGCGGGGATCAATGCCGCCCTGCGCGCGAACACGGCCTCCGATCTGCAACGCGTGTTTCTCGACCCCATCGACAAAGCCCACTCGGCGGAGATGATCGCCAGCATTCTGGGTCTGCCGTTTCTGGGCTTCGCGGTAACCATCGCCATCGGCAGCCTCATGCTGGATTACATCGGAATGGGACTGCTGCTACCGCTTTCCGGCGTGTTCCTTTCGCTCGGCATGCTGATGATGATTTTCGCAGGCGACCTGGCTTCCGGCGGCGGGGTCTATACCGTGTTGTGGGTGGGCGCGCTAGTGGCGGGTATCGGTTGGGGCTTAGTCGAGACGGTAGTGAATCCGTTGATCGCCTCGCTCTATCCGGATAACAAGACCGGGCGGCTCAACGCGGTTCACGCGTGGTGGCCGGGGGGACTGGTGATCGGCGGATTACTGGGTGTTGGCATGTCGCACCTGGGGCTCGGATGGCAGATGAAACTCGGAGTCGTGTTCCTGCCAGCCATTGCCTTGGTTGCGCTCTGCGCCGGCATGAAATTTCCGCCGACGGAACGCGCCGCGGCAGGCGTCACGACGAAAGAAATGTTCCGCGAGCTGGCGAACCCGCTGTTCATCATTCTATTCGCCTCCATGTTCCTGACCGCCGCCTCGGAACTCGCCCCGGGCCAATGGGTGGATCTGGCGTTGAGCCGGACGGTCCACATGCCCGGCATCCTGCTGCTGGTTTATGTGAGCGGATTGATGTTCCTGATGCGAAATTTTGCGAGTCCGCTGGTGCATAAGTTCTCCTCCATCGGCGTGTTGTGGCTGTCCTGCCTGGGCGCCGCATTGGGACTTTACGCGCTCAGCGTTGCGAATTCACCGGTCACCGCGCTGCTAGCCGCGACGCTGTGGGGAACCGGCGTGTGCTACATGTGGCCCACCATGCTGGCGACCGCTTCGGAACGCTTCCCGCGTGGCGGCGCGCTGCTCATGGGCTTGATGGGGACGGCCGGAACGCTATCGATCCAGTTTGTACTGCCGATTATGGGGTCGATCTTCGACCAGAAGAAAATCGAACTAGCGGGCGGGACGGCCGCATTTAACGCCTTGCCGCCGGGCCCGGAACTCGATCGCATCCTGGGCATCGCCGCGCAGACTTCGTTCCGCGACGTCGCGCTGCTGCCCGCGATCTTGCTGCTGGTTTTTGGCGCAATCTGGTTTTACGACCGCTCCCGGGGCGGCTTCCGAGCGCAGAAGCTATAGCATCGGCCGCGCGCCGGCGGCAACTCAGAACGGCCCTCATCGCCGATGTTATAAAATTGTCGCCGGGGGTATTGTACGCAGACTGGGCAGTCCATCGATCCGCAAGGGCATTCCGCTGCCCCCTGGACGCCGGAATCGGAAGCCGAGCGGAATGCCATTCGGGAACAACTGGAGCGGATTCTTTCCAGCCCTCTGTTTCGCAAGAGCAAGCGTTTCCCCAACCTACTGCGTTTCGTGGTCGAGCGCTCGCTGCACGGTCATTCTGAGCCGCTCAAGGAACGAACGCTAGGCATCGAAGTTTTCGGGCGCGCCCCGGACTACGATACCAATCTCGATCCGGTGGTTCGTACCACGGCCGTGGAGATTCGCAAACGAATCGCTCAGTATTATCACGAAGAAGGCCACCAGAACGAGATCCGGATCGATTTCCCCGCCGGATCGTATCTCCCTGAGTTCCGCATGCCGGAAAAGCCCGCGGTGCTCGCGGAGCCTTCGGCCGTGCAACGCGCTAAGCCGGTTTGGGCCGTCGCGGTTGCGTTGGCCGTAGTTCTGGTCGTGGGTGTTTTAGTCGCGCTGTGGATGGCCCGGCCCTGGGAATCGCAGTCGGCTCTGGATCGTTTCTGGGCTCCAGTCTTGAGTTCGCCCGATCCGGTCTCGGTTTACATCGGGGGCTACGCCACCGACACTCCTCCGGTGAATACCATCGACCTCCAGAACTCGGAGAAAGTGGCTTTTGCCGACGCCACCGCCTTAGCCCGAGTCACTTCGCTGCTGGTTTCCCACAACCGGCCTTACCGCATTCGCTTCCAGATGTCCTCCAAATTAGAGGACTTACGCGACGGCCCGGCGGTGCTTATCGGCGCCTTCAATAACAGTTTCACGCTGCGGCTCACCGGCCCTCTGCGCTTCAGCTTTCTAAGAAATCCCGACACCATGGTGAACCGGATTCAGGATCACAACGACCCTCAAAACCCCAAGTGGTCCGACGACATGAACGCCCCGTATCAAAACCTCAGGCAGGATTACGCGATCGTTTCCCGGGTAGTCGATCCCACCACCGGAAGGGTGGTGGTGACGGCCTCCGGTCTAGCCAAGTTCGGGACCGAGGCGGCCGGAGAATTCCTAACCAGCCGCGCCGCCCTGGAAGAGATGGCCAAGGGCGCGCCCAAGGATTGGGACCGCAAGAACATGCAGATCGTGATCGGGACGGATACCGTGGGCCGCAGCGCCGGGCCGCCGCACGTTCTGGCGACCTATTTCTGGTAAACCGTTAGCTCATAAGGCGCATCGCGACGTATCGCAACCGTAGTCACCTTGTAATCCGGCGGTCGGTCGGCTATTTTCAATGAGGTACATCTGTCGCGCAGGACGCGAGATAATATGCTTGGGGCAGGGGGCGACTGGCTCATGAATCAACGGTTTCGCAATACGGTCGTGAAGGGTTCGGCGGGAGCAGCGCTTATGGCCCTGGCACTCGGAGCTTCTGCAAGCCTGCTTTTGGCCCAGAGCGCGCCCGCCAAAGTGCCCGATCTTTCCGGCTTCTGGGAGCGCCGCGACGACGTCGGAGGCGGAAACTTCGGCGGCATTCTGGAAAAGATCGTGCCCAAAGCTTCGCTGACCCCTGAAGTCGTCAAAGCCAACCAGGAAACGGCCGCCCGGCAGGCCCAGGGTGAGGTGGTGGCGTTCGGGTCGAAGTGGTGCCTGAGCAATCTCTATCCCTTCTTCATGCAACACTCGGCGGCCTGGGATCTTTTCCAGACACAGACCGAGATCATGCAAGCGGCCGAAGTGCATACTTTCCCCAGGCACATCTATCTGGATGGCCGGAAGCACCCTTCGCCCGCGATGCTGGTGCCCACGGTGAATGGTCACTCCATTGGACATTGGGAAGGTGAAACGCTGGTGGTGGACACCATAGGCTTTGTGGGCGGTGGTGGAACTCCCGGCGGCGGACGCGTGGGCAAGAACACGCACCTGACGGAACGGTTTAAGTTAATCGACGGCGGCAAGAAATTGTCCGTGGTATTTACCTGGGAAGACCCGGCTATCTACCTTAAGCCCCATACCTATGAATTGCAGTATTACAAATCGGAGCCAGGCACCTACGCGTTTGAGGAAACCTGCCACGCCGACGATCCCAAGCAGAGTGGCAGCGTTGTCGCGCCCGGCCAAAAATACTAGCGAATTGGAACATGAATAAGCCCCTGCCGTTGCCCCTTTTCACGCTGCTGGTTTGCCCCGCGCTGTTGTCCGCCCAGAGCAAGTCGCCCGATCTTTCGGGCTATTGGGAATTGAGATTCGATAGCCGTAACGTTCCTCCGGCGTCGCTGATCGTGCCTGCCACTGCCGCCGAGCGGGCCGCGCAGGTCAAGCATGACGCGGATGCGATTCGCTGGTGCCACTTCTTTGGAGTGCCTTATATGATGGCGTGGTCCCCGGTTGAGATCGTGCAGAATACCAATGGCAAGGAGATAGCGATTACCTCGCCGGTGCGGACGCCCGCGCGCCACATCTACACCGATGGACGGCCGCACGTCAGCGCCGAAACCTTCGATCCCACCTCCACCGGCAATTCGATCGGGCACTGGGAGGGCGAGACGTTGGTGGTGGATACCATCGGCTTCTCCGACGAAGGCATCCTGGCGATCCCGGGCGGCGGAACGCGCACCGCGACCTCGCATTTGATAGAGCGCTTCCGGCTTCTGAATGGCGGCCAGCGGCTTTCGGTGGTCTTCACCTGGGAAGATCCGAAAATGTACGCAACGCCGCACACTTACGAGTTTCGGTACTATAGGGCGCCTCCGGGAACCGAAGCGCGGGAATTCGATTGCAATGCGAGCGATGCGGAGCGGGCCAAGTTTCTGACGAGCATTCCGGGGAAATGACGAGGCGCGAATTCATCCACGGAGTTCCGGCAGCCGCGGCGGGCATTGCGCTCGCGGCAGGAGGCCGCTTCGCGGGCGCGCAAAGCATTTCTGCGAAGCCCCCGGCGGTTCGCTACCCGCTCGGTATCCAGCTTTTCGCTCTCATCGGACGCGATCTGCCGCGCACCTGGGAGAAATATTCCGGCGCCATTGAAGCCGCCGCCAGCATGGGTTACGAATTCATCGAGCCGGCCGGGTTGTGGGGATTCGATGCCAAATCCATCCGCAAGAAAGCTGAGGAAAGCGGTATCCGGGTGCGTTCGCTGCACATGGGTTTTGATCAGATGAACGATCTCTCCGCCGACACAACAATGGCTCAGGCGCGGGAGATGGTTTACGCGTCGGAAAACATAGTCCCAATAGCGCGGGCGACGGTTCCGGTAGCGCGCGATCTGGGCTGCGAATGGGGCGTGATCGCTTCCTCGGCAACGTCGAGTTACAAATCCGTCGATAGCATCAAGCGCCTGTGCAACGCCTTCAATGAAGCGAGCGTCATCGCCAAACAGAGCGGCCTTAAGTTCGGATACCACATGCATGCCATTGATTTCACGCCCGTGGAGGGCGTGCTGCCCTACGGACTCCTGCTCGAGCAGACCGGCCCCCTAGTCTGCTACGAGCTGGATGTCTGTTGGGCGGAAGCCGGCGGCGTGAATCCGGCCGCTTTCATCCGCAAGTACCCGCAGAAGATCGTCGGTTTTCATCTTCAGGACCTGACCCCGGAGAAGAAAGTCGCCAACCCCGGAGACGGCGTCATAGACTTCAAGGCCATTCACGAAGCCGCACGCAATCTCGACAATCCGATGTTTTTAGTGGATCGGGACGGCGTCACCGGAGACGCGCGCGTGGAGCAAGCCAAACAGGCGTTTCGTTATTTGCAGGGTTTGGGCTGGGGAAAAGCAGTTTGACCATAATATAAGGAGCAGCGTTATGAAATTTAAACATCTTGCAATCGGGCTGTTGGCGGTGGCGCCGCTCGCGCTCGCCCACCATTCGTTTGCCATGTTCGAGCTGACCAAGGACGTCGCCTACGAAGGGACCGTCATGGAATACCGTTGGGAAAATCCGCACACCCACATCATCGTCAAAGTGGACCCCGGCGCCCCTGATCCCGCGACCGTGGGCACGTGGGACATCGAAGGCGGCTCCACCAACATTATGGGGCGGCAGGGCTGGACCCGCGCGACTTTCAAGGTGGGCGATCACGTCAAATTGATTGCGCACCCGATGAAGGACGGCACCAAGGGCGCATCACTTTTTTATGCGCAATTGCCGGACGGTAAGCGGCTGTATCACGACATCGCACGGCCGAAAACCGAGGGCGCAACTGCCTCCGCAAAATACTAGCGCGCCTGACGCAAATCTGAAGGCGGGTCGTGATGTCCATTGTTAGCTGGTGCCACTGGCTCCAAAGTACGCCGTGGGCGACCTCGATCCGTCAGTCGGATTTCATGTTTCCCGTCATCGAAGGGAGCCACATCCTGGCCCTTTCGCTGTCGGTGGGCTTGATCGTTCTGCTGGACCTTCGTCTGCTGCGGCTGGTGCTGCCCAGCGAACGCGTTTCGAAGATCATGAATCAGGTGATGCCGTGGGCTCTGCCGGGTTTTGGAATCATGTTCGTAACCGGGCTGCTGCTGTTTTTTGCCCAGGCCGAAAAGGTTTACACCAACGGATACTTCCGGGTGAAAATGCTGGTGCTGATTCTAGTGGGAATCAATGCTCTGATATATCAGTTGAAATTTTATCCGGCCATGGCGGAATGGGATCTCTCAGAATCGGTGCCGCGGGGCGCGCAGGCGATTGCGATTGTGTCGCTCGCCTTCTGGATGATTGTGATCGCGTGCGGCAGATTGATGGCCTACGAACTGTAGACGGGAAGCGGAACATGTCTCTTCAAGACCTGTGGCGGATGTCGTATGATTCTCACACCATCGACATCCTGCGCAACTCGAAGTACGCGATCCCGGTCATTCAATCGTTTCATCTGTTCGGAATCACGCTGCTGCTGGGTAGTATGGTGATCCTGAATCTTCGCCTGTCGGGCATCGGTCTGCGGCAGATACCCATGGCGCTGCTGGCGAAACAAATTTGGCGCCTGGCCATTGGCGGCCTGTTGCTGGCGATGGCTACGGGATTTCTGGTCTTCTTGCCAGACCCGGCGCGCTATGCCGCCAACTATGCGTTCCGCACTAAAATGGTGGCGCTATGCGTTGCGGTCGGCTTTCAGTTCCTGATCTATCGCCGGGTCATCCGCTCGGGTGCGGCGGAATCCGGTTCGCCGCGCAATATCATAGTCGCGTGCTGTTCGCTGACATCCTGGTTCCTGGTAGGCTGGGCCGGACGCGCCATTGCGTTCCTGGGGTAATGAATTTATGAGCAAGACATCTTTGAGAATCAAGATCCGGGCCGCCGCCCTAGTGCTGCTCGGCGCTGGGCTGCTGGTCGGGGCCGGGGTGGAATTGAATCATCCTACCGGCACCAAGGGCTTGTTCATGGTGGACAAGCTCGGGGCTCATCTGCGCTTCTTCGATCCGGTGACGTTCAAGGAGCAGTCCGCGATTGAAGTTTCGGCCAACCCGCACGATTTTGCTTTTTCGGCGGATCACCGCTTGGCCTACGTTCCCATTTACGGCGACGGCGTCTACGGCAAGAATCCGCACCCCGGGCACGAGATCGACATTGTGGATTTACAGGCCCAACGGATTGTGGGCAGCATTGACGTAGCGCCCTACCGGGCGCCGCACGGCATTCAGATCGCGCGCGACGGCATGGTGTACGTAACCTGTGATCTTGACCGCAAGGTGCTGGTGATCGATCCCAAAGCTCGCGCGATCAAGGACACTATCGACACGGAGGGCACCGGTCACTGGATGGCGCTGCTGCCAGACGCCAGCAAATTGTACGTCGCGAATAAGAACGACAAGCCTTTCATCAGTGTGCTGGACCTCAAGACCCGTAAGATGATCGGCAAGGTTCCCGCGCCTAACGGCACGCAGGGCATCGCGGCTTCGCCCGACGGCAAGCTGGTGGTCGCCATGGATTTCGCGGAACCGGTGCTGATCGTGATCGATCCGCGCACCGACCGTGTCACCGACCGGATTCCGCTCAAGGACCAGTCCAAGGGCGGCTACAAAGTTTCCTTCTCGCCCGACGGCCGGCGGCTTCTCACCATGAATTTAGGCGCCAAGCTTGCCAATGTCTTTGACACGGCTAATTTGCGCGGGGAGCAGAAGGTTCTGCCCACTGGAAAAGATCCCATGGGCTTCGCTTTTTCGGCAGATGGCAGGATAGCCCTGGTGGCGAATCACGGTGATGGCAGCGTCTCGGTTATCGATTTGCAGAAAATGGAAGTGGTGAATAACTTCCATGCCGGAACCGGCATCGAGACGCTCTCTTATTACTGATTATGACGATCATTGCCGGAGTCGATCTGGGCGGAACGGCCATCAATTTCACGTTCCTCGATGAGCGCGAACACTTTCTGCTGGAAGGTCTGTGTGAGCATCCGGCGCGCTCGGTCGAAGGCCCGAAGGTGTGCCTCCAGCAGATTGAGGACGGCCTCCAGATCGCAGCCGCGAAGGCTGGGGTTTCGTACCCGGATATCGCCGTGGTGGGCCTGGATACTCCCGGTCCTGCCAGCGCCGCGGGCGTGTTGAGCTCTCGCGGAGCCACCAATTTCGTGCATGCGCAGTGGAACGGCTTCGACCTGCGCGGAGGTCTGGAAGCCGCGCTCGGCAAGCCGGTGACCTACCTCAACGATGGCAATGCGGCCGCGTTGTGGGGGCACTCCACCATCTTTGGCCTGAACAGTCGCGCGACTTCGGTCTCGGCGATTATCGGCACCGGCTTGGGCGGCGGCGTGATTGCCGAGGGAA
This sequence comes from Bryobacteraceae bacterium, assembly GCA_035496735.1. GTDB lineage: Bacteria > Acidobacteriota > Terriglobia > Bryobacterales > Bryobacteraceae > Palsa-187. The sequence goes on along the minus strand of DATJEI010000329.1, from coordinate 21,640 downwards.
ACGTTCTAAAGGGCCGCGCCGGATTCGGCGGAGAACTGGGCCACGTTTTGATTCCATGGCAGACCATTCCCGGGCTGGACGGACTGAGTCCGCAATGCAATTGCTGGCGAACCGGCGATCTGGAATCGTTGTGCTCGCTCACCGCGATTGAGAAGACGCTGCTGCCGTTCTTTTTGGCCCGGCATCCCGAGCACGAACTGAACCGCGTCGCGGATGTGCACCAGGCGGCCTTGGCCGTGCGCGGACGCGCCGAGCGCGGCGACCCGATGTGCCGGGAGATTTTCCGGGTTCAGGCGCGGGCTCTTGGGTTATTCTTCGATGAGATGGTGAATGTCTTCGATCCGGATGGCTTGATCGTCGGCGGAGGCGCGCTCGAAACCGGCAAGAAATTCCAGGACTGGTTTGTGGATGAAATTCACGCGGGCATGCCGATTCAGCGTGAAGAGCAGATTGATATCCCGATCCATGTGATGCCCGACGGCGATACCGCCGGAGCTCGCGGCGCCGCCATCGAGGCATTAAAGGCCTGGCGTACAGGGAATCTCGGGCAAATACCGGCGTCCCCGCTGGCCCGTGCGAATATGAGATAAACGTGACTGGCAAAAAGGAATCATTAGCGTGAAAGTAGGCGTATTCACCCCACTTCTGTCCAGCCTCTCCCTGGAAGACGTCTTGAAGAAGCTGGCCGGTCTGAACATTCATACCGTGGAGTTAGGTACGGGCAACTATCCCGGCGATCCGCACTGCAAGCTGTCCATGCTCGATAGCGCCGCGGAGCTGCGCGAGTTCAAGAAGAAACTGAGCGACCAGGAATTCTCCATCAGCGCCTTGAGTTGCCACGGAAATCCGCTCCATCCGGATGCCGAGCGCGCCCGCCATGACCGCGAAGTGAACCGCAAGACCATTCTGCTCGCCGAACAATTGGGCGTGCCCGTGGTGGTGGATTTCAGCGGATGCCCGGGTGATTCTCCGGCCGCCAAATATCCCAACTGGGTTACCTGCCCGTGGCCGCCCGAATATCTGGACGTCCTGCGCTGGCAATGGGACGAAGTGGCCACGCCGTATTGGATCGAGCGGGCTAAATTCGCGGCCGATCACGGAGTGAAGATTGCGATCGAGATGCACCCCGGCTTCCTGGCCTATAGCCCCGAGACGCTGCTGAAGCTGCGCGCTCTCGCGGGTCCGTCGCTGGGATGCAATTACGATCCCAGTCACATGTTCTGGCAGGGAATCGATCCCATTGTCGCGATTCGCGTGCTGGGGGATGCCATCTTCCACGTGCATGCCAAAGATACCCAAATCTACGCCGCCAACCTGCCGCGGACCGGGGTGCTGGATACCAAGAATTACACCGACGAGCGCAATCGGGGCTGGATTTTCCGCACCTGCGGCTACGGCCACGGCGCCGAGTGGTGGAAAGAGTTTGTTTCGACGCTGCGCATGTTCGGCTACGATTACGCGCTCTCCATCGAACATGAGGATAGTCTGATGTCGGCTGAAGAAGGACTCGTCAAAGCGGCTTCATTCCTTAATGACATCGTGATCAGGGAGCAGGCAGGCGCGGCCTGGTGGGCTTGAGTGAAATTGACGTCTCCGAAGGATAAAGGTGAAGGTATGGAAATCAATCAAAGATTCCTGAGAGGCGCGATAGCCCTGCTCATGGCCACGTTGGCGTCAAGTCTCGCCGCGCAGACTCACGAAGAAGCTGTGCCGGCGCGTCCCGCTCCCATCCAAGGCGCGGGGCAATTCCCGTCGCGTCCGCCTGGCGATCCTGCCAGCGTTGCGCGAGGCAAGACTTCTTATATGACCAATTGCGCTTACTGTCATGGCGAAGACGCGCGCGGAGGCGAAAACGGCGGCACCAATCTGCTGCGCTCGGAGTATGTAATGCGGGATCACGAAGGCGAAGTGCTCGAGCCATTCTTCAAAAGCGCTACTGCGAACGAGCACAAGTTCGCCTTTACCGCCGCTCAGGTAGCCGACATCGCGGCGTTCATTCACGAATTCAAAATTAACAGCCGCGATCCGGGACGCATGCGGCCGCCGACCGTCGTAGTGGGAGACGCCAAGGCCGGCCAGGTATATTTCCAATCCAAGTGCGCGTCCTGTCATTCAGTGACCGGCGATCTGAAAGGCATCGCCAGCCGAATCGACGATCCCAGAAGCTTGCAGCAGACCTGGTTGATGCCGCTGATCATCGGCGGCCGCCCCGGCGGGGGCATGCAGACTGCGTCCGCAGCCAGCAAAGTGCCTCCGGTAACGGTGACGGTTACGCAGCAAAATGGCGAAAAGGTGGAAGGGAACCTGGGCCGCATCGACGATTTCATCGTTACGCTGACGCAGCCCGACGGCACCACCCGCTCCTTCCGGCGCGAAGGCGATACGCCCAAGGTTGAAGTCCACGACCCGCTGAAACCGCATAAGGATTTGCTGCCGGTTTATACCGATAAAGACATCCACGACGTGACCGCGTATCTGGTGACCATCAAATGAAACGACTCATGAACCTGACGGCCAGACTTTCCATCCTGCTTCTGCCCGCGTTGCTCGCGGCGCAACAGCTCGATCCCACCGAGCTGCTCAAGAAGCTCGGCACCACCGGCAATTGGGCCACGTATGGCGGCGACTACACCGGCAGGCGTTACAGCAGCTTGACGCAGCTCAATCAAACCACGGTCAAGAATCTGACCTTGGCATGGAGCAGCAAGCTAGTGGCCGGGACGCAAGGCCGCCGGCCCGGTCCGAGTCTCATCGTCGGCGGCATCGGGACCCTGGAAGCCAACGCGCTCGCGAATATTAAAGGTTCCCCGCTGCAAGTCGACGGGATCATTTACGTCTCGACTCCGGACAACGCCTGGGCTATGGATGCGCGCGACGGCCACGAAATCTGGCATTACGTTTGGAAGACGCGGGGCGGCACTCACATCGGCAATCGCGGGCTGGCCATGTGGCACAACCGTCTCTATATGGAGACGCCCGACGATGTCCTGATTTGCCTGGACGCCAAGACCGGGAAAGAAGTCTGGCATAAAGATATCGCCGATTTCGACTTGCAGTATTTTTCCACGCCCGCGCCGATCGTCGTCGGCAATCATATCCTGGTCGGCACAGGCAATGACCTCGATATGCCCGGATACCTGCAATCGTTCGATCCCGAGACCGGCGACGTGCAATGGAAGTTTTATCCCGTGCCGATGAAGAAGGGCGACCCCGGCCTGGAGACTTGGGCGAATCTGGATGCCGCGCGGCATGGCGGCGGCAATATGTGGGTCCCGGGGTCGTATGATCCTGAGACGCATCTCTACATCGTGGGCACCGGCAATCCATCGCCCGCCTATACTACCGGCACGCGCGGCGAAGGCGACAACCTGTATACGTGTTCGGTAGTCGCCATCAACGTCGAAACCGGGAAGATCGCCTGGTACTACCAGACCTCGCCGCACGATACTCACGATTGGGACTCGGCGCAGACGCCGGTTCTGGTCGACGGCGAGTTCAACGGCCGCCCGCGCAAACTGGTTCTTCAGGCCAGCCGCAACGGTTACTATTTCACGCTGGATCGTCTCACCGGCGAACATCTGGTGACTTCGAAATTCGGTGAATCCGCAAATTGGGCCAAGGGCATCAATGCCAAGGGCCAGCCGGTGCGTGACCCCGCCAAGGATTTCCATGCCGGTGGCTCCCTGGTCTCGCCCGCCAATCAAGGTGTGACCAACTGGCCGCCTCCGGCTTACAGCCCGGATACCGGCTTGATGTACGTTCCCACGCAGGATAGCTACGCCATGTACTATCTCACCGAGACCGATCCGCGCGGCGCGATGGGACTCGGCGGGAAAGAGGAGTTGGCGCTCGGCACCACGCAAAGCTACATTTCGGCCATCGACTATAAGACCGGCAAGACGGTCTGGAAGCACGTATATCCAACGTTGGGCGGCGGACTCGGCAGCGGGATGCTGACCACGGCCGGCAGGTTGCTCTTCGCGGGTGACGTTGCGGGTAATATCGTGGCCTACGATGCCGGCAACGGAAAGCCGCTGTGGCATGCTTACCTGGGCAGCATCGTGTCGAACGCGCCCGAAACCTATGCGCTCGACGGGCATCAATACGTGCTGGTGGGCGCTGGCGACACTCTCTATTCGTTCATGCTGTATTGAGGACGGCGATATGAGAATCGCGGGGTTCGCGCTAGGCTGCTGGATATGCGCGCAGGCGGCGGCCCAGGCGAATAACTGGAGCACCTATGGCGGCTTGGGGCAAACGCGCTACTCGCCCCTGAAGCAAATCACGCGTCAGAATGTGAATCAACTGCAGGTCGCATGGACTTACGATGCGACCGACGGTCCCATCCCCGCCCAGACCCAGCCCATCGTCGTGAATGGCGTTCTCTATGGGATCACGCCGTCGCACAAAACTATCGCACTGGATGCGGCCACTGGAAAACTGCTGTGGCGCTTCGATTCCGGCGTCGCAGGCCGCGGCCCTAACCGCGGATTGGTCTACTGGACGGATGGCGCCCAGCAGCAGCGCATCTTCTCCTCGGTCCAAAGCTATATCTACGCCTTGGATGCTCGCACGGGGAAAGTTCTGCCAGGGTTCGGAAACGAAGGGCGGATCGACGTTCGCGAAGGCCTGGGGCGCGATCCTGAAAAGCAGTCGATCGTGCTCACCACTCCCGGTGTCATTTACAAAGACCTGCTGATCGTCGGTGGCCGCACTCCCGAATCACTCCCCGCGCCTCCCGGCGACATCCGAGCCTACGATGTGAGAACCGGCAAGATTCGCTGGACATTTCACACCATCCCGCATCCCGGCGAGTTCGGCTACGACACATGGCCCAGGGACGCCTGGACGTATACCGGTGCGGCCAACAACTGGCCGGGGTTGGTAGTGGATGAAAAACGCGGACTGGTTTTCGTCCCTACCGGGTCCGCAGCTACTGATTTTTATGGCGCCGATCGCTTGGGAGACAATCTGTTCGCCAACACTCTGCTCGCGTTGAACGCGAACACCGGCGAGCGCGTGTGGCACTTTCAAGCCGTCAAGCATGACTTGTGGGACCGCGATTTCCCGTCGCCTCCCACCCTGGTGACAGTCAAGCACGATGGTAAAACCGTGGATGCGGTGGCCCAGACTACCAAACAAGGATGGGTCTATTTGTTCGATCGCTCCAGCGGCCAGCCGATCTTCCCGATCGATTACCACGCGTATCCACCCAGCACTGTACCCGGAGAGCGCACCGCTGAAACGCAGCCGCTGCCCATGAAGCCCGCTCCGTTTGCACGGCAGCGCCTGACCGAGGACATGCTGTCGAATCGCACTCCGGCGATTCACCAATGGGCTCTGGATCAGTTCCGGACGCTTCGCAGTGACGGCCAATTCGTGCCCTTCAGCGTCGATAAAGACACGGTGGTGTTCCCCGGATTCGACGGCGGCGCCGAATGGGGCGGCTCGGCGTTTGATCCTGAAACGGGTTTGCTCTACGTGAACGCGAACGATATCGCCTGGATCGCGAGCCTCGGCCAGAACAAGGGTGGCGCGACGGTCGAGCAGCTTTATCTCACCAATTGCGCCGGGTGCCATCGCGACGACATGCGGGGCACTCCGCCGGAAATTCCGTCGCTGGTCGACCTGCGCGGAAAAAAGCAGGCGGGCGAGATCGCCGCGGTGATCCGGCAGGGCGAGGGCCGCATGCCGTCGTTTCCCAACCTAAGCAGATTGGATGGCGTTCTCATCGCTGAATATGTTCTGGGCGGCCAGAGCAAGGAACTCGAGAGCACAGGAGCACCGGTCAATACGCCGGCGTATCGCTTTACCGGGTACCGCAAATGGCTCGATCCCGAGGGCTATCCCGCGGTCGCGCCGCCTTGGGGAACGCTCAACGCGATCAACTTAAATACCGGCGAGTATGCCTGGAAGATTCCGCTGGGCGAATATCCCGAGCTCTCCGCAAAGGGCGTGAAAGACACGGGCACGGAAAATTATGGGGGCCCGATCGTCACCGCCGGTGGTCTGCTCTTCATCGGCGCGACGAATTTCGACCGCAAATTCCGTGCGTTCGACAAGACAAACGGCAAGCTCTTGTGGGAAACGATTCTGCCGATGTCTGGGAACTCCACGCCCATCACCTATGAGGTTGCTGGACGGCAATACGTGGTTATCCATGCAACCGGCGGTCGCGGCGGCCCAGACATGCCATCGGGTGGAACTTACGTGGCCTTTGCTCTATCGACGAGCGGCAAGAAGTGACGTCAGGGTGTAAAGTGAGATCAGCCATGAAATCAGTTTTGAGAGCCTCGTATACGCTGAGCCTTCTGGCGAGCCTCGCCGGCTCCGCCCCGGCCGCCCCCATGACCTGGAAAGGCGAGATCAGCGATAGTAATTGTGCGATCAGCCACCAGAAGGTGACGCAGGTTCACCCCAGCTTGAATAACCGTAGTTGCACCTTGGCGTGCGTCAAGGACGGAGCCAGATTCGTCTTTGTCAGTGACGGTAAGGTCTTCAAAATTGCCAATCAGGACCTGCCTGCGCTGACAGCGAATGCCGGCTACACGGTGCAGCTCACCGGTGACATGAAAGACGACGCGATTACTGTATCCAAGGTCGTTCTCCTGGAAAATCACGATCGCAAGCCCGCCGCGAACTTCACGCTCCTCGATTCTAACGGCGCGAAAGTCACTTTGGCGAGCCTCAAAGGCAAAGTGGTGCTGCTCAACTTCTGGGCCACTTGGTGCGGTCCCTGCCAGGTCGAAATCCCATGGTTCGTCGACTTCAACAAGACCTACAAGGCGCGCGGGTTGGCGATCGTGGGCGTCTCGATGGATGAAGACGGCTGGAAGTCCGTCAAGCCCTACTTGGCGGCGAAAAAGATCGATTATCCCATCGTGGTCGGCACCGAAGACATCGCAAAAGCCTACGGCGGCGTGGATTCCTTGCCCTCCACCTTCATCATCGACCGCGACGGTAAGATTGCTTTTTCCCACAGCGGCCTGGTCGGCAAAGACACTTACGAAACGGAAATCCGCAGTCTGCTCGAAAGCGCCAAGCCCGCCGCGCACTAATACCGCACGGCTTCGAGAAACAAGCCGGACGCCGGAGCGGTCCATGCGGCGATATCGAATTGCGGATTCTTGCGCCCCGTCAATAGCCCCGCAAACTGCTCGACGCTCACCTCGCCCAGCCCCACCTTCACCAGCGTGCCCACCAGGCGCCGGACCATTTTCCACACGAAATGCGACGCCTCGATGCGGAAGACGATCAGGTTGTCGTCGACGCCCACCTCGGCCGACGTGACCACGACCGTTGTCGATTCGCCGGGGCGCGACGGATCCGCCGCGCGGAAGCACACGAAGTTGTGGCGCCCCGTAATCAGCGCCGTCGCCTCCTGCATTTTGGCCACGTCGAGCGGCTGCTTGATCCACCACACAAAGCGCTTCGAGAGCGCCGTCTTGCGCGTCGAGATCTGGTAAAAATATGCGCGCGATACCGCATCGTGCCGCGCGTGAAACGAGGGCGCGGCTTCCGCGCATTCGAGCACGGCGATCGACGACGGCAGGCGGTCGTTCAACTCGCGCAGGATGCGGGCCGGCGTCAGGTCATCGCGCAGCTTGCGGACTTTGATGTGGGCCGCCTGGCCGACGGCGTGGACTCCGGCGTCGGTGCGCCCGGCGCCCTGCAGGTCCACGTCGACGCCGAACAGTTCATCCGCCACGCGCTGCAAGTCGCCTTGCACGCTGCGGGCGTTAATCTGCGCCTGCCAGCCGGAAAACTTGGAGCCGTCATATTCAAGAGTCAATCGGAAAGTGCGCATGCAATCGCTATTATGCGCGAAAACGCTGTAGACTAAGCTGAATATCTCAATGTCCCTCTCTGCGAGCGACAAACTCGGCCCTTATGAGATTCGCGGTCTCATCGGCAAGGGCGGCATGGGCGAGGTATACCGCGCACGCGACTCCAAACTGAAGCGCGATGTGGCGATCAAAGTATTGCCCGAGGTCTTCGCGCGCGATAACGAGCGCATGGCCCGCTTCCAGCGCGAGGCGGAAGTGCTGGCCTCACTCAATCATCCGAATATCGCCGCGATCTACGGGCTAGAGGACCGCGCTCTGGTGATGGAACTGGTCGAGGGCGAATCACCCAAGGGGCCGCTGCCTTTCGACGAAGCCTGGCATATCGCCTCCCAGATCGCCGCCGCGTTGGAATACGCGCACGACAGGGGCGTGGTCCATCGCGACCTGAAGCCCGCCAATATCAAGATCACGCCGGAGGGCGTCGTCAAGCTCTTGGATTTCGGTCTGGCCAAAGCTTTTTCGAATCGAGGCGACACGCGGAGCTCCGCCGGGAGTAGTCCCGAGAACTCGCCCACGCTTACGATTGGCGCGACCGAGGTCGGCGTTATTCTCGGCACTGCTGCATACATGCCTCCCGAGCAGGCTAAGGGAAAAGCGGTCGACAAGCGAGCCGACGTCTGGGCTTTCGGTGTGGTGCTCTGTGAATTGCTCACCGGCGAGCGCCTGTTCAAAGGCGAGGAAGTCGGCGATATTCTCGCATCGGTGATCAAAGACCAGCCCGACTTGAGCCGCGTGCCCGTGCAAACGCGGCGGCTTCTGCTCAGTTGCCTGCAAAAAGACCCCAAGCAGCGCCTTAGCAGCGTCGCGGACGCGAAGCTCTTGCTGGACGACCCTGCGGTCACGGCAGACGTCCCAGCCGCCACTGCTACCGTCGCCCGCAGCCGTCTTCCATGGATCGTGGCAGCGCTGTTACTGGCCACCACATTAGGCCTGTCCTTCGTTCATCTCCGTGAAGCGCCGCCGGTCGCGCAGAGCCTGCGTTATCAGATTTCGCCGCCCGGCAGTGTGGCGGCCCAATATCCGTCGTTGTCGCCGGATGGGCGTAACTTCGCTTTCGTGATCGCCAACGGCGGTCCGAACCAGGTGTGGGTCCGCGCCATGGACGCACTCGACGCAAGGGTGCTGGCGGGCACCGACGGAGCAACGTATCCGTTCTGGTCGCCCGACGGAGCGTATCTGGGGTTCTTCGCTGGCGGCAAGCTCAAGAAAGTCGCAATCGCCGGTGGCCCGCCGCAGACTCTGTGTGACGCTGGCAACGGTCGCGGCGGGACCTGGAATCGCGATGGTGTGATCGTGTTTTCTCCAGGCCCCAACAGCCCTATTTCCCGCGTCCCCGCCGCCGGAGGCACTCCGGTTCCCGTGAGCGCACTCGCGCAAAATGGCGGTGCCGCCGAAGGATACAGATTTCCGGTGTTCCTGCCCGACGGCGTTCACTTTCTTTACAGCGTTGACTCGGACAAGTTGGACGCTGGCGGTGTTTTCGCTGGCTCACTCGACGGGGCCCCGGCTGTGCGGGTCCTCCTGGATCACAGCAATGCGCTCTACGCACCACCCTCCGCGCCGGATGCCGCTGCTCATCTGTTGTTCCGGCGGGAGGATACGCTGATGGCGCAGCCTTTTGACGCCACGCGGCTGAAGACCCTGGGAGATATGTTCCCTATCGCAGATCAGGTGACGAATTCTGTCAACACCGGATTCGGAGCGTTCTCCGTTTCCGGGAACGGTATGCTGGTGTACCGCTCGGGAGGCGGGGCTTTTTCCAGCCGTGAATTAGTCTGGATGGATCGCGCCGGTAAGCGTCTCAGCGCCGTCGGCAAACCGGGCGACTTTGGGCCAATGGCGGTTTCACCGGATGAAAAAACTGTGGCGGTGACAGTCCGCAGTGGTTCTCAGGGCGACATCTGGCTGGAGGATCTGGGGCGCGGCGTGCTCTCTCGCTTTACCTTCCGTGCCGGTATCAGCCGGTTTCCAGTCTGGTCTCCGGATGATAGCCGGCTCGGTTTCTCGTCTCTTTCTTTGAACTCGTATTCCACGGACCTCTACCAAAAGCCTGCGGGTGGGAATGGCCAGGAAGAGCTGTTGCTCCATGCCGGAGTGAACGCGTACACAGAAGATTGGTCTCCCGACGGACGGTGGATTGTGTATGGGCAGACCGGACAGAAGACCGCGAGCGATCTGTGGCTGTTGCCCATGAGTGGCGACCGCAAACCGGTACCGTACTTGCAGACCCCTTTTGAGGAGCTGAACGCGCGCTTTTCCCCGGATGGGAAATGGATAGCGTTCCAATCCAATGAGTCCGGCCAGTTCCAGGTCTACGTGCAGACGGTTCCGCTCAGCGGCGCGAAATATCAGATCTCGACATCGGGCGGCAATTCTCCGCGTTGGCGGCGGGACGGGAGAGAGTTGTTCTACGTTTCCGCGGACCAGAAGCTGATGGCCGTGCCGGTCAAGCTGGGCGCAACGATTGAAGCCGGCACTCCGCAGCCGCTTTTCCCGATATCACCGTTCCCGGGCGCATCGGTTATCAGTTCCATCTATCAGCCCATGCGCGATGGCCAGCGTTTCCTGGTGCTCGCACCTGCGGGCGGCGACGCAGGCGCAGCCCCGCCCTTCACCGTCGTAACCAACTGGCAGGCGTTCAAGAAGTAGATGGCGCACCCCGTAACTCTCATTCCCGGCGATGGCATTGGTCCTGAAGTCTCGCAGGCCGCGCGCCGCGCCGTCGACGCCACCGGCGTCGCCATCGATTGGGAAATCGCCGAGCTCAACGCCGCGCTCATTCTCAAGACCGGCCAGTCGCTCCCCGAAAGCGTCCTCGAAAGCCTCAACCGCACCCGCGTCGGCCTCAAGGGCCCCGTCGCCACGCCCATCGGAGGCGGTTTCGCCAGCGTCAACGTCGCCCTCCGCAAGCGCCTCGACCTCTACGCCAACGTGCGCCCCGTGCACTCGCTCCCCGGCATCGCCTCACGCTTCGCCGACACCAAAATCGACATGGTGATTTTCCGCGAGAACACCGAAGACCTCTACTCCGGCATCGAGCACGAAGTGGTTCCCGGCGTCGTCACCGGCATCAAAGTGATCACGCGCACCGCGTCTCTGCGCATCGCCGAGTACGCCTTCCGCTTCGCCGCCGCCACCAGCCGCAAGAAAGTGACTGCGATTCATAAAGCCAACATCATGAAACTGGCCGACGGCTTATTCCTCAACTGCTGCCGCGAAGTCGCCGCGCGTTTTCCCGGCATTCAGTACAACGAGCTGATCGTCGACAACGCCTCCATGCAACTGGTGATGCGTCCGGAGACCTTCGACATTCTTCTGCTGCCGAATTTGTATGGCGATATTGTCTCGGACCTCGCCGCGGGTCTGGTCGGCGGACTCGGCATCGTCCCCGGCGCCAACATGGGCGACACGCACGCCGTTTTCGAAGCCGTCCACGGCTCCGCGCCCGACATCGCGGGCAAGGGCATCGCCAATCCCACAGCCATGATGCTCTCCTCCGTTCTGATGCTGACGCATCTCAAAGAGCTGGACGCCGCGAAGCGCCTGCAGACCGCGATCGAAAAGGTTTACGCGGAGAAACGGCATACCACGGGAGACGTGGGCGGCCATGCCTCCACCGAAGAGTTCACGGACGCAGTAATCGCCGCCCTGCAGTAGGCGCACGCGTGCCGTGACAACGGCAACTGCGTTCACCGCAGCCCTTTAATTGGCCCACAGATGAAAACCGATGGACACAGATAGCTAGGCAAGGCTTAAGTTCTCTTATCTGTGTTTATCGGTTCTTATCTGCGAGCCAATATGTTCGGCGAGCGCAATCACATACCCTCCCTCACCTCTATCCCGCCCGTGCTCAACTACATCCCTCTTTCACCCCGCGCCCTTCGCCTCCCCCTCCCGCATAATCCAGACGTAGTTCGAGCCTGCGCAGGCCGATCGTTGTTGTTTGGTGAAATCCGCGTCCGTGGAACTTGGGCGTCACTCGCAAGAGCGATCCCGAGCCAAGCGGACTTGCCGCCCCGGAAACATTGAGAAAAGGGCGGGACACGGAAGAGAATCGATTCTCTGGTTGATACGAGCGCCGCGAGAGCGGCGTGAGGCGACCGCGAAAGAAATAGGAGAGCGCAATTGTGGGTTGATTCGGAACCTAAACCTTTTCTAAGACCCTCAGCCGCCTGCTTCCTTCACCCCCGGCGGGTTGCTTACGTAAGCAGCCCGCCGCGAGACGATTTGCGAAAAGGAGAAATCCGCACGGGATCAGTGTGCCCCGCGAAGCCCGGCGCCGTCCCCGTTCTTAGAGGCCCTTCTTGCCCAGGAATTCGATCAGGTCTACAACCCGCATCGAGTAGCCCCACTCGTTGTCGTACCAGGACACCACTTTCACCAGGTTCCCCCCCATCACCTTCGTCAACTCCGAGTCGACGATGGAGCTGTTCGGATTATGCAGCATGTCGGTCGAAACCACCGGATCCACGGTGTACGCCAGGATCCCCTTCAGCGCGCCATTGGCCGCCGCCTTCAACGCCGCATTCACTTCTTCGGTGGTCGTTGGCTTAGATGTCAACACAACCAAATCCACCACCGAAACGTTGGGCGTCGGCACACGCATCGCGTAGCCGTCGAGTTTGCCTTTCAAGTCCGGCATCACCAGGCCGATGGCCTTGGCGGCGCCGGTGCTGGTCGGAATCATATTGATCGCGGCAGCCCGCGCGCGGCGCAGGTCCTTGTGCGGAAAATCCAGCACCGGCTGGTCGTTGGTATAGCTGTGGATGGTGGTCATCGAGCCTTTCTCGATACCAAACTTCTCGTGCAGCACCTTCGCCACCGGCGCCAGACAATTCGTGGTACAGGACGCGTTCGAAATCACGTTGTGCTTGGCTGCATCGTAAGATCCGTCGTTCACGCCCAGCACGATGGTAATGTCTTCGTTTTTCCCCGGCGCCGAAATCACCACCTTCTTCACGGTTCCACGCAGGTGCTTGCCGGCATCTTTCGCGTCGGTGAAGCGCCCGGTCGATTCCACCACTACTTGCGCGCCCACGCCCGGCCAATCGATCTCGGCGGGATCCTTGATCGCGAAAATCTTGATGCGCTTGCCGTTGACCACAATGGCGTCAGCTTCCAGCTGCACATCGCCCTTCAGGGGGCCGAGCGTCGAGTCGTATTTCAACAGATGCGCGAGCGTTTTAGGATCGGTCAAGTCGTTCGCGGCGACGATTTCAATATTCGGGTTGTGCAGTGCCGCCCGAACTACATTTCTTCCAATGCGGCCGAAGCCGTTGATTCCTACTTTGATGGCCATAATCCTCTTTGGTAGTGAGTTAGATGCTTCTCTTCATTTGAATTGTTACTTCGAAAATTTCCCAGCGGCCCCCGGCTAATCGTGGCGCAGTTCGCGCTGGACCTCCGCGACTACCTGGTCGCGGCCACTGTTCTGCAAATCGTTGCGCAGCCGGCGCAGCGCCACGCCGACGATATCGCGATGGTGCAGGCGCGAACCCAACTGCTCCGCTTCACTCAGGTTCAGCCAGATGTCGTGCAAGAGTTCTACGTCCTCCGGCCACAACCGCGGGGGATGCGGCCCCAGGTTGACGAAGGTCGACGGGCGGTCCGGACTGATCACTTCGAGCGAGAAAGCATGCCGCGGTTCCGGCAGCTTCTCCCAAGCTCGGCCGATCCGGCGCGCGAGTTCGTCCGAGGCCATGTGGGTACTGACGCCCGTTACCAGGCGCGATGCCCGCAGCCGGCTGGCGGTATCCGCCATCGCGTCGAAGGGATTTACGGCCGGCACCACCAGCAGCTCCACTCCCTTGCCTTCCTTCTCCGCCACCTCCACTACGTGACTGAACAGTTCCTTTTCGTAGTCGCTGAAGATCTGATTGTCCGCGAGTTCATATTCGCCGGCGCCGGTCGAAATGGGGCGTACCGTCATCACCACGATGTCGTAGCGGCGTAAATTGGTTTTTTCGAGCACGCGCTTCAGGTGCTCCATGCGATGGTAGTCCCGCACGGCCACCAGGATGCAGCCGGGCCGGGCATGCAAGCTGCCGCCGTCGATGTGGGCCTGGTGATCCAGGTTGAACTGCTCCATTCCCTTGGGCTCAGTCTGCTTGCGGCGCAGATTGACCTTCTCGGAAATCGTGAAAATCACAAACAAGCCCAGCGTAAATCCTACGCCGTACTTAGTCGCGACTTGCTTGGTGAACAGGTTGGCTATAGCGACGGCGCCCAGCACCAGCGTGGTAAGTCCCAGGCCGACTGGGATCTCATGGCCGCCGATCCGGAAATTCAACGGTACTTTGTATTCCTGATCGGTGCGCTGGAAACGCAGCACGGTGACGCCCAGCGCCTTCATGAAGAAGCTCCACACCACGCCGAAGGCGTAGGCTTCGGCCAGGATCGTCATATCGCCGCGGCTATAAACAATCGTAGCCAGCTGCAGCAGCGTGATCATGTTGATCATGCGGAAAGTGGTGCCGTAGCGCTTGTGAGGTTCGCGAAACCAGGGGACCAGAACGTGGTCCTCGGCCACCCGGTTCAGCACGCCATTCGCGCCGATGATCGAGGTATTGACCGCGCCCGACAAAATCAGTCCGCCGACAATCACCACGAAGATGTGGAAGCCCAGCCGCAGCAGATAAGGCCCACTGAGGCTCATGGCCAGGCCGCCGATCAGATTGTTGATGTACATCGGCCGGACGTTATCGGGGATGATCATCACCGCGAACAGCGAAATCACGCCCGTGCAGAGCACCGCGTACCAGCAGGTGATATTCGCCGCGATTTTCAGGTTCTTCATCTTGGGCGAGGCAATCTCGCGATACACCTGCGCCAGGGTTTCAAATCCGCTCATCGAGAGCAGCGAATGTCCGAAGGCGATGATGATCACCACCATCGGAATCTGCATCCAGAACGTGCCTTTGAGCCAGCCCTCGGCGCTATCGGAGAACACCAAGTTCGAAGGTTTGGGCGCGGGCGGGAGATGCCAGTTCTTGGTCAGCAGCAGCGTAATGGGGCACCAGATCAGCAGAATACCTACCATAACGGTGGTGATTTGCATGATACGCAGCGCCTTGCCGCTGGATTCATGCACGCCCTTGATATTCTGCCACCAGAAATAAATGGTGATCAGAATACCCGCGCCCGCCGCGAACAGGTTCACATCTATTCGATAATCCTGGTGCAGCAAGCCGCCGATTTCATTCAGCAGCGCTCCCAGATATTGCCCTGCGCTCACCACGCTGATGGGCCCGGTGAGGATGTAATCGAACACCAGCGCGGAGACCGACAGCTTGGCCATCACCGGACCCATGCTGTCGTGAACTACCACGTAGACGCCGCCGCGCACGTACATGCTGCAGCTTTCCAGATATACGCTGCGCACCGCGAAGCTGAACAGCATCACCGCCAGCACGAACCAAGGCGCCGCCTTTCCCACCGCCGCTTCCGCCGCGCCGCCCGCGTAAAACATGGAAGAGGCAAGATCGCTGAGGACGATGGATGCGCCGCGCCAGAAACTAATGAAGGAAAGAGCTACTGTGGTCGCGACGACGACTTTAGGATTCGTCAGCGCCGCAGCCAGCCGGCCATCTTGTGAAGACATCTATATCAACTCTATTCTAAGGCTTTCAGCCGGCACCGCGCCGCTCGCGAAGGCAGCGTTAAAGTCCCTCGTGGAGACGAGCCGCGAGGAAAGCGGGCAAGCCCGCGGCCCGTATCTTGGCCGCCGCCCGGTCGACGTCGTAGACCACGCGGCGAAACTCCACCGTGCGCTCCTCCGGTGAGTATACCGCGTACGCCGCGCGCGGGTCACCATCTCTCGGCTGCCCCACTGATCCGGGATTCACCAGGTAATAATAATCCGGCTCGAGTTCGAGAGTGCGCTTCGCCGGAAGAGGTCCCGTCGTCCGGCGAGCCAGCCGGAACCCGCCCTGCTTATGTGTGTGGCCGAAAAAAGTGAGCGGCGCTCCCAGGCAGGGCAGCAGCGGCGCGGCATCCGAAACGGCGATCACGTATTCGTCTTCGTCGGCCGGCGAGCCGTGCACCAGCTCAACTCCCTGGTAAGGCAGTGGACCGCGCGGCAGGGCGTTCAGGTACTCCCGATTTTCCGGGAGCAGCGCGCGGCGGGTCCAATGCGTCGAGATCTGCGCCGTGGGATTGAAGGTTTCAATGGTATCGAAGCCGGTGGGATCTTCGGCCGCGCTGGCCCGGTCGTGATTGCCGCGGATTACGATGTCTACATTTTCGCGGACCCACTCCACAATCGCATTTGGATCCGCGCCGTAGCCCACCAAATCGCCCAGGCACAAAATACGGTCGTAGCGCCCGCGGGCATCGTCGAGAACCGCCTGCAAGGCCTCCAGGTTCGAGTGAAGGTCGCTCAAGATCAGGAACGGCATAAACGCACCAGCGACACTTCGGGCGGAGCTCCCAGCCGCGCCGGTACGGCAATGGTCCCAATACCGCGTGAAACGAAAATGGAAGCCGGGCCGCGGCGGTAGACGCCGTCCACATAAGGGGTGTAAAACCGGCCGGGGTTCAGTTCGGCGCTCAGCAGTTCCAGCCGGATCTGCCCGCCGTGGGTGTGGCCCGAAATCGTCAAATCGTAGCCTTGGCGCGCCGCCACTGGAAACACATCCGGGTTATGTGAGAGCAGCACGTTCAACGCGCCGGGGGCCACCAGCTTTTCAGCACCGACCAGATAACGCCGGTGGAGCCGCTGATAGTCGACGCCCACCAGGTTAAGGATGGCTTTGCCAAAGCGCAGCGGCGCGGCGGCCAAACGAAGGAACCGCATTCCGCGGCGTGCGCCTTCGCGTTCCACATAGGCCTCGGCGTTGGCGTAAATCTCATGATTTCCCATGCAGCCGAAAACCCCGGCGGCAGCGCGGAGCTGCGCCAGAATATCCAGGCAATCATCCAGCGGATCGCGAAACGTGGTGATCAGATCGCCGGTCACCAGTGCGATGTGCGCATGGGTTTCATTGGCCATATCGACGGCGCGCTGGAGCTCGGCGCGGCTCAGAAAAGGGCTGAGATGGATGTCTGTTAATTGCACCAGCCGTAACCCGTCCAGTTCGGGCGCAAGGTTTGGGATCTCTAGTTTCTGCTCGCGCAGGAATAGTTGATGGCGCTCGACAAATGCGCCGTAGGCCAGCGCGGCGGGCGGCGCCGCAAATACCGCAGCGTAGGCGGTCTGGAGGAAACGTCTCCGCGCAGGGCTGTGGCCTGAAACCATGCGCGAAGCGATCCACAGCGCGAAGTATCCCCCCAGCCAGCACAGCGAAAGCATGGCCCAGGTGATCGCCAGGCCGGTTCCCCAACCGATCCACCAACCGGAAAAATGCCGGGCCACGCGGTGAAAGCGCAGCAGAAACGCTAGCAGGGAAGCGGCCATCGACAGCGCGCCCGCGGCAGCTATCAAAATCTTGGTTCGGCGGCTGGCCCCGTCCGCCCGCCAGCCGATAAGCCAGGCCACGCCGGCAATCTGGCCCAGCAGGGAGACGATCAACACGAACAGATCGGGTAACGCTCGCAGCAGACGATCTAGCACCACTTCCATCTTATCGGCTCCATCTCAATGACGGCTTACTCTACAATCAAAAGATGTCCTTAGTAGTGGTGGGCTCGGTGGCTTACGACGGCGTCGAAACGCCAAATGGCCGCGTGGAGCGAATGCTGGGCGGGGCCGCGACTTACATCGCGCTTTCCGCCAGCTATTTTACGCAGGCGCGCATCGTGGCCGTGGTGGGCGACGATTTCGCGGACGCGGATACGGATCTGCTCGCCAGCCGCGGCATCGACCTGGAGGGGCTGGAACGCGTGCCGGGAAAGACTTTCTTTTGGGCGGGCAAATACACCGATGACATGAACGACCGGGTCACGCTGACCACCGACCTCAACGTATTTGCGGATTTTAAACCCAAGCTCCCCGAGAGCTATCAGAATGCGCGCTATCTGGTGCTGGGCAATATCCAGCCTAGCTTGCAGCGCAGCGTTCGCGAGCAGATGAAGCACGTGCGCCTGGCCGGCGGCGACACCATGAACTACTGGATCAGCGATTTTCGCGGGGAGCTGCTGGAGACGATCCGCCATTGGGATTTCCTGCTCATCAACGATCACGAAGCCCGGCTGCTTGCGGGCGAGAACAATCTGCGCAAGGCCGCCGATAAGATTCTGGACATGGGGCCGCATACTTTGGTGATCAAGCGCGGCGAATACGGCGCCATGCTGTTCCGCCACGACTCTTATTTCATCGTGCCCGGGTATTTGCTCGAGAACGTTTTCGATCCCACCGGCGCGGGCGACTCTTTCGCCGGCGGCTTCATCGGCTATCTGGCCGAACACGGCTTCAGCCTGGAAGGCGACTACATCAGCCGCGGCATGCTCAGCCGCGCGGTGATTTACGGGTCCGTTATGGGAAGCTTCTGCTGCGAACGCTTCGGCGTGGAGCGCTTCCGCACGCTCACGCGTGAAGAAATCGATGCCCGATTTGAAGAGTTCCGCAAGTTCACCTCGTTCTAATCCGCAAGAAATGGCCGGAGCGATGCCGATGCTGGTTCTGCTTCTGGCGGCCATTAGTGCGGCCGGAGTGCTGTGGTGCTCCTCGCGCGGGTACACGTTATATTACGGAGACGCCGAGGCGCATCTGAATATCGCGCGCCGCATTCTGGATTCGCGAACTCCCGGCCCGGAACAGCTGGGCACGGTTTGGTTGCCGTTGCCGCACCTGCTGATGATTCCTTTCGTAATTCGGGATAGCTGGTGGCGCAGTGGCCTGGCGGGCGGGGTCCCGTCGGCGGCCAGCTTCGTAATTGCAGGCGCATTTCTGTTCGCCGCCGCTCGGCGTTTGTATCTTTCGGCTGCCGCCGGAGTGGCTGCGGCGCTGCTGTTCGCGCTGAATCCGAACATGCTGTACCTGCAATCCATCCCCATGACCGAAGCTCTGTTTGCGGCATCGCTCGCCGCGCTGCTGTGGGCCACGATCTGGTTCCGCTCCACGCAGTCGATTTGGGCGGTATTGGCGGCTGCCGCGGCTTCGAACGCCGCATCGCTCACGCGTTACGAGGGATGGTTCCTGATTCCCTTCGTTGCAGTGTACTTTCTGCTAACCGCGCGCCGGAAATCCTTTGCGCTGATCTTCGCGATCCTGGCGGCGCTGGGGCCGCTGGCGTGGCTGGCGCATAATCAGTATTACTATTCAAACGCGCTGGAGTTTTATAGCGGCGAAGGATCTGCCCAAGCGATTTACGCCGGGGAACTGGCCGCCGGCGGGGCCCGCTATCCCGGCGATCATAACTGGCGCCTGGCGATCGAATATTACTTCGCGGCCGTCAGATTGACGCAGGGCTGGACTCTGGTCCTGTTAAGTGCGCTGGGAGCGGCTGCGGCGATGGCAAAAAAGATCTGGTGGCCGCTGCTCCTGCTGGCCCTTCCCCCCGCCTTTTACGTGTGGAGCATCCATTCCTCCGGCACGCCGCTGTTTGTGCCGACGCTGTGGCCGTTCAGTTGGTACAACACGCGCTATGCTCTGGCTGCATTGCCGCTGACCGCGTTCGCCGCCGCCGGCCTGGTCGCGCTGCTGCCGGCGAAGTTGCAGGCCGCCGGGGCCGGAGCGTTGGTATTGGCGATCGCAGCCTTCTGGACGCTTGCGGGCGCGCCGGTCTGCTGGAAGGAATCCACCGTGAACTCAGTCGCGCGCCGGGCCTGGACGGAGCAAGCCGCGGCCTACCTCGCCAGCCACTACCAGCCGGGCGACGGCATCATCTATTCTTTTGGCGACCTGACCGGCGTCCTTCGCGAGGCCGGCATTCCCCTGCGAGAAGGGCTGCATCAGGGCAACCGCCCCAGTTGGGACGCCGCAGTCCTGCGCCCCGATCTTTTTTTTCACGAAGAATGGGCGCTGGCGATTGCAGGAGATAAAATTGCGGAGGCAGTCGCGAGAGTCGGAGTGCGCGGCCCGCACTATCGATTGATGAAGCGGATTAAGGTAGAAGGAGCGCCCGCGATCGAGATCTATCGGCGGCAATGGACCGGTCCCCATGAAGATCCCATTTACTAAAGCCCACGGCGCGCACAACGATTTCCTGCTGACCTGGCGCGACCAGTTGCCGGCGGGGCTGGCCGATATGGCCAGCGTCGCTGTTGCGATTTGCGATCGCCATACGGGTGTGGGAGCGGATGGGTGGCTGCTGGTCTCGCGGAGCTCCGGAGTTAGGGAAAACGCCACCGAAGACGCCAGCATCGAGCTATGGAATTCCGATGGCAGCCGCAGTGAAATTTCCGGCAACGGCACGCGCTGCGCCGCAGCCTTGCTGGCGGAATCAAACATTGCCCAACGCGAGGTGCGCATTGGCACCGGGGCCGGCCTCAAGCATTTGCGGCTGCTCGCGCGCGACCTGCGCCAGTTCACATTCGAGATGAACATGGGTGCGGCCTCGATCGAAGAACTGCATGCGACGATCGAGGGCCGCGATTG
The DNA here is from genome assembly GCA_035496735.1 of Bryobacteraceae bacterium. Taxonomy (GTDB): domain Bacteria; phylum Acidobacteriota; class Terriglobia; order Bryobacterales; family Bryobacteraceae; genus Palsa-187. Next base: position 1,318 of record DATJEI010000329.1, on the reverse strand, counting down.
CACGATCCTCAACGTCGGCAATCCGCAGTGCGTTTTCTTTGTCGACAATTTCGATTTCGACTGGCAGGCTTTAGGCGCGCGCGTCGAGCGCCATCCGCGATTTCCGAACCGCACCAATGTCTCCTTCGTGCGCGTGGTGGATGGCCAAACCGTAGCCGGCCACAACTTGGACGTCCGCTTTTTTGAACGCGGCGCGGGCGAAACCATGAGTTCGGGAACCGGATCGACTGGTGCAGCCGCGGCCGCTGTCGCGCGCGGCTTGGCCGAGACTCCGGTGCGCGTGTTGACGCCCGCGGGTGCGCTTGATTTACGCTGGGAACAAGATAACATCCTGCTGGCCGGCCCAGCCGAACTGGTAGCCGCAGGCGAGTTTTTCTGGAAGGGGAATTAATCCAAGTGAGTCATTTCGATGATCTTCAGAGGAAGATCGAATCTAAAACCGCGCACGTAGGCGTTGTAGGACTGGGCTACGTGGGCCTGCCCTTGGCCGTCGAGTTCGCCGCCGCCGGTTTCACCGTGACAGGAATCGACATCGATGCGAAAAAGATCGCGGCGCTGAATCGCGGCGAGTCCTACATTCAGGACATCCCGGCTTCGGTGCTGGCTCCGCTGGCGAAGTCGGGTAAGATCAAGGCCACTACCGATTTCAGCGCCGCGGCCGCAATGGATACCGTTAACATCTGCGTGCCTACTCCGCTGCGCAAAACCAAAGATCCCGACATGAGCTACATCGTCAATGCCTGCCAGGAGATCGCAAAGTATTTCCATCCGGGCATGCTAGTTATTCTGGAATCCACCACTTACCCTGGCACCACCAACGAACTGATGCTGCCCATGTTCGAGCGGCCCGGCTTGAAAGTGGGCGAAGACTTCTTCCTGTGTTTTTCGCCGGAGCGCGTGGATCCCGGCAACGTTAATTTCCAGACTCGCAATATTCCCAAGGTCGTCGGCGGCATCACGCCGGCGTGCACCCAGATCGGCGCGATCTTCTACCGGCAGGCGCTCGAAACCGTGATTCCGGTAGGCTCGACGCGGGTGGCCGAAATGGTGAAGCTGCTCGAAAACACTTTCCGCATGATCAATATCGGACTGGTGAACGAAATTGCGCTGATGTGCGACCGCATGGAAATCAACGTCTGGGAAGTGATCGACGCAGCCGCCACCAAGCCGTTCGGCTTCATGCCCTTTTATCCCGGACCGGGCCTGGGCGGCCACTGCATCCCCATCGATCCGTTTTATCTTTCGTGGAAGACCAAGCAGGCCGGCATCGAAGCGCGCTTCATCGAGCTGGCGGGCTATATCAACGGCCAGATGCCGC
>DATJEI010000328.1:0-8598 GCA_035496735.1 Bryobacteraceae bacterium | reverse complement strand
GATCTGCACCGCAATCAGCAACGGTATCGCGAAACGGCATTGTTGATCGACAAGACCAAGACCCCGCAACAGATTTTGGCGGAGGCCGTCAAGGACCACCCGGCGCCGGATCAACTGCTGCAAACGTTTCGCAACACCTTGGGCGGATTGCGGGACTTCATCATCAGCCATCATCTGGTGTCGATTCCCTCGCCGGTGCTGCCCATTCTTGAAGAGACGCCGCCGTTCATGCGCGCGACCACATTCGCTTCCATGGACACTCCGGGGCCCTATGAGACGGTTGCGAAAGAAGCATTTTTCAACGTGACGATTCCGGAAAAGAGCTGGACGCCGGAACGCACCGAGAGCTTCATGGGTCAATTCAACTACGGCACGATTCTTTCCACTGCAATTCACGAAGCCTATCCCGGCCACTACGTGCAGTTCTTGTGGATGCCGCGAATCCAGTCCCGTGTGCGCAAACTTTTGGGAGCGAGTTCAAACGCCGAGGGCTGGGCGCACTACTGCGAGCAGATGATGCTCGACGAAGGCTACTCGAAAGATCCTAAGATGCGCCTCGGCCAGCTGCAGGATGCGCTATTGCGCGATGCCCGCTATATCGCCGGAATCGAGATGCATACCGGCAAGCGCACTTTCGATCAAGCCATCGACTTCTTCGTAAACGAGGGTTATCAGCCGCATGAAGTAGGCGTCGTCGAAACCAAGCGCGGCACTGCCGATGCCACATATCTTTACTACACGCTCGGGAAGCTGCAAATTCTAAAGCTGCGCGAAGACTATAAAAAAATGCGCGGCAGCCAGTTCTCGCTCGCGGAATTTCACGACAGGTTTTTGCAGCAGGGATTCCCGCCCATCAAGATCGTGCGCAAGGCAATGCTAGGTAATGACTCTCCGACATTGTAAGGGCAGTGTAAGCGGCCCCGCGTTTGCTGCGGCGCGTGGGCGCGGCTAGACCACTACTTCAACCGGCTGCGGCGGGAGTTTGCGGCGGCCGATGTTCAGCTTGATGTGATGCAGGCCTGGTCCGATGTCCTCAGGCAGGCGGAAATTCACCTGATAACGCTGCGGGCGCGGGTCAGTGCAGATTCTCTCAACGTCCTCCACCGGGCGACCGCCCACCCAGACTTCGATATCGAAGGGACGCGCGATCTCTTCCAGCGTCAGCGTCACCCTGCGATTTTCCACCCGCTGCGGAGCGGCCACAATGCGCGGGATGGAAGGTCCGGGAGGGATCACGCGAAGAGTTGCCGGTTCGGATAGCGGGCGATCCAGCCAGAATAGTTGAACCGGGAGCAAGCCGGTGGCTTCCAGCTCCGGCAGCTCCACGCGAATCCGCTGCGCGCCGCTGCGATCCGCGGCGCCGATGGAGGTGACAGTCCCCTGTGAATTGCCGATGGAGACGCGCAAGTGATTCAGCCCGGCGTCCGCCGGAAGATTCTCCGCGCGGATGGAAATGACCGCGAATCGTCCGCGGCAGGGCGCCACTGGCTCAAAGCTATAGGCATTGGTGATTTTGTGAATCTTCACCGGGAGCGTGTCGCCCAGAGCCGCAATCTGCCGTTCCAGACCGGCGGACCAGTCGGCGGGCTGCTTGCGCCAGGTGGTCCACATGGATTGCGTGGAGACGCCCTCCAGCGCCAGCACCTGAAAATCATGCGACTGCGCGAATTCCAAAAGCTCGTGCGATGAGAAGCCCGTGCCGGCCGAACCGTTGAACTGCAAACGCGCCAAACCGCCGGGGCGCAACACCCGGTGGATCTCGCGCAGAAAGGCGATCACCAGTTCCCGGCTCGGGATGTAGGGGAACAGCGCGAACGAATAAACGAAATCAAAGGATTGGTCGGCGAAGTCTTCCAGGCTGGTTCCGTGGATCTCGCGCGGATGGGCGTGTGCCAGATCTTGAAGATTTTCGCGCGCCTGCCGAATGGCGTCGCCCGCAACATCGACTCCATGGATTTCGAGAAAGTGCCGGCTCATCGGCCGCATCAGGCGTCCGGAGCCGCAGCCGATTTCAAGCGCGCGCCAGTTGCCGCGCTCTTCAGCTTTCAGACGGCCCAGTTCAGCTTCCAGTTCATTGATCACGCTGGTGGCCGCGGCCAGGAACTCAGAGTCGCTCTGGCCACGCCGCCCGTAAGCGACGTAGTAACTGGCGTCGATGGTTGGCTCCGGGAAGTCGGAATCGGGCACGGCGGCTACTTGCGGCTGGAATAACGGTCGAGTTCTTGCATGAGCGGGGCAGCCGACTTAGGCGCGGCGATTGAGCCGTCGACGATTTCACGATTCTTCAATGGCTTGCCATAAAGCTCTTCGTTCCAGTCATCGTCTTCGCGCATGGTGGCTCCATTCAAAGCGATGCCGGCGAACAGTCCGCGAGCGCGCGACCAGGCGAGAATTTCAGCCGTCATGCGGGCATCGGTTTCGGCTTGCGCTACCCGGCCCACGGGGCCCGCGGCAACCGTCGCGTCAGCGCCCAGCGTGAATTTATCTCCCAGCAAGCGATCCATGCCTCGATCGTTCATCACCAACATGAAGACGTCCATCTCGGATGCGCCGATCTGGAAGCCCACGCTGCCGCCTTCGATGCGAATCGAGCCGGGGGCCGACCAGCCCACGCCGTTCTTTTTGCGGCAGGAAACGAAACCCTTGCCATACTTGCCGCCGACGATGAAAGCTCCCTTCTTCAGATCGGGGATGATCACAATACATTCCGCTTTCTCGAGTAGCTCCTGCGGGATCGCTTTGTCGGGGATCCCCATCACTTCCTTGAAGGCCTCGGCGGCGCTGCGCAGACGCTTGGGCGCATCGGACGCGGCGGAAACCGTGGCCGGCAGCAGGGTAGCCAGCAGGGCGGCGAACATTCTCATCTTCATCGAACAACCTCCGTTATGGATTGCTACTCGTCTAATGATGCCAGATCTAATGATGCTAGTTCGGGGGATCGCGTTTCAGCTCTCTCGTTCCATGATGCTGGATACTTCGGCGGAGCGCACGCCGTAGACGCGCCGGATCAGGCGGCAGATTTCCGCGGCCACGCGCTCCGGCCGCTCTTTGTCTTTTTGCGATTCCGGAAGGTCCAGCTCGACCTTCAGATAAACGTGCGTCCGCGCCATTTTCCCATGATACGGATGATACGATAGAGGTGTCCACGCGGTGAATATTCCCTGCAAATTATGCGAAAAACGCAGAGCGCGGAGGCATTGTCCGGGCGTCGAAGGCGAGATCTGTTCGCAATGCTGCGGGTCGCAACGCGAGATCACTATCGAGTGCCCGGCGTCCTGTGAGTATCTGAGGGAAGCCCGCTTTCATGAGCAACCACCGGCGGTGACCGAAGATCAACTGCCGAATCCGGACATCCGGTTGAGCGAAAAGTTTCTGCGCGATACCGAGCCGCTGGTGTTCATGCTGGCGGTGGCGCTGAAGCGCGCGATGGAAGGGGGCGGCGCCGTGGATTTTGACGCGCGGGAGGCGCTGGATGCGGAGATCCGCACCTATCGCACCATGCAAACAGGCTTGATTTATGACACTCGCGCGCCCAATCCATATGCGGCGGCGATTCAGCAAAAGCTGCGTGCGGCGGTGGAAGAATTTCGCAAGCAACTCGTCCAAGAAAGCGGCATGCACACGGTGCGGGATGCAGATGTGCTGGGCGTCCTGGTTTTTTTGCAGCGGTTGGAAATGCGCTATAACAACGGGCGCCGCCGCGGGCGTGCGTTTCGAGATTTTCTGACCGGCTATTTGCCGGAGGCGCCGGCGGTGCTGGTTTGAAACGTACTGGTTTGAGACGTAAAGGCTACGTTGTCTTCGGGCATGGTTCCACCGTGGAATCCGCTAACGATGCGGTGCGCGCGATGGCTGCGGAATTGCAGCGCCGGCAAGGATATGAGGCGGTGCAGGCGGCGTTTCTCGAATCCGGCCAGCCGGACTTGCGCGGTGCGATTGATCGCCTGGCGGGTGAGGGCATAGAACAGGTGATCGTGATCCCGTACTTCCTCACGCTAGGGATGCACCTGCAGCGCGATCTGCCGCGCCTGGTGGAGGAGATTCGCGGCGTGCATCCAGGGATGGAGATACAGGTTACACCCCCGCTCGACGGACATCCCGCGCTGATCGATGCGCTGCTGGGGCGCGCCCGCGAGGCTACCGAAGGGAAACCAGGTGCAAGCGAAACTGATTGAATGGGTGGAGATCGCGCCCGGCGTCCGGCACTTTGTGTTTGAAGCGCAGCAACCGGAGCGGCTGGAATTCGTGCCTGGGCAATTCGTCTCGCTCACCGATTCGGTGGCGTCCCGCAACATCACGCGGGCTTACTCCATCGCTTCGCCGCCCGGCAAGGGCAACCGCTTTGAGCTATGCCTGAACCGCGTCGACGACGGCGTCTTCTCGCCGCATCTGTTTGACCTCTCGCCGGGAGACGTGGTGAATATGCAGCCGCCGCTCGGCACGTTTACGCTGCGTCAGCCGCTGCGGGATTCGTTGCTGGTGGCGACGGGAACCGGCATCGCACCTTTTCGTTCGATATTGAAGGCGGTGCTCCAGCCGGATTCGCCGGCCTTCACGCTGTTGTTCGGCGTGCGGTATGAATCGCACCTGCTGTATCGGCAGGAATTCGAGGCGATGGCCCGGCAGTTTCCGCAGTTCCGCTTTTGGCCGACCTTGACGCAGCCGGCTCCTGACTGGACTGGACGCACGGGCCGGGTGCAGACCCACTTGGCCGAAGCCATCGGCGGGCGGAGCGATGTCGACATCTATCTTTGCGGCTTGCAGCCCATGGTGGACGACGTGCGGCAGATACTGAAGGGGATGGGATTCGATCGCAAGCAGATCCGCTACGAGAAATACGACTGATGGCTCGCACACTTTCACTGACGCTGGCTTTAGTGTTTATCTTCGCGGCGGTGGCCGGGATCATGCTGAAAGTGATGCCCGCGCCGCTCAAGGACAGCGACTACTTGATCATCGGTTCGGTAGCGACGATGGTGTCACTGCTGCTGCTGTTCGTGCTGCTGATTGCGACCTCCGGCAAAACCTCCGGCGTATTTTTCAAGCGACGCAAGAAGGGGTCTTAGGCGTCTCGCTGCTCGGCGCACGGGTATTCGAAGTGACCTGCGGTCAACGCGCTTTGCGCAATTCCACTTGTTTATAAACTGCGCGAGAGTCGGCAAAAGTCGGGAACGCCATGCCGGGGAGCTTGGCGGCGGCGGTGCCGGTAGCCACGCCCCAGCGCAGCGCTTCGGAGAATGACTTTTTCTTTTCCATGCTCCAGGCGAAGGCCGCGACCAGCGCGTCGCCGGCGCCAATAGGGCTCAGGGCCTCGATGCGCGGCGGCAGCGCTTCGAATACTCCTTCAGGAGACGAGCCAATGGCTCCGCGCGCGCCCAGCGAAAGGATCACGCTTTCCGGCCCCATGGCCTGCATGACGTTCACCGCCTCCAGACACTGTCCTCGCGTGATCAACGCGCGGCTGAGCAAGCGCTCGGCTTCATGCTGATTCTGCATGATCACGGTAGGCTTGGCTTCGAGCGCGTGCTGCATGGCAGCGCCATCGGTGTCCAGCAGCGTTTTCACGCCGTGGTGCTTGGCCATTTCGATGATTTCGCAATAGTAGTGGGCCGCGACGCCGGGCTGAATACTGCCGCAGATCATGAGCCATTGGGTTTTAGGAAGGCGCGCTTCCACCTTTTCCTTGATCTCCTGGAGTTCGCTGGCCTCCAGCGGCAACCCCCGCTCATTCAGTTTCACAGTGAGTCCAAATTTATCCGAGATCGTCAGATTCGTCCGACTCTCGGCGCGCACGTGCACCGCGTCATAAGGAAATCCCAAGGCGGTCAGCAGTTTTTCGATGCGCGCGCCGGCCGCACCTCCGGTAGTGAGCACGGCGGCCGTTTTCCCGCCAAAAGAGTGGATCACCTGCGAAGCATTTATGCCGCGTCCGCCGGCGGCTTCGCTGCGGTCGAGGATGTAACCGCGGTCCTCAAATACAAGGCGATCCGCCGTAATAATGCGATCCAAGGCTGGATTAATGGTTAAGGTGAGGATCAAGTTAACATGGTACCCTGACCGGGCAAGTTCAATCCCATACTCAATTCCGCGCTCTCATAGCGCTGGCCTGCGTATGTTTTTTCTGGGGAACGACCTATCTGGGAATTCGCGTCGCGCTGGAGTCTTTTTCACCGGCCATGTTGATGTGTCTGCGCTACAGCCTTTCGGGAAGCGCTCTGCTGATCGGAGCAAAGTTAACCGGCGCCCATCTTCCCCAGGGCCGTGAAGCATTGCGCACGGCCTTCTATGGATTGCTGACGATTGCGATAGGAACCGGAGCCTTGGCGTACAGCGAGCAATGGATTCCCAGCGGTATGGCGTCCTTATTCGCCAGCCTGCAGCCGTTCTGGCTGGTGGGTGTGGAGGCGCTGTCGCCCGAAGGCGAGCGCCTGCACTGGCCCTCGATCGGCGGAATGCTGGTAGGCATGGCGGGGGTAGCTTTGTTGATGACGCCGGGATCGGGCGGCGTGACCATACAAGCCATGCTGGGCGGCTTCTTCCTGATGCAGTTCGGCGGGTTGATGTGGTCGATCGGCTCCATCGAACAGCGGCGCATGGGAGGCCGCACGCATCCCTTTGTCAGCGGAGGAGTGCAGCAGCTCGCCACCGGAATTGCGTTCGCGTTGCCCGCGTTCCTCGACGGGCGGCATGAGGAGTGGAACGCCAAGGGACTGCTCGCCATCGCGTATCTGGCGGTTTTCGGCGGCATCGTCGGCTACAGCGCGTTCATTTATTCGATGCATCATCTTCCGGTAGCCCTGGTCTCGATTTACACGTACATCAATCCGATCGTGGCGGTCGCGCTGGGATGGTGGTTTTATCGCGAGCCGTTCGGCTGGCGCGAAACGGTAGCGATGGTGGTGATCTTCGCGGGAGTCGCCATCGTGAAGTTGACCACCCGGCGCAGCCTGCGGCCGGAACAAGAATCAGTCCCGATCGAGTAACTTCGCACCGAGCGAGCCGCCGAAGGTGGGCAACAGGGTCAGGAATACGAACGACTCCAGCAAGGCTTTCGTGATCCCGGCGGCGGTTTGGATCTCTTTCAGCGCTTCCACTACCTCGGGGCGCGTGCTGCCGGCCTGCTGGCGGACTGCATTCGCCAGCTCGGGATTGGTCAGCATCGCGGCGAACGCGGTGAAGAGGAGCGTGGTGATTAGGAAGCCGAAAATGCCGGATATCCAGCCGAGATGCGCCCCGTTCGCCATGGACAGCCGTTGCCCGGTCTTGCGCTTGTAAAGATGCACTGCAAATGCGCCCGAAGCGATGGGAGCGAGGATCGCGACGACCTGCAATCCCGGCAACTGGCCCAACAGCACAAACAGGCACAAGCCTAGCGCCCCGGCCATCAGACCGACGCGCAGGGCGAGGCGGTTATGAAAGCCGATGCGGGCCGGGGGCGGTGGCGCGATCTCGACAGGCGGCGGGAGCGGCTCCTCCACTTCCTCGACGAACACGGGTTCATCGCGCTGCGGCTTGCCGCACTTGTGGCAGAATCGCGCGTCGGGGGGAAGCGTTGCGCCGCAGGTACAAACGTCAGGCACGCCTCCAGTGTGCCACGTTATGCTGAGACTTGCGATGCCCCCTACCATTACCACTCCGGTCACCCTCGACGACATCCGGGCCGCGGCCCAGCGCATAAAGCCTATCGCGCGGCGGACGCCGCTGCTGAATTCGCACAGCTTCGATCGCGAAGCCGGCGCGAAGGTTTTCTTCAAGTGTGAAAACATGCAGAAGGGCGGCGCGTTCAAGATTCGCGGCGCGGCGAATTTCATCTACTCGATTCCGGCTGAGGATCGAGCACGCGGCGTGGTGGCGTTCTCGTCCGGCAATCATGCGCAGGCGGTGGCGATCGCGGCGCGGTCGTTGGGAATTTCGGCGACGCTGGCCATGGCGCAGGATGCGCCTCGCGCCAAAGTGGAGGCGACCCGGGCGCGGGGTGCGCGCATCGTTACCTACGACCGGTTTCGCGAAGATCGCGTGGCGGTGGGGAAGAAACTGGCGGAGGAAACCGGGGCGACGCTGGTGCCCCCTTACGACCATCCCTGGACCATCGCGGGCCAAGGTACGGCGGTGCTGGAACTCCTCGAAGAAGTCCCGGATCTCGACGCAATCGTAGTGTGCATCGGCGGCGGAGGGCTCATGGCGGGAAGCGCGATTGCGGCCAAGAGTGTCCGCCCGAATATCCGCGTGATTGGCGTGGAACCGGCGGATGCAAACGATACTTATCTTTCGCTCGAGGCGGGGAAGCGGGTGGAAATCCCGCCGCCCACCACCATCGCCGACGGACTGCGCGCGCAGATTCCGGGCGAGCTGACATTTCCGATCATGCAGCGACTGGTGGACGAAGTCGTCTTGGTGAGCGAAGACGAGATTCGCGCCACGCTGAAGTTTCTGCTCACGCGGTTGAAGATTCTTACCGAGCCGAGCGGTGCTGTCTCAGCCGCGCCGGTGCTTTTCAAGAAGCTGCCGCCAGGGCTGGGACGCGTGGGCGTGGTTCTCTCCGGCGGCAATGTGGATTACGAACTGCTGGCCGGCCTCTAACGGACGTCCGCCTGCTTC
>DATJEI010000327.1:0-12312 GCA_035496735.1 Bryobacteraceae bacterium | reverse complement strand
CTCATTCCGCGGCATTGATGATTGCCAACGACCGGTTGCACGCCACCAACGCGGCACTTTTGTTGGTCTATCGGGAGGGGAAATGAGTCCCGCTGTCATGGCTCGGGTTGTGGGAACCACCGGGGAGCAGATGTTTCTAGATGAACTGGTGCGCCATGGTCACTTCCTGCCTAGCGGCGAGCCGGGAGTCTACGGGCGCGGCATGGTTTTCGAAGAGGTTCGGAATCGATTCGACGCATTGGTGACGAGCGTGTGCGCCGCCGACAAGCCGGAGACGCCGCGATTTCCTCCCATCATTCCCCGGCGCACGCTGGAAAAGGCCGGCTATCTCAAATCGTTTCCACAATTGTGCGGCGCTATCTACAGCTTCTCTGGCGGGGATGGAGCGGCACTCGATCTTGCCGGGCGCGCAAGCCGGGGCGAAGATTGGAGCCACCACCTTTCGATGACCGACGTTGTCCTGGTTCCCGCCGCGTGCTATCCAGCTTATCCGGCGATGGCCCTCCGCGGTCCGTTGCCTCAGGGAGGAGTGACGTTGGACTTAGGGGGATCCTACGTGTTTCGCAACGAGCCCTCCGGTGATCCGGCGCGGCTGCAGATGTTCCACCAGCGGGAAATGGTTCGGATCGGCGAAGCGGATGATGTCATCGCCTGGCGCGAGACCTGGATGGCCCGAGCCAGAAATATCTTCGAACAGGCCGGGCTGGATGCGACCCTTGCCGTGGCGTCCGATCCATTCTTCGGACGCGGCGGCAAACTTATGGCGAATAACCAACGCCAACAAGGCCTGAAATTCGAAGTGCTGGTGCCCATTGCTTCGCCGGAACCGACCGCCGTCTCATCTTTTAACTTCCACCAGGACCATTTTGGTTCAGCGTTCGGGATCCAGTTGCATGACGGAACCGTAGCCTATAGCGCCTGTCTCGGGTTCGGACTAGAACGGATCACGCTGGCATTGTTTCGAACGCACGGGATGGAGCCCGATGGCTGGCCCAAAGATGTCCGCTCGAACCTATGGTCTGAGGCCGCTCCCGCTCTGATGAGGTAACGCCCGTCATGCTGAGCTTGCTTGGTCTCGATCCGGGAAGCTACTCTGCCAGCGCCCTGCATCAGCCCGATCGAACTTTTCCCGAAACGAATTGCTACGTCGACATTTGGATCGAACTGCTGCACGCCCTCGGCGTTGATCCTGCCAGCGCCATGGCGTTTGCATGCACTGTCGATTTTGAAGGCGATCAGTGGACCTTCTTCAAGCCGCCAGCGGAGGACTTGGAGCGTCTCTATGGGATCGACGTCCATGAGATGCAGCTTTACCGGCCAGTAGTCGACCATGTCGTCGAGCAGCTCAACGCCGGCCGAACCATCATCATCGAAGCGGACGCGTTTTACATGCCGGATCGCGTCGCGACCTCGTATCGAAACGCGCATGTGAAATCTTCGATTGCCATCGAAGCCCTTGATCCTGAACGCGAGCGCCTGCGCTATTTTCACGGTCCCGGTTTTTACGAATTGTCAGGGGACGACTATCGCGGCATATTCCGCCTGGGGCGCGCGTTTCCTCAGGATATGTTGCCGCCATACGCGGAACTTGTAAGGTTTGATGCAGGCCCTCGGCTGGAGAGTGAAGACCTTCGCCGGGCAGCGTTTGAAATGCTGGGCCGGCAACTTCGCCGTAGGCCCGTTCACAATCCCTGGCGGAAATTCGGCGAACGCCTCGCGATGGACCTGCCCGCGTTGCTCGGCGGCGCCGATGCCGATTACCATGCTTATGCTTTCGCTACCGTTCGGCAGTGCGGAGCTGCATTTGACTCGGCAAAAAGTTTTGTGGAATGGCTGGGTTTGCCGGCTTCCTCCGATGCCCGGGCCGCGGCCGAGGCACTGGGCCGCCAGGTAAACGGCGCGAAGGCTCTTCTGTTCCGGCTCGCCCGCCGCAAGGCCTTTGATCCGGCTCCGGCGACGCAACAATTGGCCGCCGATTGGGAAACGGCCATGCACGCTCTAGACGGTCTGGCATTCGGCGCTCGCCGCGGAGCCGCATGATCGCGTCACCTTCGGATCTGCGAGAAGACATAGCCGTCACCATTCCACTGGAGACCGGCTGGGAATTGGCTTCCAGTCTTGAACCTGTCGACCACACCTCCGCGGCGGCGCTGCGATTTGTCCCGGCTACAGTGCCGGGCACCGTTGCCTCGGCGCTGCGCGATCAGAACTCCTGGAAAATTGGCTCCGATATCCGTTTCGATACCTCCGAGCACTGCTTTCGCTGCCGGTTCCGCGCCCATGCGGCTGAGTCTGGCGAAGAGATCATCCTGCGCCTGGGTGGGATCGCCACCGTCGCGGAGGTCTTCCTCAACGGAGAGAAGATTCTGCAGAGCGACTCCATGTTCGCCTCTCACCAGGTGGACGTTTCAACTCTCGTCCGCAATCAAAATGAGCTTCTTATCGTCTGCCGATCGCTGTCAGCCGCGATGCGAGAGAGGCGGCGGCAACTGCCAGCGGCGCGGTGGAAGACGCGAGTTGTCGCGGAACAACAATTGCGTTGGTTCCGAACCTCACTGCTCGGTAGGGCTCCCGGCTTCGCTCCCGAGCCGGAACCCGTCGGGCCATGGCGTCCGGTAACGCTGGTGCGTCGCCGCCGCGTGGTTATCGAGGATTGGACTCGCCATGCCGTCCTCGATGGCTCAGTGGGGAATATCCACATCCAGCTACGACTCCGGAGCCTTGAGACCCGCGCACGGCCAGTAGACGGGCGCCTCCTGATTGGCGACACAGAAACGCCCATGGGGTTCGAAGAGGATGGGGACGTAAATCACGGGCGCGCGTTCGTTTCCATTCCAAATGTGCTTCCTTGGTGGCCGCATACTCATGGGCAGCCCAATTTGTACCCGGTGCGGGTGACATTAAACCTTGCAGACGGGTCGACGGTAAGTCTCGATGACCTTCCGGTCGGCTTTCGAACCATAGCGACCAACGACGAGATCGCCGGCGACTTCGGGATTGCTCTGCGTATCAACGGTGCTTCCGTTTTCTGCCGTGGTGTCGTTTGGACACCGCCCGATGTAGTGTCCCTGAACGCATCGCCCGATGTCCTACGACAGCGTTTGACATTGCTGCGAGACGGCGGCTTCAACCTAATCCGCTTGGCCGGGACGATGACATATGAGTCCGAAGGGTTCCACTGCCTCTGCGATGAGCTGGGCTTGCTGGTATGGCAAGACATAATGTTCGCAAACATGGATTACCCGTTCGAGGAGCCCACCTTTCACGGCGCTGTGCGCGCCGAAGCGGAAGCCGAGCTATCGCGCTTGGGGCGTCATCCCAGTACGGCAGTGCTTTGCGGCAACTCAGAAATCGAACAGCAGGTAGGCATGCTGGGGCTGAATCCGGCTATTGGCCGAGATTCCTTCTTTGGGGAAGAGCTCCCCGGCATCGCAGCCAGACATTGTCGCGAAATTCCATACATTCCATCTGCTCCCTGTGGGGGCGATCAGCCATTCCGCACGCGTGCGGGCGTCGCGAATTATTTCGGCGTAGGAGCTTATCTTCGGCCGTTGGACGATGTCCGGCGAGCGGAGGTTCGTTTTGCCTCGGAATGTCTGGCGTTCGCTAATGTGCCCGAACCGGAGTTCATGGCCAACATCGCGCTTACCACTCCGGGCGGAATCTCGCCCACCCATCCAGCTTGGAAAAGGGCCATCCCGCGTGATGCCGGCGCGGGTTGGGATTTTGAAGATGTGCGCGATTATTATTTGAAACTGCTGTATTCGATCGATTCCCTCGCTCTGCGCTATGCCGACTCAAATCGCTATTGGGAGTTGTCGCGCATGGTTTCGGGTGAAGTAATGGCGGAAGTGTTCGGCGAGTGGCGCCGCGCGGCCTCCCCGTGTAACGGCGGAATCATACTGTGGAGCACCGATCTGGAGCCGGGTGCCGGCTGGGGCATTCTCGATTCTCAGGGCCGTCCTAAGGCGCCCTACTGGTTCTTGAAGCGGGTTTTGGCCCCCTGTGCAATCTGGACCACCGACGAAGGACTCAATGGCGTAGATATTCACGTCGCCAACGACAGCGATGTGCGCCGGGAAGCATGGCTGCGCGTTGCTCTATATCGCAATGGAGAAATCAAAGTGTCCGAATCCGAACGCCCGCTCGCTATCCCGGGACATACAGCGTTGACGTTCGGCGTGGAAGAAATTCTTGGGCGTTTTTTCGATGCCGCGTATGCTTATCGTTTTGGCTCTCTGGGACATGATCTCATTGCGACGAGCCTACACGCGGAGCGTGGCGATATTCCCTTCGCGCAAGATTTTCGCTTTCCCGCGGGGCGAAGTTCCGAGCGACGCCCTATTGATGAATTAGACATGGCAGTCGACGCGCGCTTCCTTGACGACGGAACCATCGAGATGCTTTTCGTCACCGGTCGTTTTGCATGCGGAGTGCGAGCTTTCGCCCCTGGTTGGATGCCGGATGACGCCTATTTCGGAATTGAGCCTGGCGTGAGGCGGCGGATCCTGCTACGCCCGCTGCTGTCCGGCCAAGCACCCTCGAGTATTACGGTCACAGCGATCAATGCCGAAGGCCGCCTGCGAGTCGCCCCCGAGAGGATTGCATGACCACGACTCATCTCTGGTTCCGTTCTGGCGCATACTCACTACTGGGCCACATCGATATTCCAGAGGCGCCACGCGGAACTGCTGGGGTGCTCGTCGTGCCGCCTTTTGGCTGGGAAGACGTGTGCTCCTATCGCCCTTTGCGTTTTCTGGCGAAGACACTGGCCGAGAGTGGAATCCCCGTGATGCGTTTTGATCTTCCGGGGACCGGCGATAGCTCAGGGAGCGCGCTGGATTCCGGACTATTCGAAGCGTGGAGCCAATCGGTTGACGATGCAGCCACCAAACTGCGAGCCGTTACCGGAGTGAAAGACGTCACCGTGGTCGGTATCCGGCTGGGTGCGCTGCTCGCGCTGACCGCAGCGGCGCGCGGGTCTAATCTGCAAGACCTGATTCTTTGGGGTGCGACGGCGAGCGGCCGCGCCATGCTGCGAGAGCTGCGCGCGTTCAGCAATATGGAGCGTCTCGAGTATGGCAACGGCGACGCTGCCGCCCCAGCCCTTATACCGGGGGTCGAAATTGGCGGCTTCCTGATCACTCCCGAAACTCAGCACGCTCTGGAAAATCTTGTCTTGTCGCCCCTTCCCGATATGCCGGGCCACCGGGTACTTTTGTTATCGCGCGATGATCTTTGCGTCGACGCCAAGTTAACCCGCGCTCTCGAATCTTCGGGATGCGCGGTAGAGGCCGGGAATGGGAATGGTTATGCAGCCATGATGGGCCTGCCGCACGAAGCGGTTCCGCCCATTGCCGTCGCGCGTGCAATCGTCGAATTTGTGAACGCAACGAATTTGCCGATGGACAAACCCGCTATTGCTCAGCAGGCAAAAACATTGTACGAAGACGCAGACCTGGAAATAATCGAGACCATCCACACGCTGGATAGATCGTCTGGTGCACTCTTCGGAGTTTTGACACAGCCCCGGCCTGACGAGCCTTCCGCTGAATGGTGCATTTTATTCCTGAATGCAGGCGCGGTCCGCCACACGGGTCCTAACCGCATGTGGGTGGAAGCAGCGCGGCGCTGGGGGAAGCGCGGGGTGGCCTCCTTGCGCCTGGACCTTATGGGGATCGGCGAGAGTGATGGCGACAAAACCCTCGGCACAGAAGGCTTATACCAGGAGCGCATGGTGGAACAAATTCAAATCGCGATGGACTCTTTACGCTACCGGTTAGGGGTCCGCCGATTTATCGCCGTCGGGCTCTGTGCGGGCGCGTTTTGGGCCTTCCATGCGGCGGTTCGCAGTCCCGAGATTGGAGCGGCCATCCTGTTGAACCCCCGGTTGTTCTTTTGGGATCCCGAGGTAGACCGCCGCCGGTTACTACGGCGCACCGTCAAGGGTCTCAGCGAATGGGGAGACTGGTGCCGTCTGGTGCGGGGGGAAGTTCCCTTTGAGAGCATTAAGCAAGTGGCGCGCATTGCACTCGACAGAATGCAAGCTGGCGACGAGAGTCGTCCTCTGCAGATTCCGCGGGCACGAATGGCAGAGGCCTGGTCGGCCATCGAGCGCAATCGCAACAGAATGACATTTATCTTTACGGAGGGTGAGCCTCTGCTGCGGGAGATGGTAGAGGAAGGGCAACTGCCGCCCGAAACCTGCTCCCGCGTGCAGTGCATTCAAGTCGCAAACGGCGGGCACACGTTCCGCCCCCTGTGGGCGCAAAGGCTGGCTCATGAACTCATCGATCGCGAAATTGGCGCAGTCCTTCGGCAAAGCCACGCGGAAAGCAGGCATGGAGATTCGGAAACGCAATGGGCGGCCAGCGAGGCATAGAAATTCCAGCAACCCTTCCCGGCGTCACTGTTTCGAACCGGCAGGACAAGCTCAACCGAGCCGTATATTACTCGCCTCGCGTGTATCGCTCCTATCTAGCCGACTGTCTCACAACAGCGGAGTCAATCTGTCTATCGAAGTATCAGCCTCACATTCAAAACAAGGATGTGCTGGATATTGGAGTCGGGGCTGGACGCACCGCGCGTTACCTTGCGCCTCTAGCGCGACGCTACCAAGCCGTGGATTATTCGCCGGTGATGGTCGAATACATGAAAAGAGCGATGCCGCTGATTAAAGTCCGTCAAGCGGACTTTCGAGATTTGACGATTTTCGCTGGCGAATCGTTCGATTTCATTTTGGCGACAGATAATGTGATCGATGCGCTGCCGCACCAGGATCGGCTGCGCGCTCTGGGCGAGGCTTGTCGGGTGCTCCGGCCGGGAGGCATCTTAGTCTTTTCTTGTCATAACATCCGCTATAAGAAAGCATTTGCAGGTCCCAAATTGCGGTGGTCTTCGAATCCCGTGCGACTTGCCGCAAACTGTGCGGGTTATGTTCTAAGCATTTGGAACCACCTTCGCGTGGCTCCGCTGCGGACGACGACTTCCGAGTACGCGCTCTTGAACGACCCCGGACATCGGTATGCCTGCCTTCATTATTATGCGGCACGATCCACCGTGTGTTCTCAATTGGCGGAGGCAGGTTTACGACATGTCGAAGCTTTCGATACAAGCGGCCGGGTCTTGCTTGAGTCGGCGGACGACAGCGAGATGGCGAGCATTCTCTACGTGACACAGCGACCGGCTATCTAAACGCGATCGCCAGTGGAAGACGGCCGCATTCTCTCCAAGAAAAGAGATTGTACGCAGCGGGGATCCTCTTTGCCCCAGCGATGCGCGCGACCGACGACGCTGATCCATCAGGTAACTCAACTTCCTCTTCCATTTAGTTTGGCTCCCGGGAACCAAAGTCAACAAGTTCGGCGTGGGCTGCTGGAATCAGAACTCCGTCGGGAGTGTAGACGTCGGTTGTCGCGCGAAGTACTCGCGTGGCTGGATAAGTACCTGGGCAGAGTGAACTAGCCGCCATCACCGTACGTGTTTCGGCGGCGGGTTGCGATCGCCGGCATACCGCTGCTGATGCCAGTGCGGGTAGGGCAGCGGGAGGGCGCTGACTTCGTCGAGTCGCTCGACTTCGGCGTCAGTAAGGGCCCAAGTGGCGGCGGCTAGGTTGTCGCGCAGCTGTTGCTCGTTGCGCGCGCCTATGATGACGGTGTCGACGCGAGGTTTGCGCGTCACCCAGTTCAGCGCCACTTGAGAAATCGAAACGCCGCGTTGGGCGGCAATCTCCGCCAGAACGTCGACGATCCGGAAGAGCCGGTCCTCATCGATGGTGCCGGGGAGTTCCAAGGTATTCAGCCGCGATTCCGCAGGCTTGCCTTGGCCGCGGCGGAATTTGCCGGATAAGAGTCCAGATTGCAGGGGGCTCCAGGCCATGATGCCCACCCGCTGGTCCAGGCCGCAGGGCACGAGTTCATGTTCGGCGTCGCGGGCCAGCAGCGAATAGTTGATTTGTTGCGAAATATAGCGCGTCATACCGAGGCGCTCCGAAATGGACAGCGCCTTCATAAGCTGCCAGCCGGCGTGGTTGGAGCAGCCGGCATAGCGGATCTTGCCGGCACGGATCAGGTCGTCGAAGGCGCGCAGGGTTTCCTCCTGTGGCGTGAACGAATCGAAACTGTGGATCTGATAAAGATCGATGTAGTCGGTTCCCAATCGGCGGAGACTCGCGTTGCAGGCTTCGAGAATGTGGCCGCGGGATGCGCCGGTTTTGTTATTGCCGGGCTCGATGCGGAAGAAACACTTGGTCGCGAGGACGATGTCCTTGCGGCGCGCACCCAGGGCCTGGCCGACCACCTCTTCCGATTTGCCGCCGGAGTAGGCGTCGGCAGTGTCGATGAGGTTCACGCCGGCTTCAAAGCAGACTTCCATCAGGCGCCGCGCCTCTTCCACTTGCACGTTGCCCATCGCGGCGAAGCGTCCTTCACCGCCCAGCGTCATGGTGCCGAAGCTCAGCACCGAAACTTCCAGACCGCTATTACCTAACATTCTGTATTCCATGCTTTGACCAGGATAGCCGACAGCGTGTGTCATATCGACCTGGGAGCGAAGTTGTTTCTGACCGCCACAGTTGCGACCAGCGTGACCGAGTTCGGCCGTCCGGTTGAGCATTTCCTGCTGTTGGCACTGGCGGTTGCGATCCTCGGCTCTACGGCCCAGCACCTAGCGGAGACTGGCGCCCCCTGCGGGTGCTGGCGCCCGCGCAGTCCGAACCGCCGTTCGCAATCCCCACAACTGGCGGCGCTGGGGCTTTTCGTGGCGCTTGGCATCACTACAGCCCGGCGGTTCCGCGATCAGACCGGGCTCACTGCATCGGCCGCGCACGGCGGGGCCTGATCCAAGGTCAAATTGACCATTATCCGCGCGAAAATCAAGTTTACACGCTGGGCTTGTTTACACGTTGGGCTTTACACGCTGGGCTTTGACACCGTAAATATCGAATGATAAAGTTCTTGGGCGAGGTTGCAAGAAAAAACCAATGCCGAAAAAACAAGGTGCTTCCCGACGGTCGTTCCTGGCTGGCTCCGCCACCGGGCTGAGCTCGGCATGGCTGGTTTCTCAATGGCCCGCGATCCTGGCGGCTCAAGAGCACGCCCAGAAGGTTGCCCGCTCGAGCAAGCCGGGCAAGCTGGGATTCTTCTCCGCCGAGCAGGCCGCTGAAGTCGAAAGCGTGGCCGCCCAAATCGTCCCCACCGACGACACACCCGGTGCTCGCGAAGCCGGGTGCCTGTATTTCATCGACAGTGCGCTGACCACCTTCGATGTGAAGAAGCAATCGGTCTACACTCAGGGCCTGAAAGTCCTCCAGGCCAAGACGGCCGAGCTCTTTCCGAGCGGCGGCAAGTTTAGCGCTTTGACCCCGGCGCAGCAGATCCAGGTGCTGAAGGCTATCGAAAAGACTCCCTTCTTCACACAGGTCCGGGTACATACCATCACCGGGCTCCTGGCGAATCCCGAGTACGGCGGGAACCAGGGGAAGGTCGGCTGGAATCTGATTGGATTCGAAGGCAAGTTCAACTATGCACCGCCTTTCGGCTACTACGATGGCGAGAGCAACAAGCTGACGGCCAAAAGAGGTTAACCAGCCATGACAAAATTCAGTCCCAACACTCAAGTTGATTTTGTGGTGGTCGGCTCCGGAGTCTCCGGCGGCATCATGGCCAAGGAATTGACCGCGGCAGGCTTTCAAGTAGTCATCCTCGAGCAGGGCGACTATCTGCGCGAAAAAGATTTTGAATACGATCAATTGAAAAGGACGTCGCACTCTTCCCTGCTCTCCGATGAGGCGAACCCGGTCACGTTTCGCCAGACCGACCAGGAGAAAGCAACTCTCAGCAATGGGTTCCGATACGGCCGCTGCGTGGGAGGCGGAACGGTTCACTACTCCGGCAGCAGTTGGCGCCACCACGAAAGCGATTTCCACGAACGCAGTCTTCTCGGCCCCGTCTCCGGGACGGGATTCGATGACTGGCCGGTGACGTACGCAGAGTTGGAACCTTACTATACAAAGGTCGAGTGGGAAATCGGTTACTCCGGATTGGGCGGCGCGAGTCCTTTTGAGTCGCCGCGATCCAAGCCCTACCCGCTGCCTCCCATGCCGAATAAATCCTCCGGGGTGCTGATGGAGCGGGCGGCAAAGAAGTTGGGCTACCACGCGGTTCCGGTGCCGGTAGCAATGCTGTCGCAAGCCTATCGTGGCCGCTCGGCCTGCATTCACTGCGGATATTGTTCCGGGTTCGGATGCAAGGTTGGCGCGAAATCGAGCGCGCTGGTAAGCGTGATTCCGATTGTCGAGAGATCCAACAAGTGTGAGCTTCGGCCGAACTCCTTTGTGCGCGAGATTTCGGTGGACAGCGCCGGCAGGGTCACCGGTGCGGTGTACTTCGACGCCAATAGGAAAGAAGTGTTTCAGAAGGCCAAGGCGGTGATCGTATGCGGCAACGGACTGGGTTCGCCGCGCCTGCTGCTGATGTCCAAGTCCAGCCGATTCCCGGACGGACTGGCGAACTCCAACGGCGTGGTCGGCAAGTATTTTCTGCCGGGCTGCGGCGTCAGCGCGCATGGAATGATGGATCACGAATTGAACGAATACAAAAGCGTGACCACGACGCGGGCCATTGAGGATTTCTACAACTCCGATCCCAAGCGCGGGTATTACGGCGGCGGCAGGATCGATGCTCGCGGGAATTCGACGCCCATCGGCTTCGCGCTGGGCGGAATGTCGCCGGATACGCCGACGTGGGGCGCCGAATACAAAAAGGCCTTGCGCAATGACTTTGACCGCTACCTTACCATGCAGGGCTTCCTAACCTGCCTGCCGCTCGAAACCAACAATGTCACGCTCGACCCGGACGTGAAGGACGCCTGGGGACTGCCAGCCATCCGCGTCACTTATAAAGACCATCCCGACGATATGAAGAACAAGGCGTTTTTCCGGGAGCGTGCTTTGGAGCTCATCGAGGCCGCGGGCGCCGTCAAGAAGTGGGCCGACCCGGTCAGCGAGGAGCGGGCGATGGGACATACCATGGGCGGCTGCCGCATGGGCAATGATCCCAAGACTTCAGTGGTGGATAAATTCCACCGCGCGCACGACGTGCCCAACCTTTATGTGGTGGACGGAAGCAGTTTCGTCACCAGCGCCCGCAACCATCCGACGTGCACCATCTCTGCGCTCGCGTATCGCGCCGCGGATAACATCATTAAGAACGCGAAGAACGGAAGTATCAAGTCGCCGACCGGTGCGTAGGCCAAAATTCGTGCGTCGGCTGCGAATCATCGGCTGCAAGGCGCTTTAGGGCTATATGGCTTTAACAAAGAGAGGGTTTACGGTCCCGGAGATCATATTGATCGCTGGAACTCGCGTTGCACTAGGCACCGGCCTCGGTCTGCTGATTTCGGATCGACTCAATAGAGATCAACGGAAAGGTGCAGGATGGGCGCTTCTGGCAGTGGGTGTCCTGACTACAATCCCGATAGTGAAGGGCGCGCTTTCTAAACCGCCGGTCGACTAACTAGGATTCGGGATGTCGCCGCACGTGCGTAGTTAAGCACCGAAGTTAAGCACCCAAGTTTAAGCACCGAATCTTTCAAGGGCGCGAGCTCTGGCTTTTGCCGCTTCCTCTTCCCGATTCCTGGGTGGGGCCGTCGTTTCGAGCGAACGAAGCAGGCGAGTGGAGACGGCGGCAATCTCGTCGACTGCCGCGAGGAACGAGCTTTCGTTTGCTCTCGACGGCTTATTCAGGCCGCTGATTTTTCTGACGAACTGGAGTGAAGCTGCTCGAACCTCCTCCTGAGTGACTGGCGGATCGAAGTTGAAGAGCGTCTTGATATTCCGGCACATTTGACCCCAAGGTAGCAAAACTCTGCGAATAATCCGACCCTCGCGCCACTTATGAGTGATGGGGCTTCCCTAAGTGGCGCTTTCCCGCACCCGTTCGGCCGCGGTGTTTGGCATCGACGCGCATTTTATCGACGTCGAGGTGGATATGTACCCTGGCGCGGGCCGGGATTTCATAACCGTTGGCATGCCGGATTTGGCGGTGCGCGAGAGCCGGGAGCGCATTAAGAGCGCGATGCTTAATTCAGGCTTCGGGTACCCCAATAAATCGGTAACCATTAATCTGGCGCCGGCCAACCTTAAGAAGGAAGGCGCGGGATTCGATCTGCCGATGGCGGTGGGGATACTGGGGGCAATGGGCGTGGTGACACCTCCCGACGATCATTTGTTCATTGGCGAGCTTTCGCTCGACGGGACGCTACGTCCGGTGCGGGGCGCGCTGTCGATCGCTGTCGCCGCGCGCAAGATGGGGC
>DATJEI010000326.1:0-7351 GCA_035496735.1 Bryobacteraceae bacterium | reverse complement strand
GAGCCTGGATTCCCGAACAATCGATAAACCGGGTTAGCGCAAGGAACCGACGGTGTACTGCAACTGGGCGTAAGCGATTTGATAGTCGTAAGTCGCCGACACATTCTCAATTTGAGCCTGCGTCAAATTGAGTTGTGCCTGCGTGATCTCGACGATAGATGCCAGGCCCAGATTGTAACGGCCCTGCGCCAGTTCCAGTGCTAACTGCGCCTGCTTCATCAGCTGTTCGGTAACGGGTATGCGTTGATACGCTGTGGATGCGGAAATCCAGGCAGAGCGCACGTCACGCTGAATCTGCTGCTGGAGGTTACGAAGCCGCTCGCTGGTTGCCAGGGAGTTGTAATGGGCGGCCTCCCTCCGCGCCGAGTACAGATGACCGTTAAAGAGCGGGATATCCACGTTCACGGCCGCCCCTTCGTACCCATAGGGAGCGACCCGCGGATCCTGATTCAAATAAGGCAAGCCACCGCCGACGGCTACCAAACTTACGCTGGGACGCGAGAGACCGGCTTCAGCCTTCTCAAACGACTGCGCTCCCTGTAACTGGAATCTCACATTCCGCAGCTCCGGCCGGTTCTGAATCGCTTCGACAATCAAGGGGTCGGGACTCGTGGGCGGAGCCGGCGGGGGGGCAACACTGGCCAACTGGTAGCGGACAACTTGTTCTTGTCCCAGCGAGCGAGCCAGGTCCGCATAGGCTTGTTCCACCGCATCCTGCGAGCGAATCAGAAGCAGATTTGCCTCGGAAAGATTGACATTGGCGAAGCTAACGTCTAAAGCAGATTTGAGGTTGGCATTCGCGAGAGCGGTGACTTGGTCCGTCAGGGTTTGGCGGGCCCGGATGGTCTCATTCGCAACCGTGACGTACGCCAGCGCTTGCAGGACACCAAAATATCCGCGGTTGACTCCGAGCACGGTGTCATAAACCGTCGCCTGCGTGTTTTGGTCGGCCGCTTGAGCTTGAAACTGCGATTGTGCGACCAGACTCTTGGTTCTTCCGAAGTCGGTGACCAGTTGCGTGAGTTGAAGTCCCAGTCCGGCCCGGCTGAAGAGCTGCGATGCGGAAAGAGCGCCCGCGCCAAGACGGCTCTGAGCAAGACCCTGCCCGCCGGTGATCTCGCCGTTGACCACCGGGTAGAAGGGAGCTCTCGTTTCCGTGATCCGCTGGTTGGCCCATGCAGCCGTTTGCCGAGCCGCCGCAATCTGCGGATGATTCTGGATCGCCATTGCTGTGGCTTGGGGCAGAGTAAGAACTGCTTGGCCCGGCGCCGCGGGGGCAGAGGGAAGGGTGGCCGGCGAAGTTTGGGGCACAGTGGGAGAAGCGGGAAGTTGGGACGGCGGAGCGGCGGGAGCCTGGGCCGCATATGCCACGCTCCCGGCCGACAGGACCAGCACGGAAACTGCTTTAATTCTAGGCAGCCGGATTCTACGCATTATCTCGACAGTCTGTGTGCGTTGACAAAATTGATAGATAAGAAACATGCGATAGGCTAAGTGAGATGCTGCGCTGATGCAGTACATGCTGCCAGGCTGGGGGATTGTCCGGCTCAAGACGCACTGCTAACGGTCCTTTTGCCGTGGACTAACAAATAGGCAGCTGGTACAAGGAACACAGTAAGTAAAACCGAGAGTGCAAGCCCGCCTAAGAGTGCACGGGCAAGAGGCGCATAGCTCTCGCTACCTTCACCTAGCTTAAGGGCCATGGGCAAGAGGCCAATGATGGTAGCCAGGGAGGTCATTAGCACTGGCCGCAGACGGACGCGGCATGCCATCGCCACGGCTTCGTGAACTTGCATGCCCTCCTCACGCAATTGCCTGGTGAATTCGACGATCAGAATGCTGTTAGAAACCGCGATCCCGGTAAGCATTACGACGCCCATCAGCGACATCACATTCAGCGTCGTACTCGTGAGCCAAAGCGTGAGGAGCACGCCCGTCAACCCCGGCGGAACAGCTAATAGAATCAAGAGCGGGTCGATGAAACTACGGAATTGCGCTACCAGAATGAGGTACAGCAGAACTACGGATAGTATGAGTCCGAGAGCAAAGCTGCGGAACGACGCGCGCATGCCCTGCACCATCCCGCGCAGCGTCACATTGAGTCCTTCTGGAATTTTGGCTTGCGCGATGATCGCATCAATTCGATCCGCGATGCTCCCCAATTCCTCGCCCAGCGGGCGGACATAGATGTCCGTAACACGGCGGATCTGGTAGTGGTCTACTTCAGTCGGCGCAAGAACCCGTTTCACCGAGCTGATTGTATCGAGGCGCGTAGGAAGCAGGCTTCCGGAAGCACGCAATGGGATGGCTCTGAGGTCAGCGAGCGTTTCGACCTGGCCCTCCGTGTACTGGACCGTCAACATGTAATCTTGCCCCGATTTTGGATCGACCCAATAGCTGGGCGCGATCATCTGGTTGCTGCTGAGGGCCGTGATGAGGTTTCCGACGACCTCCTGCTGATCCAGTCCGAGCTCGCTTGCGCGCGTGCGGTCCACGTCCAGTTTTAGTGCCGGATAATCGACATCCTGCGGTACGAATACGTCCGCGACTCCTGGAATTTTCTGGATTTCCGTGGCGAGCTTCAGCGCGGTGTCATGGGAGAGCGCCAGATTCGAGCCGGCTACCTGCACGTCGATAGGCGCGGGCAGACCCAGGTTGAGCACCGCATCGACCATTCCTCCTGATTGGAAGTACGTGTTCAGTTCTGGAAGTTCCTCTGCGATGCGCCGTTTCACGCGGGCCATATATTCGTAGCTGCCCACTTTGTGGGCGTCTTTCAAGCCGACCTGGACGAACGCCGTGTGCTGCGCGGAATTGCTAGTGTAAATGGAGGAAAAACCAGGCGTTACACCGATATTTGAAAGAATCACACCGAGATCAGTCGGCGGGATGATCTGCCGAATCAGTGCCTCCACTTTGGCTACTTCTTTTTCGGTGACGGAGATACGCGAACCCGAGGGCGCCTTCACGTTTATGGCGAACATGCCCGCATCCGTGCGCGGGAAAAACGACAGGCCTAACAGCGGGAACAAGGCCAGACTCGCTACGAAGGAGGCGCCACACAGCCCCACCGTGAGCCACGGGTGGCGGAGGGCACCTCCGACGAGCAAATCGTAGATGCGCAGGAACGATTCAAATCGGTCGTTGAACCAAATGTTGAAGCGCTCGCCAAAGCGCCAGCGGTCGTGCTTGCTTTTCAGCTCCACCTCGACTGGCTCTTCGGAGGACGGGGTTCCATGATGCGAGGCAGTCTTGATGAACCGGGCGCAGAACAACGGCACCACCGTCATGGCGACGGCGTAAGAGGCGAACAGCGCGAGCACCACTGCGAGCGCCAGCGCCGAGAACAGAAACTGGCTGACGCCGTAGAGAAACGTCACCGGAAAAAACACCACGGCAGTGGTCAGCGTCGCGGCCAGCACCGGCAGGGCGACTTCGCGGCCGCCCTTCTCGGCAGCTACCTCCGCTTCCTCACCCAGCTCCAGATGCCGGTAGATATTCTCGAGCACTACCACCGAGTTATCAATCAGGCGCGACAACGCCAGCGCCAAGCCACCCAGCACCATGCTATTGACGGTTCCTCCGCCGAGTGAGAGCGCCATGAACGTGGCCAATGCCGAAAGTGGAATAGAGAAGAATACCGCCAAAGTGGCGCGCATGCTCCCGAGAAAGACCAGGATCATTATCGAGGTCAGGAACAGGCCGATCGCCCCTTCATCGAGTAGCGTCCGGATAGCGGTTTTGACAAAGCGCGATTGGTCGAATAGCACGTTTGTGGAGAGTTCCTTGGGTACGTCCACTAAGTGCTTCACGACGTTGCGCACGCCATCCACAACGGCTATCGTGTTAGTATCACCACCTTGCTTGAGGACCGGAGTGTAGACCGAGCGCTTGCCGTCCACTCGCACGATGCTGGTCAAGATCTGACGGGAGTCTTTAGCGTAGCCCACGTCGTCAACCCGGACAATCGATCCGCCGACAACCTTAAGGGGCAACCGATCAATTTCCTCAATACTAGGGAGCTGACTGTTGGTATAGATGTTGTAGTCGAGCGAGCCGATCGGCACGTCTCCAGCAGGCAGAATCAGGTTGGAGCGATTCACCGTCCGGACCACGTCCATGAGACTGAGCTGATGCGCCTCCAGTTTGTATGGATCCGCGTACACCATGATCTGCCGGTAACCACCCCCAAAAGGCTGCGGCACACTGGCTCCGGGGACGCTAGCCATCTGATTGCGGACCGTGAATTGCGCCAGATCACGCAACTGTGTTTCATTGAAACCTTCTCCTCCCACCGTGACTAGGCAGACGGGAAGGCTTGAAGCGTCAAACTTTAATACAACTGGTGGCAATGTGCCGGGCGGAAGACGCCGCAATTGCGCCAAGGCAAGATTTGAAACCGTGGCGACCGCAGAGTCCGCATTCGTACCGGGCTGAAAGTAAACTCGAATGACGCTCGCACCGGGGAGCGATCGGGATTCAATGTGCTCAATCCCACTCGCAAGAGTGAATTGTCGTTCAAAGCGGCTCGTGATATCGGTTTCGATCTGCTCCGGTGGCATCCCATTGTAAAAGGTTGCGACAACCACCATTGGGATATTGATGTTCGGAAACATGTCGATCGGCATACGCACTAGTGCAGTGCCGCCGACAACGGCGATAATCAGCGCGACAACTACAATAAAATAAGGCGTGCGAATAGCAAAGCGAGACATGGGATTAAGGCATGGCTTGGACGCGGATATCAATTGGCCTGGGACGGACCTCTTGGCCGGCGCGAAGGCTTGCGCGGTTGCTTGTCACCACTAAGTCCCCCTCGCGCAAGCCGGACCGTATCTCGATATTGGCTGCCGTTTGAAGTCCCAGATTCACTTTTCGAATCTCAACTCGATTCTCCGGCGTGATTACAGTGACTTGGCCCGAAGACTCGTCGCTGCTCAAGTCCACGGCGGGAATTGGAACAGTTAGTGCGCGATTGCGTTTTTCAAGGGTGAGATCCACCTCGGCGTACATTCCGGGGATCAAAACCAGGCTGGGATTCGGAACATCCACTTCGGTGTCCATGGTACGTGTTGCCGACGACACTTTTTCGGCAAACCGGGCCACCCGCCCGGTAAAACTATGATTCAACGTCTTCACGCGAACCTCCACTTGCTGGCCGATGTGGACCGTCGGCACCGCCGATTCCGGGACCGGCAGAATCAAACGGAGCAAGCTGTTCTCCGACAGTCTCACTAGCGGCATCGCCTGGCTGCTCGAAGCTGTGCCGGCCTGAATCATCGAGCCTGTATCCGCGTAGCGCTTAGTGACCACTCCGGCGAAGGGCGCAGTGACGCGAGTGTAGTCGAATAGCGTCTTGATTTTCTGCAATTCCGCGCTACTGGCATGTACTTGTTCTTCTGCTGCCGCAAGATTAGATCTGGCCCCCGAAAGCTGGGCCTCGGCTATCAGGTCCTTACTATGAGCGTCATCAATTTCCTGCTGGGCAACCAGCCCAGCTTTTTGCTTGGAAACTTCAGAGAGTCTGGTGTAGGAAAGGTGCGCAATGTCGTGGGCGGCTTGGGCTTGCTGGATTTGGTCTTTAGCCCGCGCGACCTCTGCTTGGCTCCGATCCACTCCTGCCTGGGCTCTCGCCCGGTCGTCGGCCATCTCGGGGACCTCGAGAATCGCCAGTAGTTGGCCTTCTTTGACTCGGTCACCCACGTCGACGTATATTTTTTTCACGTAGCCGGCAACCTTCGCCATGAGATCGACCTCCTGAAACGGCCTGAACTCCGCGGTCAGAATCATTCCTTGCGATAGATCTTCAATGGTGGCCTTCGCGACCGCCACGGTAGGGGCTTCGCTCAATTTTGACCCGGGTGAGTCGGCGTGCGAGCTTTGGGAACAGGATTGGAAAATGATGGATACTATTCCGGTGAGCAGAATCGCAGGTATTAGGGAAGGGGGCTTGCGGACGGGTATCATAATTGTCCATCCGGGGTGGCTTTCGAGCGTCGCACTTTCGCACAGTCGTGAACGGCCGTGGTACCTCCAACATATTCGGTGCTTTCCCAGTCGCTGGACTTGGGCGAAAGGTCTGGCCGGATATAGGACGAGACCAGCTTAATTGACAGAAATAGGATCGCGGCAAACGCGGTAAAGAAATGCAAGCGCGTTCTTAACATATAAGCTGATAGATGCAACAATACATGATACCGCCGAATTTCGTCTGATCTCTCGTGCGATGTTCGGCGGATACTGTATGGCGCGAGCCGTCCCCTATCCGCATCGGCTGTACGGCGAGTTTGATAACGTACCTCATAAGGGAACTTTATCGGTTGTGGTAAAGCGAGGGAATACAGTGGCTACAGGATTTCATCGCTGAATCCTTTCGAAATTTTGCAGAACAGCTGTCTCCGACCGTAGCGAAGGCTCTGAAATATCACGACTATAATTAGGGGAGACGGTATTTTGAAGATGGAAAGAGGGTCATCGCTTACGCTGCGTCAAGGATCCTCTCATCGCCAGACCAGATTTCTACTTTTCGCCGGCTTCGGCGGACTTTTATTGCTGTTGGGTTTCTTTGGTCTGAGCGCAATCTCTTTCCTGTCGCAGATCGAGGTTCGCGAGGAGAAGATCCGCCAGGATTACGTCTCTCGCGACGGGGTTCTGCAAAAACTGCGATCGAGTATCTACACCTCCGGCACGCATGTCCGCGATTTCTTGCTGGATTCGAGCGATGCGCGGGCCGCTGATGACCGGCGCCAATTTCTCGAAACCCGACTGCAGATCGAAAACGAAATTGCCGAGTATCAAGCCCTGGTTCCGTCTACCGAACGCGAGCCCTTCCGGGAACTCTCCCAGAGTTTAGCGGCGTACCTGAACGCGATCGCCCCGGTTTTAGACTGGACCGCCAATGAGCGCCATGCCCGTGCCTCGGCATTCATGCAGGACGAATTGCTGCCGCGCCGGATGAGCGCGCTCAGCTTGGCCGATCGCATTCAGCAAATCACCGAAAGTCAGTTGGAAGCCAGCAGCGCCGCGGTCAGCGTACTGCTTTCTTCGTTCCGGTTGAAGTTGCTGGTTCTGCTGGTGCTTACTGTATTGGGCGGCATCGCCCTCGCGGGAATTGCGGTGTGGTGGCTGCTGCGCCTGGAACATGAATCGCAGCTTCGCTTTACCGAAGTTGTCAGCACGCAACAGGAATTGAAGCGCCTTTCAGCGGAGCTGGTTTCCGCGCAGGAGAGTGAGCGCAGAAGAATCTCCCGCGAACTTCATGATGAGGTCGGGCAAGTTCTCTCGGCAATTATGCTGGGCTTGGGGAATCTCCGCTCCGCGCTGCTGGACAGGAACACGGACGAAGCCCTGC
>DATJEI010000325.1:0-7231 GCA_035496735.1 Bryobacteraceae bacterium | reverse complement strand
CAGCACAACGTCGAGAAGTGGAATCGCACCGGTCTTACCGGCTACGTGGTTTGTGGCTCGACCGGCGAAAGCGTCTATCTGACTACTGAGGAGAAGCTCCAGTTATGGGAGTGGGTGGCGGAGTACGCCGCGTCGGACAAGATTCTGGTCTGCGGGACCGGCATGGAGAGCGTCCGCGAAACGGTTGCGCTCACGAACGCCGCCGCCGAACGCGGTTACAAGGCTGCGATGGTGCGCACGCCGCACTATTACAAGAACCTGGTGCATAAAATGGATGCCCAGATTCTATACTTCCGCGCCGTCGCGGATCAGGTAAAGATCCCGGTGATGATCTATAACTGGCCGCAAGTCACCGGCGTCGATATCTCAGCGGAAGCGGTTGTTACGCTGTCGCATCACCCAAATATTTTTGGAATTAAGGAAAGTTCGGGCAGTCTGGAAAAGTGCATCCAGATGATCAAGGATGTCGAACCGGGCTTTCAGGTATTAACCGGCTCGGCGCCTATTCTTGCACCGTCGCTGGCGATTGGCTGCGCGGGTGCGGTGCTGGCATTTGCCAATGCGGCGCCCTATGCGACTATAAGCATCTGGGAAGCCCATCGCTCGCGCGAGTTTGCGGCCGGCATGGACTGGCAGAACCGCATCTTGCGCGCGGCCCAACTCGTGACGGTTAAATACGGGATACCGGGCTTGAAATACGCCATGGATTTGAACGGCTATTACGGCGGTCCTCCGCGTCTCCCGCTGACTGCCATTACGCCTGAAGCCAAAAAAGAAATTGAGCAGGCTTTCGACGGACTCAAGGGCTGAGTGTACACAAAGCCGCCAGTTCGTTCTCACTGACCAGTTGATCGAAATCGACCAGTTTGCGGGGGCGCCCTTTGCCGCGCAATGCGCCACTGCGCAGATCGCGGTCGCGATAAACCACCACGTCGGAAATCCGATCCGCCACGAAGCCCAGCAGGTGCTGGCGGGTGCCTGCCGTCAACTCCAAAACTACTATTTTCGGCTGGCTGCCCTGGCTGGCGTGCGGCAGCTGCAGTCTGCGGCGCAGGTCGATGACGCTCACCACTTGACCCTTCAGACTGGTGATTCCCAGCAACCCGCTGCGCCCGGCGGCCGCTGGCTCGAGGTCGGTAAGCGGCAAGATCCCGCGAATACAAGCCGCCTCCATTGCCAGATCCTGGCGAGCCACGCGAAAGGTCAGATAAGGCTTGGGCGAACTTCCCACGCAGGGCTTATCGTCGTGGGTTAGCGGTTCGTTAGCGCGCCGTCAGGTCGCGGAACTGCTCTTCATCGAAGCCCAGCGCGATTTTGGACCCTTGGACCAGAATCGGACGCCGGATCAAGTTGGGATGCTTCGACATCAGTTTGATCGCCTCGGCACGCGGCGGAGGATTGGTCTTCATCTTGCGTTCGCGATACAGCTCATTGCGGAAGTTCAAGAATTTGGTGTAATCCCGCGTGCCGATCAGTTTCTCGATCTCACCTTCGCTGAGGCCTGAGTTGAGATCGATCTCCTCGACCTTCACGCCTTGTTCCTGGAGCCACTTCTTCGCCTTGCGGCAGGTGGAACAGGTGGGTTTTTGGTAGAACTTCATTTAGAACTTCTTCAGCTCTTCGACCACCGCATTGACGCCGCGTTTGCGGTAAATCTGCACCAGGCGCTGTTCCTCGGGCGAAGGCGCGATGAGCCGGCGCAGCATGGGATCGTCCAGTTCGGCGCGGCTGGGAATCCATATCGAGCCATCGGCGAATTCCACGCTGGATACGAAACCCGTCATGCTTTCGACGGAAGTGCGCGGGTCAAAGCGCAACGCCGCATCCTGCAGAAGCTGGCTGGAACTGCTGGGCGGCAGGCGCGTCTCCGACGGCAAGGACGCCGCCAGAAACTCGCGCCCTTGCGAATCCCGCACAATCCAGCCCATCTCCAGGTAGCGGATCACGCGGGGGGAACGATTATGGACCACCAACTTCGGTCCCCGCGCCTCATTGCCCGCAATGCGCGCCATTCCACTGGTCGGTTCCACGGGAGCGTCAGGAAATTTCAGAAAGGCGAACTGCAGGTCGCGCTCAGTTGCGGTATTGGTTGCGCGCCCCCGCACCATTTGCACCCCGAACTGCGGCCGGTCGGCATCCCGCGCCAAGCTGGCCAGCAATTCTTTCTGCAATCCGTCGCGCCCGCCGTGCTCCAGCAGCGCCTTAAAGAACTGGCGGTCGCGGCGGGCTTCCAATTCCCAAACCATCATGGTCCGCCGCGATTGCAGCTTATCCGGACCGTAGAAATTCAGGTCGTCGAACAGAACGCCATCGAGGCTGATTTCGACCATGGGGCTTGCGCCTGCCGCAATCGGCCGCAACAGGTGTAAATCGCCGTGCACTGAAAATGTTTCGCCCGGCGCAACGTCCAGACTGGGCACCGAGATCGAACCTTTCCCGCCCGGCGTAGCTTCTTGCGCGAGCACGGCCAGCGTGATGCCCCGGATACGGCGCTGGCTGGCATTGCGCAGAGAGAGCGCCACGCGGACGTCGATCGCATAAGCGCCGCCGCGCACCGTGGCCGCGGAACCGCCCCATTCGTCACCCGCTAGGGTCACCGGCGCATCGTGCGGGAAATCGATCTTGTGCGCCAAACTCTGCTGTGTAACGTTCTGCGGACCGAACTGGCCGAATGCCAGCGCACTTGCTCCCAGCAACAGCGGCAAAATTCTATTGCGCATACACGCCTGTAATGGTGATTTGACCGGTGTCCGCATCGATATACCGCGCCCGCGCCGATCCCTGCACGCTTAGCGTCACATTCACCGGCCGCTCTCGTCCCTGCGACATGCCCAGCGTGCCGCCATTCTGCTGCAACTGAATTCCGGACGCGGAAACTTCAACCGTCGGTTCGCGGTCTTCGAGCGCCCGACTACCCCCGCTCCAAGGCCCGGCCTGCGCAATCTTCTGCATCGCCCGGCCCAAAGCGATGCTATCCGCGCGCGGCATGTTCAGCCACCAGGCGCTCACCAGCAGAATCGCGACTCCGGCGGTCGCGGCGGCGACTCGCCATCCGATGGCTACCGTAGGCTTGCGGACCCGCGAAGCCACGCATTCGCCAGCCTCCAGGCCCACCCGGACATTGGCCGACATCTCCGCCGCCATGCGATCCCAATTCACACCCGGCGGCATTTCGTCCGCGAGCTGGCGAATAGATTCCCGATCGCTATTGAAAGCCGCCACCCAACTGCGGCAGCCATCACAACCGGCCAAATGCAGGCACACGAGGGGCCGGCGCCACAGTGGCAGGTCGCCCGTCGCGCACAGCGCCAAGTCGGATTGTGGGGGGTGCGTCATGCCAGGCCCCGCTTCTGCAGCCGCGCGAAATGTTTCCGCAGTTTAACGCGCGCGTTGGCAATGTGCGAGCGTACTGTCGCCTTGGAGCAGTTCAATCGCTCGGCCACTTGTTCAGCCGGGAGATCTTCAACGTCCCGCAGCAGCAGCGCGGTCCGCTCCCGGTAGGTCAGAATGTCCAGCCCCGCTTCCAGGTACTCGCGGCGCTCGGTCCGAAGAACCATCTGCTCGGGGCTCTCCATGGAAGATACCGCCACCGGCTCAGGCATCTCGTCGAGTTCGGAAAAACTCACGCGGCCCGACCGGCGCAGGAAATCGATAGCCGTGTTACTGGCGATACGCGACAGCCAGTGCGCGGCTTTGTCCAGATCCTTTAGCTGGTCCTGCCGCTGCAGCGCTTTGATGAAAGCTTCCTGGGTGAGGTCCTGAGCGTCGGACACGTCGCCCACGATCCGGTAGATCAGCAGGAACACGCGGCGCATGTTCTCGGACACAAACCGGCTTTGTGCCTCCGAGGCGAGCGTTGACGCATCATAGCGGGCCGAGCCTGGGGTCTCGCTCATCTGTCTTTCAAATGTCGCCGCTAGCGCGCTCATTGCTGGTTCGGGCATTCTCGCCCCTCACCAACATGACGATCCAGGCAGCCCAAGTGTGCAGCCTCAATCACTTCCCTCGCTGCTCTATCGGCGGCGCTATCCTAATCATATATGAGGCCTGTAGCAATTATCGGCATCGGCAAGACGGCTTTTGGCGCGTTCCCCGACCGGGATCTGCGCTCGCTGGCGGTGGAGGCGGGCCAGAAGTGCCTGGCGGACGCCCATGTAAGTCCTTCACAAGTAGAAGCTTATTATCTGGGCAACTTTGCGGGGCCGTCTTTCGTGGGACAGAACCATTTGGCCCCCTATATTGCCGGAGCAATGGGCATCACCGGCGTTCCGTGCACGCGCTTTGAGGCGGCCTGTGCCTCGAGCGGCTCCGCCTTCTATCACGCAGTATCGAGCGTCGCCGCAGGGCTGAACGACGTGGTGCTGGTAGCCGGGGTCGAAAAGATGACTTCGCAGACCACGCCTAAGGTCACCGAGATTCTGGCGGGGGCGGGCGACACTTGCGGTGAAGTTCGCGCAGGGGCAACGTTCCCGGCACTGTTCGCGATGATCGCGCGGCGGCACATGTATCAGTACGGCACGACGCGGGAAATGCTGGCCGCTGTCGCCGTGAAGAACCATGAGAACGGAGCCAAGAATCCTCTGGCTCACATGCGCAAGGTCATCACCATGGAGCAGGCGCTCAAGGGCAAGCCGATTTCCGAGCCGCTCACCGTCTTCGATTGCTCGCTGATCAGCGACGGCGCGGCTGCGGTGTTGATCGCGCCCCTGGAGCGCGCCCCGGAGTTTACTGACCAGCCGGTGAAGGTGCTGGCCGTCGCGCAGACCTCCGATTACGTGGCGCTCGATCAGAAGGACGACATCACGACGTTTCGCGCCGTGTCCGCTGCGGCGCAGAAGGCTTACAAAATGGCCGGCGTCACGGCGCAGGATATCCAATTCGCCGAAGTGCACGATTGCTTCACCATCGCCGAGATTATCGCTACCGAGGATCTCGGATTTGTGAAAAAGGGCGAGGGCGGTCCGTACGCGCTGGCAGGCTGCACGCGACTGGCCGGGCCGCTGCCGATCAACACCAGCGGCGGCTTGAAGTCCAAGGGACATCCGGTCGGCGCGACCGGCGTGGGACAGATCTGCGACTTGGTCTACCAACTGCGCGGTGAGGCCGGGGAGCGTCAGTTGGCGAGACATTCGCTTGGGCTGGCGCAGAACCTGGGCGGGTCCGGGGCCACCGCCGTGGTGACGATTCTGGGGGTGGCGTGAAGAGCGGCGTCGTTTATACCGAGACCGTAGTTCATGCTGCGCCGGAGCAGTTCGTCGCGGACGCGCCATATCAATTGGCAATCGTGTCGCTCGAAGAAGGCGGACGTCTGACGGCGCGCATTGAGGGTGAGCGGGTAGTCATCGGCGATCGCGTGGATTTCGTTGAGGACCGCAACGGGATTCCGTTCTTCCGCAAAGCGTAACCGTAGCCGCGTGAAACTCCTGCTCTATTACATCGGCAAGGCGCGCGATACGCACGCCAATGCCATGGCCGAGGAGTATATCAAGCGCTCCACGCGTTTCGCCAAATGCGAGATGCGTGAGATTCACCCGCTGCGCTTCGATCCCTGGGTCAAGCATCCCACGGCCGCGAAGATTCTGCTCGACCCCACCGGCCGCGCGCTGGATTCGGCCGGGTTCATTTCGCTGGTGGAGAACGCCGAGCGCGACGGGCGTGACATGGTCTTTCTCATCGGAGGCGCCGATGGCCTGCCCGCGGAGTGGAAGCCGCGCGCGGATTTGCTTCTGGGGCTATCGCCGATGACCATGCCGCACGAACTGGCGCGGGTGGTGCTGGCCGAGCAGATTTATCGCGCGTTTACCGCGCTGCGCGGGCACCCGTACCCGCGCTAGCGGTAGCCCTCGCGCCGGCGTGGCGGGCAGTTTGGCCTCGCACCCGCGTCGCGCGAGGTTGATCAGGATTACCAATCGGAGAGGAGCCGCAAAGTCCGTCGATCGAAGAATGCAGCATCCGCGGCACGGAAATAGCGCCGAATTTCCGAGCTGCCAATATTCACCACATCGTGGTCCCATTCGCATTTGACGCAGTAAGGGCTGCTATCAGAAATGTTTCCGGGAGCTGAGAACCACCGCCGCGCTTCCAAGTGCTTTTGAGAATTGAAGGCATTGGGGCCCCCGGCCGCGATGTTTGTGAATACCAGATTTGCCTCCGGCCGTGGGGCGCCGCAGCAGGGCATGATCCTGCCTGTCGCATCCATCACGATATTCTTATACAGCCATTGGCACGTATGGCCTTTGGTGGTCGCTTCGCCGCGAATCAGCCGCCGGTCCCACGGGTTCTCAAAGGACCGCTCAATCGCCTCGTTTTCCAGGTTTTCGGGGAATGGATTCCAATTCTGCGGCAAGTTGGTCGTCGTGGACCAGTTAAATCGCCGTACTCCCGCTTTTACGGTGGCCGGGCGAATGGCTGGGTCGTCCCACTCTACGCCAAATGGAGACACGACGCGGAATTGATCGACGCCTAGTTGCCGCGCCTGGCGCTGCGCCAGGGGAATCTCGTGAGCATTGTGCTGAAACGCCAGAAAATTCCACGACACGACCGGCGTTTTTTTGCCGCGCTTTCGTTTGGCTTCTGCCAGCTTGCGAAGATTGCCAAACACCAGTTCCAAATTGCCGTTGCGACGGAATTGCTGGTACACGGGCTGTGTCGCGCCATCGATCGAAACAACCATAAAATCGAGACCGGATTCAACGTAGGCATCCGCGTCGAATTTGGCAACGGAGAAACTCGTGGAGAGGGCTGTTCCTAGCAGATACTGTTTCGCCATGCGGATTAATTTTGGCGTATTGAGGTTGAGCAGAGGTTCGCCGTAGTCGCAAAAATAGACGCCGATGGCATGGGAACCGTAGACTTCGAGCAGTTGCGAAAAGCAATTCTGCGTGAGTGTGCCCTTGGGCCAATCGAACAGTTTGAGGGCTTCGGAGCGTTCCGAGTGCACACAGCCGGGGCACGCTAACTGACATACGTTCGAAGGGTCGACAACAATTCCAAAAGGGCGCGATAAAAGCGACGCATTACGGGCTTCGTAATGATATTTTGCGAGACAAATATTCAGGGTCTTTAGCGTCAGCGCCTGAGCTATAGCACTGGGAAAACGCGAAGCCAAGCTCCGATAGAGGGTGATTTTAGAGTTATCGAGTGTATCTATGGCCTCTACTGTGCTCACGCACGAATGGAGTTGACGGTCCAATTGCGAAAGCAGCGAGTAGCCGGTTTGTCCTCCATATAC
>DATJEI010000324.1:0-4398 GCA_035496735.1 Bryobacteraceae bacterium | reverse complement strand
GAGAACATAGAAAAAGCCGTTGCGATTGCCCCACAGCATGACTTTGCGCGGCGAACCCTTCCAGTTCAAGTCCGCGAGCACCGGCACTTGCACGGAATCGAAGTCCCACTCGTCGCCCGGAGTGAACTGGTAAAACCATTTAGCTTTCCCGGTATCGGCATCCATTGCGACCACGCAATCGGAGTACAGGTTGGCGCCGGTTCGTGAACTGGAATTCCAATCCGGCCCCGGATTTCCGATGCCCCAATACAAGAGGTTCAGATCCGCATCATACGAACCCGTGACCCAGGCCGACGCGCCGCCGGTCTTCCACGAATCGCCTTTCCAGGTTCCAAAATTCTGTTCACCCGGCTGCGGGATGGTGTGGAACTTCCAAAGTTCTTTCCCGGTTTGGGCGTCGTAGGCCGCGAGGAAGCCGCTGATGCCGCGCTCGCCTCCCGCCGTTCCGATGATCACCATGTTCTTAACCACCAGCGGCGCGACGGTAACGGCGTAGCCCTGCGTGTAGTCCGCCACTTTGGTTTCCCACTTCTTACGGCCCGTGGATGCGTCCAGCGCCAGCAGGTGGGCGTCGACCGTTCCCATAAAGAGGGTATTGCCGAGAATCGCCAGGCCGCGGTTGATGTTGCCGCAACAGACGTACGTCGTTTCCGGCAGGGGGCGCTCGTATACCCAATAAGGACGGCCGCTGCGGGTGTCGATCGCCGCGACGTTGTTAGGCGGTTCGCTCACATACATCACGCCGTCCACCACCAGCGGAGTAGCTTCGAATTTTTCAAGCGACTGCACCTGGTACACCCATTTCAAGTCCAGATTGGCGACATTGCCGGGGGTAATCTGATCCAGCATGCTGTAATGCGTGCTCTTGAGATTGCCGTTGTACGTGAGCCAGTTCTGCGAATCGCTTTGCGCGTTCAGCAGACGGTTGAACGGCACCTGCGCCGAAGCAATTCCAAATCCGGTCGCTAGAATGACGGCCGTAATGCTGCCAGAAGCTATCAACTTCATTTCGCACCTTCCCCTTCGATCGCTCGTTGACTGGCCAGATAAGCGATTAGATTTTGCAGGTCTGTTGCGCTCAGTTTGCCTTTGAAGGATGGCATAGGCGACTTGCGAACGATTTCGAAACTTGCCAAATCGGCCTTGCGGAGCGAACGCAGGTGACCCTGCGGCTCGCGGATTTGAATCGAGTCCATATCCTCATTCATTCTTCTCCCGGTGACGTCCTGACCGCTCTTGGTGCGTGCCTTCACTGACCAATAGTCGGGTTCGACTTGAATGTCGGGATCAAGGATCGAGCTTTCGATCTGGGGTAGAGAACGATGCGAACCGATTTCGCTCAAGTCAGGTCCGGAATAACCGCCGGTCGCGCCGATGGTGTGGCAATTCGCGCAGTGATTCGCCTCATAGACCCGCGCGCCGGCCGCCGCATCCCCGGTAGCCTGGCCCGCGGCTTTGGCAATATTCATGGAGCGCAGATAGGCGATGAGTTGCCAGACTTCGGTGCCGTTCAGCTTGAAACCCACCATGGGCGTTCCCGGAACGCCTTTGGTGATCACTGCAAACAGGGCCTCATCCGACCCGCCATGTTTGAACGTTCCCGAAACCAGGCTGGGCGCGACCGTGCCGCCGACGGCTTCGGCGCCGTGACAGGCGGCGCACTGGGAGCGAAAAGACGCCGCGCCGGCGGCCACGTCCTTGGGAGTCGAAAAAGGATTGCCTGCAATACTTCCGTGTTCCTGGGCGCGCAGCAGGCAGCCGAGCGCCAGCATCAAAACCGTAATCTGAAGTTTCACGCGGAGTGACCTCTTGTAATGAAAAATATGCGTGGCGATTGCCCAGCTAAAATCTGGGACCCTTATACATCCTATCTCTTACGGCTCCCTGCTACTCAACCTCAAAGACGTGCTGATGCCGATTGAGATCCACGCGCTTACCCGCGAACCTCACGCCTTCCATCCTCAGGCGCAGCTTCTGCTCAGCGGCGGCACTCCCAGCCAGTTTGATCTCCCCGCCTGCGCCGAGTACGCGTTGCCAGGGAAGTTCGCCGGGGATCGCCGTTTTCAGAAAGCGCGCGACGGCACGATGATAGCGACGGTATCCTGCCGCGGCAGCTACCTGGCCGTAACTTGCAACCTTTCCGCGCGGGATGGAACGGATCGTTTCCGCAAATGCTTGCTCCCGGATTTCGGCGGGGGTCAGGCGCGCCATTGTTCCGCGCTAGGTTCCGGACTTGATCTTGATCTCCGCCGTGTCGCCTTTAATCTCAAACTTCGTGCCGAAGGGTTTTGACAGGTCGGCCAAACGCTGGAGAATGTAGCCCGCTCTTGCGCCCGTCGCCGGCGAGGGCAGGCCGCGGGTGTGGAGAAACTGGTTATCGGCGTACTCGTTGTGGACGTCCGGTTGGCCCTCGCCCATGACGTTCAAGGCGACCGGACGCAGGGAAACCGATTTCAGGATACCGCCCTCAAACTGGACATATGCGATTGCGCTCTCCCAACTCATCGGTTCGTCGATGTAGGTCAGCGTCGGAACCAAATTGTAAATGAAGTTGCCCAGATCGTAAAAGATGGGCTTGCCGCGATAAATCTCCACCCCATGCAGCAGCGGCGCGCCATGCATCACGACGATGTCCGCGCCGGCATCTACCTCGGCATGCGTCCACTTCCTGAGCCAGTCATTGGGAGCCAGCCGCTCCGGCATCCCTTCCGTGAAAATGGTCGCGAACGAGCGATTCGCGAAGACGTGGTTGTGCTGGTAGACGATCACCAGGTCGGCGTGCTGGCGGGCATCGCGAATGCTTTGCAGCACGCGCTGCGAATCCTCCGCATTCGGGGTGTTTGCGGGCGCGCCGGGCAGATCGGCCGTGGCCTCATTTTCCTTGCCGCCAGCTTCGATGCGAAGCTCGTTCACGCCAGGCCGATCCGCCGTGGCGCTTCCTCCGGGCGTAATCAGGCCGGACGCGCTCGCGATCAGCGCAATCGTGCCCTTCGGAGTGTGCAGATAGGCGGGCGCCGCAGCTTCGGTCAGGTTGTTTCCGGTTCCGGCGTGAACGATCTTGCGGCTATCCGCCTCCCGGATCGTGTTCTGAATCCCCTTCACTCTCAGATCGAAGGCATGGTTGCCGGACAGGGACAGCAAGTTAAAACCGAAGGTTGTCAGCGCATCCAGCGCTTCAGGCGGAGTGAGAAATCCCCGGCCCTCGTGAATCGTCTCGCCTTTTTCGGCGACGGCGGATTCCAGGTTGGTGAACACCACATCGCCCTTAAGCAGCCCCTGGATCACCGGCACCGCCGCCGGCGCGGTGGCGCGGATATCCGACCGGATCATCGATTGTCCCGTCAAGGTGATTGTGATCGGGGGTGACTGCGGGGGTGGGGCGGCACCGATCGTGCGCACGATTCCCAGCAGCACCGCGAGGCACGCTGCCGGTGTCCGGAACCGGCCAGGTTTCAACATCACTTCGCCTCGGGCTGGGTTGAGTTCGCCGGACCAATGCCGACGATCTCAATGGTGAGGCCATCAGCCTTGGAGCCATCGAAGTGGGTTTGGTTTGCAAGGTCCCGGACGTAGCTGCCCGGCTTCAGTGGAACGGTATTTTCGGGATCGAACTTGGCGCCCGTGCCGATCCACATCGTTCCGGCTAGGACCGTGATGAAGCGATCGTTCGGATGCGAGTGGGGCTGGCTCCAATTGTTTGGGCCGCGTTTGAGGAGCTGGACGTACAAACCCGGCTTGGAAGGATCGCCAAACAGAATCGCCGATTGGTTGCCGCTTCCGGGACGGCCTTTCCATTCAATTTGGTCCGCCAGTTTGTAGTCTCGCGCATTGCGGTCGATG
Organism: Bryobacteraceae bacterium; assembly: GCA_035496735.1. Taxonomy (GTDB): domain Bacteria; phylum Acidobacteriota; class Terriglobia; order Bryobacterales; family Bryobacteraceae; genus Palsa-187. Next base: position 558 of record DATJEI010000324.1, on the reverse strand, counting down.
GTAGCCGCATCGGCGCCATAGACTGCCATCAGCTTCATTACGTCCGGAGGAAATAGGCCGGATCGCCGGTTGGTTTGGGCCGAGGGGTTCGAGAGAACCGTCAGGGCTAATACTCCCAACGCCAGCGCCGCCCACCGAAAACCGGGTCTAGCCAGTTTGGACATTTTCACAAATATCTCCTTTGCTCGGCGCATCGTGTGGGATCGCCGATAATGTGCCATACGCATCTTACCGCCCTTTCACTCTGCAGCGTCTGCAGGGCCTCCGAGTTCGGCAGGTTGCCACGTTGGCGTTGCCTTCGTCATGCCTTCGCAAGTAGACTGGACATGAAGGGTTTTGGAATCCGAACGGCAGCAGATTTGACGGGGCACAACACCATCCCAAGACGCATGGGCTGCGCTTATTTTTCGCGGAGCATCCAGCGGGCGCGGTGACCCCAAAAGCGGCGCCAAGTTTAGACATTCCCTGCAAGTTGTCGATGGGCCGGTAGCTCAGTTGGTAGAGCATCGCACTTTTAATGCGGTGGTCGCGGGTTCGAGTCCCGCCCGGCTCACCATT
>DATJEI010000323.1:0-12871 GCA_035496735.1 Bryobacteraceae bacterium | reverse complement strand
ATCCTGACTGACTTTGTCCACATGCAGCTCGGCGCCCAGGCGCACGGCGTCATCCTCTGGACCCACGCCAATCGCATACACTTCGACATTTCCCAGCCGGCGGATGCCCTCGACATGGACCCGCCCCACGAAACCAGTTCCGAATACCGCCGCTTTTAATTTCTTCATCTAATCCTCAAGTCCGCGTTCAAACGGTCGGCGGCAACCCGGTTGCCGCGCAGCCCAGCCGCCGGAAAGTGAATATATCATTTTCCAGCCGGCGCTTCGGCGCGCCGCGCTGCGGTGACATCGTTGACGGCCAGCAGAATCATGCGCTCGCCTTCGCTCTGCCGAATCTCGCGGGCGTGAAGCAGCATGGATCGCAAACCGATCCCCGGGTAAGTCTGCTCCAGCTCGAAATCCCTCATCACAGTCTGTTTGGGAAGAATGTTCTCCAGCAGTTCGCGCAATTTAGGAATGTCCCACCGCAGCCCCCCGATCTCGTAGATCTGGTGGCCCACCACATCCTTGCTTTCCATTTGAAACAATCCGTAGAACGCCTGATTCGCGGTGCGCACGCGCAGGCCCGCGTCCAGCACGATCAACGGCTCCCGCACGGTGGCCACCACGGCCTCCGCCAAATCCCGCGCGCGCTTCAAATCGTCGATGTCGACCAAGGTGGCGATAGCGCCCTCAATGGTATTGTCTGCTCCGCGGTAAGGCAAGATGCGCAGCGAGAGCCATCGGCCCAACGGGCCTTGCATCTCGATGTTCTGATTCTGCTCGCCCGCCAGCGCCGCCAGCAGGAGATCCCGGAAATTGGGGATCGCAGCGGAGTGAAGATCGGTGATCGGCCGCCCCTGGTCGGTTGGGAGCAGGTTCAAGAGCGGCTCCATGGCGGGCGTAAACCACCGAATTTGCAGATTCTTCCCCACCATCACCAACGGTATGTTGATGCTTTCGAGCAGCTTGCGCAGGTCACTGTTGAGGGCTCCCTGTTCCAGATTCCGGGCGCGCAACTCATCGTTAACCGTGTTCAGCTCTTCATTGGAGGCCTGCAATTCCTCCTTTGCAGTATCCAGTTCCTCATTCGTCGCCTGCGCCTCTTCGTTGGCGGAGCGAAGCTCCTCGGTGGCTGCTTCCTGGGATTCGATAATCGACTGCAGATAATCCCGCGTGGCCCGAAGTTCTTGTTCCAGGTGCGCGATCGTGTCGTTATCCCGGGTCTTGGGTACGATTGGCGGCTTCCCTTTGCCGCGGGCGCTGGCTTTCGCCCGCGGAGGCTCCTCGAATAAAATCAGCCAGCACTGCTCCTTGCCGTTGGGGTCGCGAATCGGTAACACTCTCAGGTCGACGTCTCGTGTGTGACCGTCGTCCCTCACACTGATCCCGGTTTCAACCACCGGAGCCTTATCCTGCCGGGCTTTGCGAACAGCTGCCCGCAAAGGCCCCAGCAGGCCGGGTTTCACTAATCTGGTCAAGTCCGTGGTCGGGTCGCCGGGGGGCAGCTGCAGGTAGGCGCCAGTGTCGCCGCGCACTTGGATCACATTCAGCCCGTCATCCGTAATCACTCCGGCCGGGGAGTACGCGGCCAGCAGCATCCGGTCCACATACTTCTGTACATTCTTCAAGGCGCTGCCGCCTTCCGCAGAAACGCTCTCCTCGACTCGCGCCTCGCGCCCGGCGCCGGCTCCGCCAAGATCCAAGGCAAGGGGACCCGCGCTGGTTTTCTTGGAATATATCCTTTGCTTGCGATCCACGGTCTGGAACGAATCGGCGTAAGAGCCGATCGATTCCGAACTCCCCAGCACCAGGAAACCGCCGGGCTTCAGGGCGTAATGAAACAGTGAAATTGCCCTCTTTTGTAAGAGCGGCCCCAAATAGATCAAAAGATTGCAGCAACTAATCAGGTCGATTCTTGAAAAGGGCGGATCCTTGGTCAGATCCTGTTTGGCGAAGACACAGGCGCTGCGGATGGACTGGTTGATCTGGTAGACCCGGTCCCGGCTGATGAAGAACCGCCGTAGACGTTCCGGAGAGACGCCGCTCACGGCGTTTTCCAAATACACACCGGAGCGCGCTCTTTCGATCACCGCCTCGCTCAGGTCGGTGGCGAAAATCTGGATGCCGCAGGATGCGCCATGCTCCTCCAGAAATTCGGTCAGGACGATCGCGATGGAATACGCCTCTTCGCCGGTCGAGCAGCCCGGAATCCACACCCGGATCGGATCGTCGGGCGAGCGCTGCTCAAGCAGGGCCGGGAAAACCGTGTCCTTCAGAGTCTTGTAAGTTTCGGGCTCGCGAAAAAACGCAGTGACGTTGATGAGAAATTCCTGAGCTAGAATCTTCGCCTCGCCGGCATCGTGGCGGAGCTTACGCGCGTAATCCTTCAAACTGTCAATGCCGTGAAGCGCCATCCGGCGTTCGATGCGGCGCAGGATGGTGTTGTGCTTGTAGTAAGTGAAATCGATGCCGGTCGACGCTTTCAACACCGTGAAGATCGGAGTGAGATCGATGCCGGCCGGCGGAGCGATTTCTTCGCGAGGCTCCATGACAGGCCGGTAGTTCAGGTAGGGATGGCTCGCGAGCGACACCAATTGCTTGGCGATGCCTTCGGGATTCAGTACGAAATCGACCGCCCCTGCTGCGATCGCGCTGCTGGGCATGCCGTCGAATTTCGCGGAGCTCGGTTCCTGCGCCAGCGTGATCCCACCCTCCGCCTTGATGGCCTTCAGGCCGAGTGTGCCATCCGAAGCCGTTCCCGACAGGACAATGCCGATCGCCAGGTTACCGCGCTCTTGCGCAAGCGATTCCAGGAAATCGTCGATCGCCATGTTACGCACGCCGGTTGCTGTGGGACGCGATACCGCGCGCAAGACGCCTTCTTCGATTCTGAGATTGTTGCTGGCGGGGGCGACGTACACATGATCCGGCTGAACGGCGGTATCGCCCTGCACCTCGCGGACCGGCATGCCGGATTTTCTGCCAAGAATCTCGGGTAACTGGCTGGCGTGCGTCGGATCCAGGTGCTGGACCAGAACGAAGGCCATTCCGGTGTTGGACGGCAAGTGTTCCAGCAGCTGCGAAAAGGCCTCCAGACCGCCCGCCGAAGCGCCCGCGCCCACGATGGGGAAAGCCTTCCCGGGGCGCGGGGATGGGTTCCCATCGCTAGTTGACCCGCGACTGGTCCGCGAGAGCGAAAACGCGGAAGCGGGCTTCGCTATGGGAGGCGCTGGGGCCGCCTGGCGGACTTTTTTGCGGGGCGATTTGCGCTCACTTTTTTTTGCCATACCCGATCCTCCATGCGGAACTCCGGCGGCAGGCTCGGAGCACGACGTTTCCGCATGGCACTGGAGCGTGCCCTGCGCAGATACCATCAAATCATATTTGCCGTAGTGGATGAGGGCTGGAATGGCGATTATACGCTTGCAGGCGTCCCGCCTTAACGAGGCTTCGTCAACAAGATGGGCTGCGTCAACGACGTGATGCGCAGTTTGTGGCGGCCAGCTAAGGAAGCCAGATCCGCCGGATCCAGCGATTCAGATCCGTCCAGATCAAACCCATACATCAGCGACTTGATATTCGTGCTGTGCCGCAACCCCAGCATATGGCCGATCTCATGCACCGAGATCCGATAAAATTCCACTCGGTCAAGAGGAACCGCCGGGTTGAACGCAATCCATCCTTGGAAGTCGCTGCGGTCGGGAAACTGCGATCGCGCCGCCATATTTTCCGGCTCGGGTTCAAACAGCGGCCGATCTCCGTCGATTACCTCAATGGAACAATCCTCGGTGCTTTCTTCGTGCCACTCGAGGTCCAGGACTTTGGCCCAGAAATCCATAGCCGCCCGAAATTGTTCCGCCAGAACCGGGTTCGCGGTAGCGACCCGCACGCCCAGATTCATGGGGCCCTGCTTCAGCAGTTCGGAATGTTGTTTGCAAGGCGGGAAGTTGGCGCGCCAGTTGCCGAGGGTTTCCGCCGCCGCCAAGCTGGCGAAGAGGAGACCGAGGCACACAAAACGTCTCAGCGGACGCCCGGGAATTCCCACAAGGTTCTACCCTAACGTGTCCGCCAGGAAATTTCAATATTATATTTGGCGGCCGGTAAGGATCTTCTCTCGGGGATCGCGGCCCCTGCGCGTTGCGCCCGAGCCCCTAGCGGTCGAACGTCAGAGCAACTCCGTAATAGTGTTGCGACGGCTGTATCTGCGGAGCGATAGAGGGCATGGCCATCGAGTGCCGGTGGATCGCGCGATCCAGGTGTGTCCGATACACGTAACGCCCGATGAACCAGCCCATAGCGCCGCCCACGACGATATCGGAAGCGTAGTGCCGTTGGGCGGCGAAGCGCGCCGTACTCACGGTCGCAGCCAAGCCATAAACCACGATCGGTACCAGCTTTGAACCGTGGCCGTACTCATGCGCGATCACGGATGCCAGCGCCCAGGATTCGATCGCGTGTCCCGAAGGAAAAGAATCTCCACCCTCGAAAAAATGGCCGGGCTCATTCACAGCGTCCGGCCGATTCCTTCTAAACGCGGTCTTCATTACCTCGGAAACGATCAGAGCGTCCAGCAAAGCCTCGCCGCCTAACACACCCACCTCACGGGTCTTCGCATCGTCCCGTAGGACCCCGTAGCCATAGAACCCGGCAACTACCGGGAGCAAAGTATAGGAGGCCCCAATCTTCGAAATGCCATTCCCCCACGAAATCTGTCCCCTGCTGTTCTCGAAGATGTTGGAACTCCGATGGTCCGTCGCGATGAGCGCGGCCGTAATCGCTGCGCCGCCGATCCACCATTTCGCGTCTCGCGCTTTCATGTGGAACGGAGAGGTCCAGATCTCCTTTTGGTCCAATAAAGTGTTTCCCAATAATTTGGTGACCAGCGGCTTCAAACGTTCGGTGTCGCCGGGATAGAAGATCTTATCTCTTGAGGTTTCCGCGATTGCAGAGTGTTCCGACGCCGCTGGAGCCTGCTCTGACGGAGCCGTCGCATCGCCGGGGCTCGCGTCCGGAGCAAGTTGCGCTAACGCCGGGGCGCCCGCCATAAGCAGCGCGGCCGGCAGCACGATTCCAAGACGGCTCAACACTTCCGGTTCCCCCCTAAAAGTTAGATTCCGCACCGCCATCTGCGTTACGGGTTTCCGCCACAAAGAAGGCGGGGAATAAATGGCGGAGAGAGAGGGATTCGAACCCTCGTTAGAGTTTCCCCTAAACACGCTTTCCAAGCGTGCGCCTTCAACCACTCGGCCATCTCTCCGTTCGGGGGGCGAATAACAAGTCTAGCGCGGCGGGCCGTCGCGCCGCACCTTTTCGGCCCCTCGCGGCGTAGCTAACAGCAAATCCCGCAGGCGCAGATAGAATTCTGGATCGGCGGGTGCGGGCGCGTCGCATCCCCCCATAACCCTCTTCATCTGGTCGCGCAGCGCTTCGGAGCTTGCTCCCGCCAGCGCGACGTCCTGCCGGGCGTTGCGCAACCGCAACTCCGCGCCAATCGAGGCGCCCCCGCGCTGCGGACGCGCTTCGCCGCCACACAAGAACGTACGCATGAGTTCGAACGGCTCGGCGATCGCTTGCCCCGCAGGCGCATGGCTCGGCCCCTCTGCTGCAATCATAGGTGCCGCTTCCATCACGCGCACCTCCATCGGGTAGGTCAGCCATTCGCCGCCGATCCCTACTTGCGGCTCGATCTTTACGCGGCGCACCGGTGCGTCGGCATCCACCCACAGATCCATCCACAAGACTTGTGACGATTCACCCTCGTAAGGCACAACCACCGGAACGAGTTTCCCGCCGCTCCGGCGGTAGAGGGTGACTTTCGCGGCGTTGTCGGGGTTCTGGCCGATGTACACCAGAAACTTTACGCCACGTGGAACCTGGATCGCGAGTTGGAACGAGCTGAAGGCATTGCGCGCCACCGCGGGCGAAAGAATTTCGCGAGGGTTTTCGGGAGCTACGACCTCAGCGGTGTCACTGATCTGCGCGAACTCCGAATACACCTGAATCGACTGTCCGGAGATAAAGCCGCCCGCCAATCCCAGCAAAAGCGCCCATTTCATCGCGATTTTATTGTACGCGCTAATCCCGGGCCGTGAGACTCTCAATTCCGCTTGAAATGCTTACTCAGTGCGAGCCGCTGCGACGCGTAAGATGATCCGATTTCCGTGCCATACAACCTGGCAGGCTGCGCCAGGAGCTGTTCGTATACCAGCCGGCAAACGATTTGCTCGTCTTCCAGCAAGGACGGTACGTCGTGCGAACGGACCTCCAGCACCGCGTGAGTCCCCCGCTTGTCCGGCGCGCCCCACCCGAAACCTGGATCGAAGAATCCGGCGTAATGAATCCGGAATTCTCCCACCGACGGGTCGTAAGGGATCATCTCTGCGGCGTAGTCCGGCGGTACGCTTACTTTTTGCTTGGACGCCAGGATGTAAAACTCGCCGGCGGCAAGCACAATCGTTTTTTTGGCATTTCTGCGAATGGGTTCCCAGAATAATTTGGGATCGTAATAACCTATCTTTGCCAGATCAATGGGAGGAGTATCATGCAGCGCCCGATAGCCGACGATGTCGCTCTCCTCGGTACCCTCCAGATCGATCGACAGTTGCAGGCCCTCAGCGATCATAGGCTCGATCGGCGAGGCATCCGGAGAATAGACGATGGCTTCCTTTTGGCGCATTTCGCGCAGCATGGTGTCCGACGAACGTGGCGAGCCACGGCTAAGCCGGAGTTGATTCAGCCTGGAACCTTCACGCACGATCACGTCGAAAGTAAGCGGCGCAATCTCAGCGTATAGCTTCCCTATATAGCCCGCTCTGACGTCCTCAAACTTGGCGGCATAATCCGTGATCAGCCGTGTGAAAATATCCAGGCGGCCGGTGCTGCTCTTGGGGTTGGCCCTCCCTGAAATAAAATCCGGAAGGAACAATTCCTCCTGCAGTTGCGCGATATATACATAACCCTTCTTGAGCAGCGCTGAGCTGGAAAGATCAATCTCTTCAACCATCAGGTCTTGCAACTTTTGTTCGACAGTCGCATACTGCGTGGGCAAAAAACTCGCTGATACGCGATAGGCAGTCCGGGCCAAACGCAGATCGATGCTGGATGGCTGGATTTGGTCCGCCCCAATAGGCGTGCTGGCCCGAATGTTTCCGTTGGCGACCAGTTCCTCCAGGCGCTGGACCGGCAAGATGCCCTTGGTGACCGAGCTGGTACTCTCCAACAAAAGTTCCGGGAAAAGGGCCAGCGCGTCACCATTCATTCTTGTAATTCTACCGTCCCGAGCTTCCGAATCCACCGGCGCCGCGCCGTGATTCGCCTAATTGATCGCTCTCTTCCCACTCCACCGGCTCATACCGCGCGACGATCAATTGCGCTATGCGGTCGCCCTTTTCAATCACGTAATCCCCCGCGCTTAGGTTGAACATGACCACGCGGATCTCGCCGCGATACCCCGGGTCGATGGTCCCCAAGTTCACCGTGATCGAGTGCTTCAACGCCATGCCGCTGCGCGGTCGCACCTGCGCCTCGTAACCCGAAGGCAGTTCGATCGCGATGCCCGTCGGAACGCCCCGCGCCAAGCCCGGCGAAAGCACCACGCGTTCGACGGCGCACAGATCCATACCGGCATCCTCCTGGGGGCCGTGAGCGTAATGTGGCAGTACCGCGTCGACGTGCAGTTTTTTTACAACGATTCGCATGAACCGCTATCATAACCCTTTGGCCTTTCTCAGAAAGTGTCAGCCTCCATGAAACCTCCACGTGTCCTGGCCGTAGCGCCTATGCCGCCGGAAAAGATCGCCTATGCGTTGGCGCGATATTCCCGCTCCGCTGATTCCATTCGCGATTCCGTTGAGTGGGTGCGCACTCATGATTCCACCAAGTTCCTGGAAAGTTTCTATTTCCAGTACGGCCATGCCTCCATCGCGGATCTCGGCCATATCGTTATGTGTTTTGAAGGCGTCTCGGAGCTTGCTGCCACCGAGATCGAAGACGAGCAGCTGTGGGACGGCCAGGCCCGCTCCTCGCGCTATCAGGATTTTTCACGCTCGGGTTTTGTGACGCCGCCGGAACTTGCCGGCGCCGCGGCCGCCACCTACGCCGCAGCCGGGCAAAAGCTGCTCGACGCCTACCTCCAGATTCACGGGGCGGTTTTGCAGCACTTGACCGAAAAGCTCCCGCGCCCTGACGAAATGAAGCCCGACGCCTACCAGCGCAGCCTCGCCGCGCGCGCTTTCGATGTCGCGCGCTATACTCTGTTCTTCGGCATCCCGACTGGCGTCGGCCAGGTCACCAGCATTCGCACCTTGGAGCGCCAGATCCGCCGCCTGAAGTCGTCGCAGTACGCCGAGGTCCGCGACCTCGCCGAAGAAATCGCCGCAGCCTGCGCCCAACCGCCCGCCTGCGCCTGGGACGAAAAGACGGCGGCTGAGCCGGTGGCGCCCACCCTGGCGCGCCACGTGGAAATTGACCAGCACGCACTGCAAGCGGCGGAGGATCTGAAAACATGGGCGCGGCAGAACTTGTCGATCCAGCCATCGGCGGCCGACTCCGTAGACCTGCTGCGTCCCACGAATATGCTGGCCGAGATCGCCGCCACCCTGCTCTACCCGGTGACGGATCTGCCGTTCCGCGATCTGTATGAGCTGGCCTGCTCCTGGTCTGCGGCTCAGCGCAACGAAGTGATCGACGTGGCGCTCCGCTCCCGTACGCGTCGCGACGAACTCCTGCGCGGCTTCCGCGGCGGTCTCTACGCCTACGACATCGTCATGGACATCGGAGCGTACAGAGACATGCACCGCCATCGCAGGTGCCAGCAGTACCGGCAGGCGTACTCCGGCCGCCTCGGCTTCGACACGCCGCAGGCTCTGCGCGATGCCGGCATTGCGGAGAACTACAAAGTCGTCATGTCCGATACGCTCGATACCATGCAGCAGCTTCCCCAGCCCGCCGCGCATTACCTGCTGCCGTTCGGCGCGCGCTCCCGCTTCCTGTTCAAGATGGATTTCGCCGAAGCCGAATACATCGCGCGGCTGCGCAGCGGGGTCAAGGGTCACTTCAGCTACCGCCAGGTCGCCTGGGAAATGAAACAGAAGATGGAGCAACTGGAGCCCGAACTTGGCCGCCTCATGGAAGCCACGCCGCCCTGGGTTGAAGACCCATTAAAGCGATAGTTCGAAGACCCATCAAAGCGATAGCTGTCGTGTCCACTCCGGCGCATCATCACCCCCCGCACCACCGCCCCACTCTTTGGGTGGCGATCAAGGACGCGATCCTGGGCGATCCGCATCGCGATTTCACCGAGGGTTCCATCCCGCGCGCGATCACTCTGCTCGCCATACCCATGGTGCTCGAGATGATGATGGAATCGCTGTTCGCTGTGGTCGATGTTTTCTGGGTGGCGCACCTGGGTTCGGATGCCGTCGCCACCGTCGGCTTCACCGAATCGCTGCTCACGCTTCTCTATGCGGTGGCGATGGGTTTGAGCATTTCCGCCGCCGCAACCGTGGCCCGCCGCATCGGCGAAAAGAATCCGGACGCTGCCGCAGACGTTGCCGTGCAGTCGATTCTCCTGGCGGTCGTGGTCGCCGTGGTACTGGGCCTCACGGGCGCCATCTTTGCTCCCCACCTGCTCGGCGCGATGGGAGCATCGTCCAGTGTAATCGCGACGGGCACCAATTATGCGCGCGCGATTTACGGCGGCAGCGGCACCGTGCTGCTGCTCTTCCTGATCAACGCCGTGTTCCGCGGCGCAGGCGACGCCTCGCTGGCCATGCGTGTCCTGTGGACCGCCAACATCATCAACATGCTGCTGAATCCGTGCCTGATCTTCGGACTCGGCCCTTTCCCCAAACTGGGAGTCGCCGGCTCCGGCATCGGGACCACCATCGGCCGCGGCTGCGGTGTTCTGATGCAACTCTGGTTCTTATTCGGCGGCAAAAGCCGCGTGCTGGTGCGCCTCAGCCATTTCCACGTGCATCCCGGCCTGATGCTGCGCCTGATCCGGCTCTCGCTGGGCGGCATGTTCCAGAACCTGATCGGCATGGCGAGCTGGATCATCATGGTACGCATCATCGCGACCTTCGGCAGCGCCGCCGTGGCCAGTTACACGCTGGCAATGCGCATCATGTTCTTTGCGCTTCTGCCCAGCTGGGGCATGTCCAACGCCGCCGCCACTATGGTGGGCCAGAACCTGGGCGCGAAAAAGCCGCACCGCGCCGAACTGGCGGTTTGGCGCGCGGGAATCTACAACATGGTGTTCCTGGGCTTGGTGGCGCTGGTTTTTATCACCTTCGCCGAGCCGATCCTTCGCGTCTTCACGCACGATCCCCAGGTGGTCCCGATGGCCGCCGCCGCCCTGCGCACGGTGTCCTACGGATTTGTGTTCTACGCGTGGGGCATGGTGCTGGTCCAAGCCTTCAACGGCGCGGGCGATACCGTCACGCCCACCGTGCTTAACCTGATTTGCTTCTGGGGATGGTAACTGCCGCTCGCCTGGTTCCTGGCATTTCCGGCGCACATGGGAGCGAGCGGAGTGTTCGCAACCATCGCGATCTCCTACTCGACCTTCGCGGTCCTCGCGTTCTTCATGTTCCGCCGCGGCAAATGGAAAAGCAAGGTGGTGTGAAACTCACGTCACCTTCGGAAACGCCCGCGCATACTGTACCGGAGGCTCCACGTCCACACCCAGCGCTCGCGCCGCGTGCAGCGGCCAATACGGATCGCGCAGAAGCTCCCGCGCCAGCAGAACCACGTCGGCTTGTCCCGAGGCGATGATCTCTTCCGCCTGCCGCGGCTCGGTAATCATGCCGACAGCGCCCGTCAGGATCCCCGTCTCCCGGCGAATCCGTTCCGCGAACGGCACCTGAAATCCGGGACCAATCGGGATCTTGGCATCGGCAGCCGATCCACCCGAGGAACAATCGATCAGATCGACTCCACGCGCTTTGAGTTCCGCGGCCAGCTTGACGGATTCGTCTATGGTCCAGCCGCCCTCTTTCCAGTCCGTCGCCGAAATGCGGACCCAATACGGCAATCGTTCCGGCCACACCGCGCGTACCGCCGCGACCGTCTCCAGCAAAAAGCGGATGCGGTTTTCAAATGACCCGCCGTATTCATCCGTCCGCCGGTTCGACAGCGGGGACAGGAATTCGTGTGCTAAGTACCCGTGCGCGCCGTGAATCTCAAGCACTTCGAATCCGGCGGCCAGCGCCCGCCGCGCCGCCGCAGCGAAAGCGTTCACGATAGCGCGGATGCCGGCTTTGTCCAGCGCCTCCGGAGCCGGGTCGCCCTCGTAAAACGGCACCGCGCTGGGAGCGGCCGTTACCCACGCACCCTCCTCGGGTGTGAGTGCAGCGCCGTTCTTTACCCACGGAACATTGCAACTCGCCTTACGGCCCGCGTGCGCGATTTGAATTCCCGCCACCGCGCCCTGCTTCTTGACGAACGCGGCAATGCGCGTCAGCATCTCGATGTGCTCATCCTTGTAAATGCCGTGGTCTCCCGGCGTGATGCGCCCGCGAGCCTCCACCGCAGTGGCTTCCACCATCACCAGTCCAGCGCCGCCCACCGCCCGGCTGCCGAGGTGAACCAAATGCCAATCGTTCGCAAAGCCGTCCTGGGATGAGTACTCGCACATCGGCGAGACCGCAATGCGGTTGCGCAAGGTAACTTCACGGATCTTTAAAGGAGTAAACAGGGTCACAGGCCCAGCATGCCGGTTCCACGGCCCGGAAATCAACTTCGATGCCGGAAGCAGTCGATCGTGTGATCGTTTACCAGGCCGACCGCCTGCATGTAGGAATAAATGATCGTGCTGCCCACGAAGTTGAATCCCCGCTTCTGCAGATCTTTGGAGAGGGCATCGCTTTCTTGAGTCTTCACGGGCACGTCCGCGCGGCTCTTGCGCTTACCGTCGATCGGCCGGTTCCCAACGAAACGCCAAACGTAGGCGTCGAAGGTTCCGAATTCCTTTTGAATCGCGAGAAACGCGCGCGCGTTTTTCACCGCACTGTGAATCTTGAGACGGTTGCGCACCAGTCCGGGATCGAGCAGCAATTTTTCGATGCGTGCCTGAGTGAAACGAGCCACTCTCGCGGGATCGAATCCGGCGAACGCCCGCCGGTAGTGCTCGCGTTTGCGCAGGATCGTCTCCCAACTGAGCCCCGCCTGCGCGCCCTCGAGAATCAGCATTTCAAAATGCCGCTGATCGTCATGCACCGGCACGCCCCACTCGGTGTCGTGATATTCGACGTAGTAAGGTTTGTCGAGCGACACCCAGAAGCAGCGTTTTAACTCGGCAACATCCGGATCCAGTAACACCACATTCGTACCTTCGCTATAACGCTTGGCATACTTTCCAACAACGCCGGTACTGAAATCATACTCGCGCCGCATGGGGGCTTCAGTTCTTTGCTTCAGTTTGGATTTCGTTTTCACTTTCGAGATAACACCGGATCGCGTCTTCGGCCATTTCGCGCGCTTCTTCCAGCGTCTCACCGAAAGTACAGATTTCCGGGATCGCCGGCACAAACACGCTGAACCCGCCTTCTGGTAGCGGATCGAACTGCATAATGTAGCCGCGTTCGGTCACACGTCCATTGTAAGCGGGAGTATCGTTGGAAAAAGAATCAACGCTCTTCGAGGTGCTTCAAGCGCGCGTCGAGCACGCCTTCGACCCGGTGGAGTTAACTGTGCCAGGTTTCCTTCATCTCGTCGAAGCGGCGGTCGACGTTATTGAAGCGCACGTCCATGTACGATCTGAGATCGCTCAAGCGGGAACTATTGATCAGTATCCCGATCAAAACCGTGATCATGGTAGGCACGGTCGCGAGCGCAATAGTCAGGATCTGCGTATCTGTCACGTGCTCTTATCCTAGCACCGACTTAGTGG
>DATJEI010000322.1:0-14612 GCA_035496735.1 Bryobacteraceae bacterium | reverse complement strand
ATCTCCCACGATAGGAATCGAGCCGCCGCTGCGAATGAAAACCGTTTCTTTTCCAAGGATATCCCGAAAAGCGCTAGCTGCCACGTGAATGGCCGGATGATCCGGATTCACCATAATGGCGGGCCCCCAGCTGAGCACGCGGACTTCGGTCTGAATCCCGGCAGGCGTGTTGTCGGCGACGAACTTTTTATAGGCGGCGATGATTTTCTCGGGATTCTGGTTGGGCACCATCCGCATGCTGACCTTCGCGGTGGCGCGTGCCGGAATCACCGTCTTGGCTCCGGATCCGGTGAAGCCTCCGGCGATGCCGTGCACTTCAAGCGTGGGCCGCGCCCAGGTGCGCTCGAGAACCGCATAGCCCGGCTCTCCGGTAAGCTGCGTGGAACCCACCTCGTTTTTGAGAAAATCCTTTTCGTCAAACGGCAAGTGTTCCCAACTGCGTTTTTCGGCCGGCGTGGGGGGCTCGACATCGTCGTACATGCCGGGTATTTGAATTCTACCGTTGGCGTTTTTCATTTTCGAGAGCAGCTCGATGAGTCCGAATACCGCGTTGGGCGCCGCGCCGCCGTACATGCCGGAATGGAGATCGCGCGCCGGGCCGCGGGCCTCGATTTCGGTATAGATCAGACCGCGCAGACCAATGCATAGCGTCGGCAGGCCTTCGGCGAAGAGCTCGGTATCGGAGACCAGCGCCACATCGGCCTTCAGTCGAGCGGGATTTTCGGCCACGAACTTGGCCACTGACTCGCCGCCGACTTCCTCTTCACCTTCGATCAGAAATTTCAAATTGACGGGCAATGTTCCGCTGGTCGCGAGCAGCGCCTCCACTGCCTTGATGTGCATGTACATCTGACCCTTGTCGTCGGCCGAACCGCGGGCGTAGAGGTTGCCATCGCGCACCGTCGGTTCAAAGGGCGGCGAGATCCACTCGTCCAGAGGATCCGGCGGCTGAACGTCGTAGTGCCCGTAACACAGCACCGTGGGCTTGCCGGGAGCATGCAGCCAGTCGGCGTAAATCAGCGGATGCTTCGCGGTGGAAATGATTTCGATGTTTTCGAGACCGGCGGTCTTCATGCTGTCGGCGACGAACTGCGCGGCGCGCTGCACGTCGGGGACATGCTCGGGCAGGGTGCTGACGCTGGGGATACGGAGGAAGGTCTTCAGCTCGTCCAGAAGACGCGGCTTATTTTGCTCTACGAAGAGGTCGGTGGCTTGGGACACACACTATTATAGGGCGACCCCGGGCAACTTTATCGATTGATATTCCCGGGATTGCTGGAGTCCTAGGGGCTGGTAGAACTCTTTTTGCCGGCTAACGCGATGGCGGCCCCCGCTCCACCGCCGCCGATTACCGCTATGATGGCGACCTTGGCTCCGGTTGACATGCCGGTCTTGGGAGTCGACACCGGAGCCTTCGCGGGCGCGGCTGCCGGCTGACTCGGCGTGGCTCCGGCAGCGGCGTTGGTTGGCTCCGTCTGTGCGTCCAGCGCCGCGGCAACGCTCAAGCAGCCGCCGGTTTCCTGCAGCGTCACGGTGGTCGCATTCAGCATGCCGGAGGCGGCGGCCAGGGCAGGACGAAGCGCGCTGGCAGTGCCGGTGACCGTAACGCGGTTGCCCACCTGTGCCGCCAGATCGTTGCCTCGGATTTCCAGAACTTCCTGGGTATTCTGATCCTGCAACAGGAATCTGCCGTCCTTGGAAAGCAGGCACCCTGTGCGCGTGACTACGCCCGCGACGGCTTGCATGGCGAAGTCCATCCGGCGGCCTGCGGGAATCGAAGCCAGCACCAGTCCTGTGCGGTTCGTCACCCGTGCCGCGCCGCTGAGCGCAGTGACTTCCACGGCTCCTGCGGCCAGCCACGCCACGCGTACGCGGCTCACGCCCGTTGCCGAGCGGATCGCGAGACCACCCGCGGTGACCTGATAGTCCTCCGTTGCGGACACCTGACCGGCGCCTTTGGTCAGAGTCAACTGGCTTTCGCCAACCGTTGCGCTCGATGCCGACGCCAATTGAATTCTCACGCCGTTGCGCAGCGCCGCTTCCGAGGACGCCGCGCCGGTCTCGATCTTTCCACCATCAAACAGCGTTGCATTGCCCCAGACTTCCGAGCGGTCCAAGATAAAATGTCCGCTCGCCGTGACCACGCCGATCGCTGCCGATTTCGCCACGCCGGACGTGGCGGCGAAACTATCCGCACTCAAGCAGGTGAACGTGAGAACCGAAGTCAGAATCGATGTGACCGCCCGCGCTCTGGTATGCACTGGACCAAGTATACTTTTGGTTCGCACTTTTCATCAAGCAAAATTATCGTAATTCAGGTGTATTACGTGAGTCGTATTCTCGCTGTTGCAGCGTTAGTTGTGTTGGCGATCTCTGCTGTCTACTCCATTCGGCTTGCCCTTGCGGACGCCGCATTTCGCAAGCAAACGCCGCAATCGGTGAGGGGCGCGCTGGAAATTCTGCCGGATCGCGCCACCTACCTGTTGTTCCGGGCTCAGCAAATGGATTACGACGGCGAAAATTCAGGCGCGCTGCTGGAGCGCGCCGCTCGCGTAAATCCGCTGTCTTCGGCGCCTCGAATCCGTCTCGGGCTGGCGGCCGAAGCACGCGGGGATTTTTCGGGAGCGGAGAAATGGTTGCTGGATGCGGCGCGCGTAGATCGTCAATTCGAGCCGCGCTGGACGCTCGCCAATTTTTATTTTCGCCGCGAGCGCACCGGCGAATTCTGGAAGTGGATGCGGACCGCGCTGGAGGTCTCCTACGGTGACCGCCGCTTGGCTTTCGATCTGTGCTGGCGGATGTCTCAGAATGCGGAAGAAGTGCTGGCGCAGGCCATTCCAGATCGGCACGACGTCCTGGGTGCGTATGTAGATTACGTCATGGATCAGCGCCGGGAAGCAGTGGGCACTGCGGCGCTCAAGCTGGCGCAGTTGCATGACCCCTCCGATGTCCCGGAATTGGAGGCCGCGTGCGACCTGCTTATCGATATCGGAAAGTCTGCACAGGCCCGTGGACTGTGGCGGCAAATGGGACACGCGCAGACCGGGTTGATTGACAACGGCAGTTTTGCGGCGGTGCCAAGCGGACACGGTTTCGACTGGCGTCCGTCCCCCGCCGAGGGCATCGCCCATGTTCCGCTGCCGGGTTCCTATCGTATTCTGTTCTCCGGGAGACAGCCGGAATCCACCGAATTGCTGCGTCACTTCGTCGCATTGCAGCCGGGTAAAGCGTATTCGCTCCACTGGGAAGCTCGAACGCAGGGATTCGGGTTGCCATCCGGCATGGAGTGGACCGCCGGTGTGACCCGCGCCGCGCTCGAACCGGCGCAGGACTGGCGCGCCGGGGTCATGGATTTCAAGGCAGAGATCCCGCTTCTGGCGATTACGCTCGCCTACCAGCGGCCGACGGGTCAGCCGCGCGCGGAAGGATCCGTCGAGATCCGCGCCGTTTCATTAATTGAAAAATAGCCTAGTCGATAAATCCGACCTGTTGAAGTGAGGGCTGCGGTTCGGGCGCGTCGAAGTGGGTAAGGATGCTCTTGACGCGTCCGTTTTCGAGCGCCACTGCGTAGGGCGGCGACGTGAACACAAACAGTTTGCGCAGCAGCGCGGAGTCGGTGGAGGTCTTCGCCACCAGTTTGGTGTCGTGCAGGAAGGACGCGGCCCACTGCGGGTCGTTGGTAGGCAGTCCGATCACCGTCACGTCCTTCTTCCAGCTATACGTCGCCATGTGGCGCGCCGCTTCTTCGCAATGGCTGCACGCGGGATCGTAAAAGAACAGGAAGATGTGACCTTGGCGGATATTAAACGGCTTGCCGTCCACCGTGATCGTCTCCGGCACCTGGATGCCGCTCTGATGGAGGGTATTGTAGCCCAGGGCGGCGCCCGCCAATACCGAGATCGCCACCAGCGCAATCACCGGAAAGCGCAGACTGGACGGCTTGCGCGAAAACCAAGCGGCAATGAGAGCAGCCGCCAGCATCGCTCCGTCCTCCAGAAACAAAGCCGGCGTCACGGCGCGTTTCAGCCACGGGAAACAACTGCAATCGCGGCCTACTAACGCTTGATAACGCAGTCCGATGTATCCCATGAACGCCACCAGCATCGCCGCGATCAACCAGGCGCCCCAGCGGCGATAGCGCGGCATCAACACTAGTAGGCCCCCCAGCGCTTCGCCGATAGCGAGCACAATCACCAGCGGCATGCTGGCCCAGACCGGCACCAACAATTGCTCGAACATGGTTTGTACCTGGTAGGGCACCGCCATTTTGGCGATGCCGGTGGCGAGAAATATGATGGCGACGGAGACCGCTGCAATGTGGCTGATGATATTTTTCCACGCCGGCAAATCGAGGCTGCGGTCGCTGAAGTTGGCGGTGGTGCTGGCGCTCATACCTGCAATTCTAGCCGGATTCAGGGCCTCCGTGGCGGAATACGTGTCAGAATAGCTGTTTGACCTTTCGCAAATTACGGGTTCCCGCATCCAGTGCCAATCTTGGACCCGCCTTCGATGCGCTGGCTCTGGCTTTGGGCGTTTATCTGGAATGCCGCTTCCGTCCCGCGGACCAACTCGCGATTCACGTAGCCGGCCGCGATGCGGCGTCGATCTCCAGCGGCGAAGACAACTTGATCTGGCAGACCGCTCTCCGCATTGCCGGCGACATGAAGCGTACCATGCCGCCGATCGAACTGCACATAACTAACGGCATCCCGCTTGGTAAAGGACTCGGGTCGAGCGCCGCCGCACTTACCGCCGGTGTCGTGATCGCCGATGCCATGCTGAGTCTGCGCTGGTCCCGCGGTCGCGTGCTGGATGAAGCCGCCCGCATTGAGGGGCATCCGGACAACGTCGCCGCTTGTGTCCATGGTTCGATCGTCGCGAGCGCTACAGATGCGCGCGATGTGACCCATGCCGCGCGGCTTGAGTTGCATCCTCGCTTCGGCATAGCCGTAGTAGTGCCGGATTTCCTGCTGCCGACGGTGGAAGCGCGCCGCGTCCTTCCCAAGACTTATTCGCGCGCGGACGTGATCTTCAATATCCAGCGCAGCGCGTTGCTGGTTACGGCGCTGGCCACTGGAATTACCGACGCCTTTCCCACCGCGCTCGAAGACCGCCTGCACCAGCCGTATCGCGCCGCGTTGGTACCCGGGCTGGACGAAATCATTGGCCTGCGCATGAAGGGACTGTTGGGTTGCGCACTCAGCGGCGCCGGTCCGTCGATTCTGGTGTTCTACCAGCGCGGTTACGAACACGTGTGCCAGTCCGTGCAGCATGTTTTCACGGCGCATGGGAAAGACTCCGAAGTGATGTTGACCGAGTTGGCGACCACCGGCTACGAATTGAGCTAAAGACACGAATTAAGCTAAAGACGTGCCGACGCCTGCGCCCGCCAATCGCCTGATTCACGAAAAAAGCCCGTATCTTCTGCAGCACGCCTACAATCCGGTGGACTGGTTTCCCTGGGGTGAAGAGGCCTTCGAAAAAGCCCGCCGCGAGAATCGGCCCATTTTTCTGTCGGTGGGTTATTCAACCTGCCACTGGTGCCACGTGATGGAGCGCGAATCGTTTGAGAGCGAAGAGATCGCGCGAGTATTAAACGATCACTTTGTTTCGATAAAAGTAGATCGCGAAGAGCGCCCTGACGTGGACCGTATGTACATGCTGTTCGTGCAAGCCTCCACCGGCAGCGGAGGTTGGCCCATGTCGGTATGGCTCACGCCCGAGCGCAAGCCTTTTTTCGGCGGGACCTATTTCCCGCCCGACAACCGTTACGGCCGTCCCGGATTCCGCGCCGTGCTGGAGCGGCTGGCCGAAGCCTGGCGGCAGGACCGTTCACGAGTGGAAGAATCCGGCGACAAGGTGATCGAGCAGCTTCGCGAATACGCGAGTCTCTCGCCCGGCAAGGCGACGCCAGGGCGAGAGGTGCTGGATCGCGCGTTCCAGGCTTTTCGGCGCGTGTTCGACCCGCAACTCGGCGGGTTCGGGAGAGCGCCCAAGTTCCCGCGTCCCAGCATCCACAATTTTCTGGTGCGTTATCACGCGGACACGGGAAACGAAGAAGCGCTGGAGATGGTGCTCGCGACATTGCGTGAGATGGTGAAGGGCGGGATGAACGACCAGATCGGCGGCGGGTTTCATCGCTACTCGGTGGACGAGCGCTGGTTCGTTCCGCACTTCGAAAAGATGCTGTACGACCAGGCGCAGCTTGCGATGTCGTATCTCGAAGCCTTCCAGATCACGCGCGACGGCCAGTATGCGGCGGCGGCTCGCGACATCTTCACGTATCTGCTGCGCGACATGACCGATCCTGGCGGCGGCTTCTATTCGGCGGAAGATGCCGATAGCGCGAGTGATCCGGCGCATCCGCACGAGAAGGGTGAGGGCGCATTTTACATTTGGCGCAAACAAGAGATCGACGAGGCGCTGGAACCGGGTCCTGCCGCCATGTTCTGCTATCGCTACGGCGTCGAACCCAACGGCAACGTTGAGGAAGATCCGCAGAATGAGTTTCGCGGCTCCAATATCCTTTATCAAGCGCACACCATCGAGGACACCGCGGTGCATGCCGGAACCACTGCTGACGCTGTGCGCGCAGAATTGCAGCGGGCGTCGGTCAAACTTCTGGAGATTCGCGCGCGCCGTCCGCGGCCCTTGCGCGATGACAAGGTGCTGGCGTCCTGGAATGGACTGATGATCTCGGCGTTCGCCAAAGGTGCGCAGATCTTGAACGATCCCCGCTACGCTGAGGCGGCACGCGCCGCGGCGGATTTTCTGCGGCGGCACCTGTGGGATGACGGCCGCCAGATTCTGCAGCGCCGCCATCGGGGCGGGGAATCGGCCATCGACGGTTTCTTGGATGATTACGCCTTCTGCGGGCTGGCCTTGCTGGATCTATACGAGACTACTTTCGAAGCGCGTGATTTCGAATGGGCCGTGCGTCTGGCGGAACGCGCCATTGAGCTATTTGCCGATGCCGAGTACGGAGGCTTCTTCAGCACCGCCGCAGGCGCTGCGGACGCCCTGCTGCGCCTCAAGGACGATTACGATGGCGCCGAGCCTTCCGGCAATTCCGGCATGGCGCTGCTGCTGCTGCGCCTCGCGCGCATGACGGATCGCGCCGATTTTCGCACCGCCGCCGAGCACACATTACGAGCTTTCGCGTCGCGCATGGAGGAATCGGGGACCGGCGTCCCGCAGATGCTGGTGGCTCATAGCTTCGCCCTGGGCCGCCCCCAGGAGATTGTACTGGCCGGACCGCGCCACGATCCGGCGATGCTGGATATGCTCGCTTCGATCCGCCGCCGCTTCATGCCCGGAGGCGTCGTGATGCGCGGCGAGCAGAGTTCGCTGCCGATGCCCGCGCTCGAAGACGCCGCCACCGCCTACGTCTGCGAAAATTTCGCGTGTAAGCTTCCCGTGACCAATGCGTCCGCACTCGACGTGTTGCTAGAATAACCGCTATGGAAAGATCAGCGGCAACTACTCTAAAAGGCAACCCCATGACGGTTCTGGGGCCGGAACTGAAAGTCGGCGACAAGGCTCCCGACTTTGAAGCAGTAGACAATGGATTGAAAGCGGTCACGCTCGGCACCACCGGCAACGGCGTGCGCATTTTCAGCGTGATTCCTTCGCTCGATACGCCGGTTTGCGACGCTCAAACTAAGCGCTTCGAGGAAGAGACCGGCAAGCTTCCCAACGTCAGCATCTATACCTTCAGCATGGACCTGCCCTTTGCACAAAAGCGCTGGTGCGGCGCGTTCGGCGTGGATCACGTCAAGATGGTGTCGGACCACAAGACCGGTTCTTTCGGCCAGGCCTACGGCACGCTTATCAAGGATCTGCGCATCCTCAGCCGCGCCATTTTTGTGGTCGATAAAGACAACACCATCAAGTACGTCGAATACGTGAAGGAAGTGGGCGATCATCCCAATTACGAAGCGGCGCTGGCTGCCGCTAAGGCCATCGCCTAGCGCCTAGCCGGGACAGCCGCACTCTCTTCCGCCGCTTCTTATCGAAGTGTCGTCGCGGTGGCTGTTCTACCTTTTCCATGCTCCGTATCGCCTATGTCTGCGAGTTCCTGCTGGCGCTGCTTGCGATTTCGGTGGTATGGGGTCAAGTGGGCGGCCAGGATCATCTGGACCTGATGCCTTGGTATGACAAGTTCGTGCTGATCTTCGCGCTGGCACTGGTTACGGTTACCGGAACCGTTGCGGCGGTCTCGCGGGAGCGTGCGGGCAACGGGATTACGATTGCCTGTCTGGCGATGGCCCTCTTGATCCTGTGCGCCATGGGCGCGGTGACGTATTATTATCACGTGCACGAAGATCAGGACCAGGATACCGATAACACCGCCGGTGTGGCCTTCGCCGTTCGCACGTCCCAGCAAGGCGGTGAGCGTGACTGACGCGAAATTCGGAGCCTGGATAGTCCCGGAAAGCCCGGTTGACGTCGAGTACTCGCTGGTGGTCATCGAAGAAATCCGCCAGGTAGTGGCGGATGGTTTTCAGCGTCTGCAGCGCGGCGGGATCGAGGTTGGCGGGGTGCTTTACGGCACGCGCGAAGACCGCGTCGTCCGCATTCTGGCGATGCGTGAGATCGCCTGCGAGCACGCGCGCGGCCCCACCTTTCATCTTTCCGACAACGATCGCGCGGCCTTGACCGCGCAGCTCGTGCGCGACAAAGAAGACATGCGTCTCGAAGGCATGCTGGTGGTGGGCTGGTTCCTGTCGCATACGCGCAGCGACGTCACGCTGCAACAATCGGATCTGGACACCTACAGCGCGTTTTTCCCGGAGCCTTGGCAGGTGACCCTGGTGGTGCATCCCGGCCGCGCGGGCGCCATGCGCGCCGGGTTCTTTGTGCGCCAGCCCGATGGCTCCGTGAAGGGCGAACGCAGCTATAAGGAATTCAATTTCCCGGATCGCCTGGCCGGAGTGCTAGACCGCGCGCCCCGCGAACGGCGCCCTCTTATGGATCCGCCGCCGGCCGACCGGCTTCCTTCCGCTCGTTACCCCGCGGAACCGGATGCCCCCGGTTCACGCGAGACAGCTCCAATCGAGACCAGGGATCCGCGCGAGCCCTTCGATGAACCGCGCGTGCGCTACGATACGCCCTTATTCGGCCAGCCGTCTCGCCCGATTCCTGAACATTCTCCTTATCCGAATACAGGGCGCAAAATACCGTGGGCCATCATTGGGGTGGTTGTGGCGGCGCTGGTGGCGGCGGTGGCCGGATTGAAGTACTTGGGTCCGCAATTGCACGCGGAGCCGCTTTCGCTGGCGATGATTGAACAAAATGGCCAGCTGCAGATTCAGTGGAACCACGGGTCCCGCAGCATTTTGAATGCTGCCGCAGGGACTCTGGAAATTGTGGACGGGCAGGACAAGCGTGCCATCCCCATGAACCGGAGCGAACTCGCACAAGGGAGCTTCACGTATGCGCGGCAAAGTGGAGACGTGCAAGTCCGCCTCACTGTAACCGGTTCAGGCGGGCAACGGATGGTAGAGGCGTCGCGGTTCCTGGGCGCGGCTCCCCCGCAGGGCGATACGAATGAGGCGGACGTACTCAAGGTGGAGCGCGACGCACTGCAGGACGAAGTCACGCGCTTGCGCCAGCAATCCGGACAGCAGGCAGCGCGCATCCAGCAGTTGGAGAGAACTCTTTTGGTCCTGCAAACCCGCCTGGGAATAACGGCGGCCCGCTAAGCGGGAGCGCTAGCGGGCGGCCCGCCGCGGAGCAGCCCCCGGGAAAGAGCGCTCCAGATCCTGTTCGGGCACGGTCAGGATCACTCGCATCACGGGGCCGCTGGCGCTGACCTGGGCATTTTGCAGCGCAGCCGCCGGAGTGCCTTTCAGCATGCCGGAAACCAGCTTTAACATTCCCGCCAATCCCTGGGCCTCGGTAGCGGAGTGCGTTAGTGCTTCCGCGGCCAGCGTCAGGCCATTGTTATCGAAATGCACGCCGACCCAGCTCTCAATCACGCTCCGTAAAAGCGTTGTGGGGTCGAAGCCGCCGGTGGAACCCGAGGGTATCAAATCGGTGAGCGGCGTCACGGTGGCAAACCACGCGTCGTGAGTCGCGCTCGCATCCAATGCCTTTTGGAACAACGGTCCCGCGAAGACAGCCAGCGTGGCATGGCGGTCAATCACGCCGTGAATCCCCGGCTCGCTGCCGATGGCGATCGTCGACGCGTCCAGAAATGCGAAAACCCGGGCGTCACGATCCTGCGGCGGCGTGATCATCGGCACGCCGCGGTAGTCGGAAACCTTCGCACCGATGGCAGTCGCCAGCGCCACCACTTTGTCGGGCGCGAAAGCCCCGCTGGCCAGTACCAGGGCATCCGAGCCGTCACCGAAGGGGCCGGTACTGGAGCTCGCCACCAGAATCTCGCGCAGATCGCGCTGCAATTCGAATCCGGTTGCGGCCTGAAAGCGAATCATCGCGTCGTTCTGTGGCAAATGCAAGAGCGCAAATTGGCCAAATGGCGAAGCCAGCGTCTGCTGAATCTGGACGCCATAAAGCACCTTGGCCTCGGGCATAACCAGTCCCAGCAAGTTGGGATCGACAGCGGCGCCGGCCGTGGCCGTCACCAGAAGCGCTAGCGCCGGAACGATTGACTGACGATTCATTCGGGCCTCCTGTACCATTCTACGGGGCCGGCGGCCCACGAGTTCCGGAAACTCGCAGCGCCCGCCCCACCGCCCGTCGAACGCAGCGACCGCGGAAGCGCCGCTCTACTGCCCGGAAATATCGGCCGACGGCAGCGCAAGGCTATTCGATAACCCCGAAAGTGCCGATTAACGGCCGTGGAAGGCGAGCCCCGCCCGCCCGAAACGTGTAAACTATAGTTAACTGTCTTGTTGAAAGCGGAGCTATCGCCGAGCGCCTCTCTCCCGGAAGTTCACGGGAGCGTCTTGACCACGCACGCCACGTTGTTTCGCCGCATGCTGGCTTTCGCGGGCCCAGCCTACCTGGTGAGCGTCGGCTACATGGACCCCGGCAACTGGGCCACCGACCTCGAAGGAGGCGCCCGCTTCGGCTATCAGCTTTTGTGGGTGCTGGTGGTGTCGAACCTGATGGCGATCCTGCTGCAAACCCTGGCCGCTCGCCTGGGGATCGTCGCCGGACGCGACTTGGCGCAAGCGTGCCGGGAAGCGTATTCGCGCCGCGTCTGCAATGCGCTGTGGGTGCTGTGTGAGATCGCCATTGCGGCCTGCGACTTGGCCGAAGTCCTGGGCGCGGCGATCGCGTTACGGCTTCTGTTCGGGTTGCCCCTCATCGTGGGCGTGCTGGTGACGGCACTCGATACCCTGCTGGTGCTGTGGCTGTCGCGGTATGGCATCCGGCTGATCGAGGCAGTGATCTTGAGCCTGATCGCCATCGTGACCGGCTGCTTCCTGGTGGAATTGGTATGGGCCAGGCCGGCACTGCACGAGATGGTGTCCGGTCTGCTGCCGCGCTTGAACAACAGCAGCCTGTACGTCGCTATCGGCATCCTGGGCGCCACGGTGATGCCGCACAATTTGTACCTTCATTCCGCGCTGGTGCAGACCCGCCGTCTGGGACGCACGGTGGCTGAACGCCGCGAGGCTTGCCGCTTCAATCTGTTCGATTCGGTGCTGGCGCTGAACGGCGCACTAATTGTCAATGCGGCCATTCTGGTACTGGCTGCGGCAGTGTTTTTCAAACACGGCATCCTGGTAACTCAGATCGAGCAGGCGCAACTGCTCCTGACTCCCCTGCTGGGCACGGCGTTCGCCGGCAGTCTGTTTGCCGTGGCGCTGCTGGCGAGCGGCCAGTCGTCCACGCTCACCGGCACGTTCGCGGGACAGATCGTGATGGAAGGCTTCCTCAACCTGCGGCTGCGCCCCTGGCTCCGCCGCCTGGTGACGCGGGCGCTAGCCATCGTCCCGGCGGTACTGACGATTTATTACTTCGGGGACGGCGGCACTTTCAAGCTCCTGATCCTGAGCCAGGTGATCCTCAGTATGCAGCTTCCGTTCGCTGTCATCCCTCTTATCCGCTTCACGAACGACTCGCAACGTATGGGCGAGTTCGCCAATCGCGCCTGGGTGCGGATACTGGCCTGGAGCGCCGCCGCTGTTATCGTCGGCCTCAACTTATGGCTGGTCGCGACCACCGTCGGGCCTTGGATGTCGGAAACCGCCTGGCACGCCTGGCTGGTGGGACCGCCGATGTTGGCAGTTCTTGCTCTACTGGGGTTCGTGGCTTTCGGCGGCACCGCGGCTCCCGTTCCACGCGTCGAGACCGGGGGTGCCCAGAGCAGTGGCCTGGCCGTGGCAGCCGATCTCCCGGTGCCGCATTATCGCAGCATCCTGGTGCCGCTCGATCACTCCACTCGCGACCGCACGGCGCTTGCTCACGCCGTGGCCATGGCGCGCTCACACGGGGCGGTACTGCACCTACTGCATGTCGAAGAAGGTGTCACCAGCCAGCTATTCGGCGCGCTCTCTTCGACCGAAGAGATTCTTTCCGGCGAGAAATACTTCGGCGCCATCGTGCAGTCGCTCGCAGCCGTGGGCATTTCGGCTGAGCTGACGATTCAACACGGAATCAGTCCCACCGACGCGATTGTGCGGAAGGCGCGGGAAATTCAGCCCGACCTCATTGTCATGGGAGCCCATGGCCACCGCGGATTCAAGGATCTGGTCTTCGGAAATACCATCAATGCGGTCCGCCACCAGGTGTCAGCGCCGGTGCTGGTAGTGGGCGCCGAGCCGGTTCAAGGCTAGAACGTCCGGCCGCCTCACGCTTCCAGCTCGATCGTTCCTTCGGAAAACTTCACGGCGCGGCCCGCGATGGATACGCGATCTCCGCGGTGCTCGCACCACAGCTCTCCACCGCGCCGCGAGCGCTGGCGCGCAAACAATTTGGTCTTGCCCAGCCGCTCGGACCAGTAAGGAATCAGCGTGCAGTGGGCCGAACCCGTTACCGGATCTTCATCCACGCCCTTCGCCGGCGCAAAAAAACGCGAGACAAGATCGCAGTCCTGGCCGGGAGCGGTCACGATCACCGCGAAGCATTCCAGCGCCGCCAGCTTAGCCATGTCCGGCTTGAGCGCGAGCACTTCGTCTTCGCTCCCGAAAACGCACAAGTAATCGCGCGCCTTGAGCACCTGCTGTGGCATGGCACCCAACGCTTGCTCCAGATTGGGATAGGACGCCACCGGCTGCGGCGGCCGGGAGGGGAAATCCAGCGCATAAAGGACGTTACCGTTCTCCGAAATCCTGTCCACTCCGAGTTCGCCGCTTTTCGATTTGAAGCTCACCCGCTTTCCCGCCATTTCGCGGCGCAGGTCAAGGATAACGTGGGCGGAAGCCACCGTCGCATGGCCGCAGAGATCCACTTCTACTTCGGGAGTAAACCAGCGCAACTCGTAATGCCCATCGCCCGGAACATAGTACGCGGTCTCGGAAAGATTATGTTCGCCGGCGATGGCTTGCAGCGTGGCATCCGGCAGCCACGATTCCAACGGGCAGATCGCCGCAGGATTTCCCTCGAATGGCCGGCTAGCGAAAGCGTCGACATGGTAAACCGGGATTCTCATCCCTCCACTTTACTAGTTCTGATTTAACGAGGCCGTCCGTCTTGCTATTGGCGTCACGCAGCGTCAAACAGACATTGCTGTTGGAAGCGCCTCGGCCCGAAGCGTTCTAGCTCTGTGGGGAAGCGCCGCCGTAATTCCTTGGGCGCTGCGCCCACTTGGCCATTTAACAGGGACTGCAATTGCAGCGCGTTCACCACGCTCTTTGCCTCCGCGTCATTATTGAACACCACGAAAGTGGCTTCCGCGTACCGATTGATGCGTTCGATACGCTTGGCCCACTCTTCCAACTCCGCTTCCGAGTAAAGATAATCGTGCTGCCGCAGCCGGGCAGGGGACTGACGGTCAAACGCTCCCAGCGAGTTCTTGGGATTCCTCCCATGCAAACGCACATAGCCGATGCCGCTAGTGAGATACGCCGTGGGCGGCATGGCGCTGGTGTATTCCGGTTGGTCGATATTGCAGAAGCCAATGTGGTAGTCGAGGAAAGTTCCGATCGCTTCTTCCGCCAGCCAACTGGCATGGCGCATCTCGGCCACCAGCGGAAATTCGTGGAACGCCCGGCGGAGGCGGATCAGAAACTCACGGTTTTCCGGCGTGAAGCGGAAGGCCCACGGGAACTGCATCAAAATCGCCCCCAGTTTCCGTGCTCGGAGCAGCGGCCAAAGGCCTTCTTTGAACTCGGCAATCGCCGGCTCATCCAGCGCACGTCCGTGAGTGAATCCCTGATGCAATTTCGCCGTGAACTGGAAGTCGGGGTTGGCTTGCACCTTCCTCATCCAGAGCTTGACTACTTCTGGTTTAAGCGGTTGATAAAAAGAACTGTTAATTTCAACAGTATTGAGCCGGCGGGCCAGAAATTCCAGGGGATGAAACCCCGGAGGATAGGTCTTCGGGTAGACCACACCTTTCCAGTGTTGATAGGACCAGCCGGCCGTTCCGATGCGAGGGGAGGTAGACATGGGAGAATCTCCGTATTCGCTATTTCTTCGCTGATTAATAATAGCGAACAAATGGAGAAAATGTCAAGGGTATATTCGCCCTTTCG
>DATJEI010000321.1:0-9636 GCA_035496735.1 Bryobacteraceae bacterium | reverse complement strand
GGCGAGCCGGAATATTTTGGCCGCATGCAAGCGGAAGCTGTGGGTTGGATACGCCGCCATCCAGCCCGCTTCCTGCAGCTCGCAATGGCGCGCATCTGGATGTGGTGGGCTTCCAGCGGGCTGGTGGCCGGCATCAGCCTGCTGGCCTTCGCGGGGCTTTGGATCAATCGGCGGACGACGGCCGGAAAGGCGGCTTTGGCCGGATTGCTGATATTCCCGGTTCCCTATTACCTGATACAGTTCAATCCGCGCTATACCTACCCTGTGTTGTGGCTCGCGGCGCTGATGGCCGGCGATGCCTGCTTCCGGCTGGTCTTCATCAGGCTGGTCTTCATCAGACTGGTCTTCATCAGACTGGTCCGGCGTTTCGCGCCGGCCAAAACGGTTTAAGCACTCGGCTTCGACAGACGACGCAACAACCGATACTGGAATACGGCGAGCGCCGCTATCGCCAGCGTGTACAAGTGAACGCGCAGATAGGCGATGACCGGCGCAGGGATCAGTGCGGTCAGGTAAACCACTGCAACGATGGCGTAGAAGCGCGCGAGCCACCTGCCTTCCTTGCGATGCTGCCACATCACTGAAGCCGTGAGCAAAGCTCCGGCCACGATCGACGCGGAATCGTAAGCCGTCACGTACACGTTCGCGAGCAAGGACGAAGTGATTGTCACCGCCCAGGTGACTTCGCGCTCCTCTAGAGAGGCCGCGTCGAACCGGCGCCAGTAGCGGACAAGCAACCCA
The DNA here is from genome assembly GCA_035496735.1 of Bryobacteraceae bacterium. GTDB lineage: Bacteria > Acidobacteriota > Terriglobia > Bryobacterales > Bryobacteraceae > Palsa-187. The sequence continues at coordinate 8,895 of DATJEI010000321.1, read as the reverse complement.
ACCATGCCGATAAACGCCGCCGCGGCGATGAACACAGACAGCCCAGCGTTGGACGCATAGATTCGCCGCACGAAATGATTCAGGTCAATGAGCAGAGGCCAGGCGTCAGGCCAGGGAGTGCTTCCCTGCGATGCGAATCGCCCATAGGTGGAGATCAGCCGCAACCAATCGAGAACCGCCTTGGCGCTGGTGAGTAACGAAACGGCCAGAAGGGCGCTCAGCCCGGCTGCGAATCCCAGCAGAAAACGGAGGTTCATTCGCAGCAGAAGAAACGGGCCAAAGAGTAGAAGAAGAGTCGGCTTATAGCTGCACAGGGCCAGCGTCGCTCCGGCCGCAAGCTGTTTGCCGGACAAATCGAAACGGACGCACCATGCGATGATTGCGAAAGCAATCACTCCAATCTGACCGCCGACCAGCGACCAGAGAGCCACCGGCACGAAAGTCAGACCGAGAAGCAGCGCCGCGCGCCGGTAAGGCTTCGGCAGGTTTGCCAGATAAGGACTCAGCGCGCCGACGCCGGTCCCATAGATCAGCATGGCAACGACCATCCAGGCGATATAAGCAATGCGGTAGGGGAGCAATGCGAACGGGCGGAAGACCTGGGCCAGATACGGCGCGCAAACGTACCATAGGTCGGCGTCGTGGTTGGCAGGATCCAGTCCCCGGAACAGCCGTGTCTGCAAATCCAGATCGTAAAGCACATCTCCTCCGTGCTGGTTGAGAATCGTGCCTGCGATATAGAACTCGGCAAAGTCAGAGCCGAAGTAACGCGTGCGGAAGGCGGCTTGGACGACGTCCGGCGCGAACGGAGCGGCCAATTGCAGCGCGGCGTACGCCACGATCATACAGAACCAGACCGCGCACGCAAACGAAAGCTCACGCGTCTCCAGTCCGGTGTCAAGCGCGGGCTCTTCCGCCATTTTTTCAGGCTGGATTTGGCGCTGGCCGTGGATTTGATCCGGAAGTTCCACTTTGGTTGGGGATGGGGTGTCGAAGAAACGCTTCTTCCTACGACAGCTTACAATGTATTGCAGTATGGCGGTCGTCGGAGAGTTCGCCCCGTTCATCCAGTTTTGTTTTTTGGCGTGTTACGTTGCCTTCGTGTTAAGCAAGCCAGGCATCCGGGAGTGGCTGCTGGTGACGACAGCGGGCGCGATGCTGGGATTGGGCTTCGTGCGTCTTCAGCTTGGTCCCTGGATTTCCGGCCTGGGTCTGGCGACGGCGCTGTGGGCGGTGCTGGCGCCGTTGTTCCGCCGGAAGACGGTTCACCCTGCGATTGCCCTGCTGGTGCTCTATCCCACGCTCGCATCCGCGGCCATGCTCGCCTTCAACAAAGGCGGCGGCGTGGTCCTCGACCGTTATGTGCTGGCGGCGGACGGCAGTTTCGGATTTAAGGCAGGGTTCGCGGCAGCCGCGTTTATACTGAGTCATCCTGTGGTCCAGTCGGTCTGCGAGCTGTGCTACTTCGGCATGCCGGTGGCGTTGGCCAGTCTGTTGCACACGGCCTCGTCGCGCCGGCTGATCCTGCTTTGCGCGCTGCTGGCGGTCAGCGCCCTGGCGGCGTTCGCGGCATTTCCGGCGGTGGGGGCGCAGGTTGCCTTTGCCAGTGTCTTCCCAGGGAACCCGCCGGCGACTAACGCATCCTTCGGATCGCCGATGTTTGAACCGGGCGGCCCCAACCGGAACTTTATGCCTTCACTGCATACGGCTTGGGGAATTGCGCTATTGCTGGCGGCGTGGCCGTTGGGAAAATGGTGGCGCTGGGGCATGCTGCTGTATCTCGCGCCGATGCTATTCTACGCGCTCGCCAGCCACTATTTGTGCGACATGATTGTCGCTGTGCCATGGACTTTGGCCTGCTGGAACGTGCTCGAAAGACGTTGGGCAAGGGCTGCCGGCTATCTAGCGCTGGCCGCCGGGTGGATGCTGCTCATCCGTTTCGCGCTGCCTGTGCTGTATGCGTCTCCGGCGATTCCGTGGGTGCTGGCGGCCGCGACTCTTGCGACGCCCGCAATGATAGGGATGAGCTCCGCCTCTTTATCCGTTGCGGCCGTGCCCGAGTCGGACCAGGCTTAGGGCGCCCGCTCAGCGCCCCCGAGCGGCTTACCAAGTTAGAGCAATGGCTGCCGTGCCGATGATGTCCTGGCGTATCCCGCTCAACCTGGCGCCCGGCGCCGGTGCGATGACTTCGTGGGGAGCCTGACTGACGTAATCGCGCGCTTGAACCCGCAACTGGAGATGATTGGCAAGCTGAATCTTCACACCCGCTCCAATTTCGCCGACCGGCAAGACCTCACGGGTGGCCGTAAGCGCCGCCAGGTTTCCCAGGGGCTGATTGAACGACTCGCGACCGGTGCCCTCCATTACTTCGATGCCCCCGCCAAACGAGATGAACGGCCGGATGTGCGCTCCGCGCGGCTTGAAGTGCGCCAGGAAATCCCCGGTGATCAGGTGTGTGTGCGCCGCGAACCTGGCCGATTGCCCATTCCCCGACAGTTTCAAATCGCCGGCGCGGTAAAGGTAATTGACCTCACCGCTCCAGTAGCGATACATGTTCTGACCGGCATACACTCCCACCGTGAGGCCGGGCCTCACGCTGGCCGACGCGCTGGTAGTAGCGTTCTTAACGGTCAGGTTGGGCGAAAAGCCGACGCCGCCAATGCCGCCGACCTCCCACTGAGATTCCTGGGCATTAGCCAAGCCTGCGGCCGCGGCAAACATCACTGCGGCGCAAGTCAAACTTTTCAGCATGCATATCCTCCTGATGTTCGTGCCGGTCACGGGCTTACCACCCGGACATTATAGGTTGCGCTATTTCCGCCCGCCGTAACTGTTAGCGGCGCGCTCTCGGCGACCTGGACTTTTGCGGGCGCCGTAGCGTGGATCGTATAGACTCCAATCTGGCCAGGCGCCAAAGTGGATGAAGTTACCGCCAATGAGACGCCGCCGAGCGTCACCGTCGGCGGGGTGGCAACCACTGCCGGGGGACTTGGCGGCGCCGCTGTTCCTAAAGGAGGCAGTGGAGATGTAAGCCCCAGTCCGGTGACATAGATTGTCAACGCCGTATTGGGATGGATAGGATTAGTGAACCCTACAGGCTCGTTGTCGTCGTCGCGAATCACCTGGAGAACGCCGTTGGTTTGGTAAATGGCGGGCGCCTGCCCCTGAATGCTAAAGGAGAAGGGAGCGCTGACGCCGCCGGAGTTGTGCACCACGAGACTGGCGGCACCGGCAATATAGGGCAATTGCGCCTTTAAGAGTCCCGGCGAGACGCTGAACAGCGGCAACGGGATATTGTTTACCAGAGCACAAACATCGCCCAGCGATTCGGGCAACGGAGGAGCGCCGGCTGTGAACGAGCCGGTGGCCAGAGAAGTGCCGTTGATGTCCACCAATCCGCCCAGCGCCACCAGAGTGCTCCGGTCGGCCGCATTGAGTACGCTCGAAACCACCGGCTTGGCGAGAACCGCGTCGAAGGTGGAAGGCAAAACGGTCAGGCCGGAAGTCGTCAGGACAAAAATTTTGGTTTGATCCGGGGAGATAGCCAGCGTCCGCGTGAAAGGCGAAATGGACTCGCCAATTTGCCCTACTGGCGGGGTGGTTAGACTGCTCGCAGTCATGGGGGCTTCCGCCATCAGGGTGGCGTTGTATTCGGTGTGATTGCTCAAGTTGATGCGCTGGATCACGCCCGGCGAGGACGCGCCCGGCGCAGTGGTGCGCAATCCAGCTCCACCCAAAAATCCAACGCCCGAAGATGCCCCATCACTCGCGGGGAAGGGTTGGCCAATCGGCACCAGCCCCGCATCGAACAGGTTGGAGCCGGCGAGAAATACATTTCTGCTGAATGCGGCGTATGCGCCGCCGAGGCCGGAAAGATCCTTGCGCGATGCTATCCAGGATTGAACCGAGTCGTCGTATTCGATGACGGTCCCATTCACCAGCGCCAGCAACAGATAATCCTTGCCTGCGGTGGAAGTCAAAACACCGTCGACAGTCGAAAAACCATTTTGGTAAATGGAACGGCTCTCTCCGGCGGAAAGGGTACACGGTGTGACCGCCACGCGGTTCGCGAGATCGACGGTATCGAGGGTCGCCACGCCGCTAATCGTAGGAGCGCACTCGGGTGGATCTCCCACGATGCGCGACAGCGCGAAGATCCCGCTCCTGGCAACGCCGAAGCTTCGCGGGTAGTGGCCGGCTGGAAACACGATGGGACCGGCATCCTGCAAGATGTCCAGATCGAACACATTCGCGATCTGAGAGTTATCGTTTCCGATGAGGAGATACTTCTGGTCGGCGGAGAATGCCATCTGCGTTGGCGTGTTCCCGGTGCGCAGAAACGCAATACGCTGTAGCGTGGCCGCATCATACACCAGCACCACGTTTTGATCCTGCCGTAGAATGTATAATCGCGACCGGGCCTGATCCGTAAGAATATCCACGAGTTTTCCGGGGATATTTACAATCTGCCCATGCTGGTTGAAGTCTCGCGTGTTGATCAGCAATCGCATAGGAGCCGGCAGATTCACCGCCCCGTTGGAAGTAAGCGTCAACGGAATGCTGGTTGTGCCTCTAGCTCCCTGGAAGGCACTGGGGTCGATGGTGACCACCACCTGCGCCGGCGTGGTGCCGGAAGTAGCCGAAAGTGTGACGCCGGTGGTTCCGGCGGGCAGGGAAAGCGAGAAATCGGTATTGACGGAACTCAGGCTGATAATGTTGAGCGTCTGCTGCAAAACTAGCTGGTTGCAGGCATCCGCGGCAAATAACGTGTCATCCTGGGAGAAGCCCACCTGCGGCAGATTCGGTAGTTGCCCGATCGGGAGGATCACCACGCCGCTGACCGACGCCGAGTACATTGCTTGCCCGTCGCTCGACATCTGCGATTTGCCGGAAAGATCTTCAGGCAATTGAAGCCGCTTGGAAACCGTCAGGTTATCGGTAGCCATGACGTGCAGCACCGAGGCGTCGCCTGGCGCTGGTATTTGGGCGTAGATCTGGCGACGAGTCAAATCCCAGGCGTGGGTGCCTTTTTCGAAAGCGCCGTTGGCTTGGGGAAATTCCGCCAAAAGATACGAACCACCGTCGGTCAGATAATGTTGCAGTCCCCAATCCACTAGAACATTGGAGCCGGTTTGATCGACACTCACGCTGCGCGGGCCGGGCGGGGGCTTCTGTGTGAATTCTTCCGCAGTGGCGGTCTGCGTGGGCACATCATAACGAATCAAGATCGACGTCGAGGAGGTCGCAGCAGCGTCCACGAGAGCCCCGGCCAGCATCATGATGGTATTCTTGTCGCCCGAAACTCCCGCGGTGGCTTGGCCGATTTGCGTGGGGAACCTCACCAATGGGACGGGAAGGTCAACGCTTTGAACTGGGATGGAAACGATTGGGGTGAGGGTGTGATAGGGAAAGGGCTGCAGCACAAACAGGTTGGTGAGCGGCCCTGGGTTTTCCGGGTCGACCGCAGGAGTGCGTGTCAGAATCAGTGCATTGCCGTCAGACCCAAAAGCCACCGCCAGGACGGGAGAGTTCAGGTTCACGTCGTAGCGCAGTCCGGCGTCCAGATCGAAAAGTGTATAGCCGCCGGTGCCGGGCGCGAACGGGTTCGTCGAAAGCAGCTCGGGATCGGGCTTTTGGTATTCACCCACCACCAGGAAACGGTGGTCGGGCGACAGGGCCACCGCGCTCGGCGGCATCGGAACACTCAAAGGAGCGAGCAGGGTCTGGTTGGGAATATAGACTTGTTCGATGCGATAGGCGCTGAAGTTGGCGGCCCAAACTACGTTGCGGCGCTCATCGAGCGCGATATCGGACACGGTGCCATTGATGGGCACTACCGTCCCAAAGCTGGCCCCCCAGCAAGACAACGCGGAAATCAGCCCAAATATCCCCCACGGGATACGAAACCTTACCGCCAGCATAAATCCTCCGACCGTCACAAACCTAGGCAGGCAAAAATCCATAATAACCGAAAGTAGCTAAAATGTTTCAGCGAAGTGGGTACTTCTAGTACTCAATAGGACTTAGCGATCACAACTCTCCGGTCGACCGGCTCGCCAGTCAGGATGCATTTTCCAGCTCCGTCGTATTGGTCCACTTGAGGAATACATCGGATGGTCGCCTTAAATTCCTTAACCCGGGCGTCGCAGCGAGGGTCGTCTTTCATGTGTGCCATCACGAACTTACCGCCACCTTTCTCAGCAGTAACCGGGCGAAGTATTTCCTCCACTTCATCCATGGAGTTTGCGATAAGTGTATTATCATCCAAGCGCTTACGGGCCGCGGAATAGAGGTCCTTCTGCATCTGCTCTAAGACGAGTGGTACCCTCTCGGCGATTCCCGCCTGGGGCAGGATCTCCTTGGCGCCGGTATCGCGCCGTTTCAGCACAATGTTGCCGGAGGCGAGGTCGCGGGGCCCTAGCTCGAGAACCAGCGGTACGCCGCGCCGCTCCCAGTGATAGAACTTCGCGCCGGGAGTTTGCCCTTCACGTTGGTCGACTTTGGCGCCGATATCCGCCGCAATTTTGTGGGCTGCTTCGAGCACGCTGGAGCGTTCCTCGTCCTTGCGGTAGATTGGCACCAGCACCGCTTTGTCCGGCGCCAGTTTGGGAGGCAGTATCAGGCCCTTGTCGTCGGAGTGGCTCATAATCAGCCCGCCGATCAGACGGGTGCTCACGCCCCAACTGGTCTGCCATACGTAATCGAGCTGACCTTCCTTGCTCTGGAACTTCACGTCGAAGGCTTTGCCGAAGTTCTGCCCTAAGTCGTGGCTGGTGCCGGCTTGCAGCGCCAGTCCGTTCTGCATCATGGCTTCGATCGAGTAGCTGCTGAGGGCGCCGGCGAATTTTTCTGACTTGGTCTTCAGCCCTTTGATGACCGGCATCGCCATCACATTCTCCGCGACGTCGGCATACACGTCCAGCATGCGCAACACTTCTTCGAGCGCCTCTTCGTGGGTCGAATGCGCGGTATGGCCTTCCTGCCACAGGAATTCGGTGGTGCGCAGGAACATGCGCGTGCGCAGCTCCCAACGGATGACGTTGGCCCACTGGTTCACCAACATGGGCAGATCGCGCCAGCTTTGAATCCACTTGCCGAAAAAATGCCCGATGATGGTTTCGGAAGTGGGCCGGATGACATAGGGCTCTTCGAGCGTCTTGCCCCCGGCCACGGTGACCACCGCCAGCTCCGGCGAGAACCCCTCCACGTGTTCGGCTTCTTTCTGCAGGAAGCTTTGCGGAATCAGCAAAGGGAAGTACATGTTTTGATGCCCGGTGGCCTTAAAACGCGTGTCGAGCTCGCGCTGCAGCCCTTCCCAGACCGCCCAGCCGTTGGCTTTGATGACCATGCATCCCTTGACGATTTCGGCCGGCTCCGCCATGTCGCCGGCGAGTACCACGTCTTGATACCAGGCGGCAAAGTCCTGAGCGCGCGCAGTGATGGGAGATTCAGCCATAATTTTGGGGTGTTTTTCTAGAGTACGACAGATTGCGGGTTACCATGACTCCATTAGCGGTCTCACAGTCGAGATGATCTGCGGGATATCGATATGAGCCGGTCGAATTCAGCAAACCTTAGAGTGCGCGAAGAGTATCGCAGGTAAGCTAGGTGAGAGGCGAGACTGAAGAGTGCAGTGCGTCATACTAGCTGGCGGATTAGGCACGCGCATGCGTCCGCTCACCGACGCCTGCCCCAAGACCCTGCTGCCGGTGGCGGGGCGCCCGTTTGCGTGGCACCAGATGCAGTGGCTGGCGGCGCAGGGCATTGACGACGTGGTTTATTGCATCGCACATCAAGGCGAGCAGATCCGCCAATACTGGGCAACCGAGCTCGCGCCGATACGCTCGCTGCGTTACGTCGACGAGGAAACCCAGCTTCGCGGAACCGGCGGCGCGTTGCGGCTGGCGCTGGATGAGGGAGTGCTCGACGAGTCGTTCTTCGTACTGTATGGCGACTCCTTCCTGCCGGTGGAGTTCGAGCCTGTCTGGAGCGCCTTCGAATCCAGCGGCAGCCCCGCGCTCATGACCGTGCTCAAAAACCAAGGCCGCTGGGACCGTAGCAACGTCATCTTCGAGGGAGGCCGTGTAAAGCTCTACACCAAGAACGCCGAGCCCTCCACGCAAGCGCGCATGCAGTATATCGATTACGGCTTGTCAGTGCTGCGACGCGACGTGATTGCGGGCATTACGGAAACCATTTTCGACCTTTCGGCGGTGTTTCATCGCTTGAGCGTGGAGGGGCGGCTGGCGGGATACGAGGTAACCGAAAGGTTCTATGAGATCGGGTCGCCGGAGGGGCTGCGCGAGCTGGAAAGATATCTAATGTCTTGAGCCAGGGGCGGAAGCCCGACGCCGCATTTTGCGGGTTCGCGGCTAAAGAGTGGAGAGTTCCCTGCAGACCGCCGACAAGGCGCCTTCGAGCTTACGCAGCATCTCTTCGGCTTCGCTCATCTGATTGGTCCGGCCCATCTGTTCGAGGCGGAAGGCGGCTTCAACTGCGTCCCGCGCGCCGAAGTTCGCCACCGAACCTTTCATTGCGTGCGCCGCGTTCTCCAACCTCGCCGCGTCTCCGCGCGTGACCGCGTCTTGAATTTCGGCTAAGGCGCCAGGGCACTGTTCAATGAAGAGGATCGCAATTTCGCGCAGCAATTCTTTATCGCCGCCGACTCGGGATAGAGCCAACTTGCGATCTAACGCATTTTCACGCGCGTACGAGTTCATCTTCTTCGGCTAGCTTATCGACCCTAAGCATCCTGCCGGTGAGACGGCACAATGATTCTCCTATGATAACCTGGACCTGATACCTCTGGACCCAGAGCCACCCTAGCTCAGTTGGTAGAGCGGCTGATTCGTAATCAGCAGGTCGCCGGTTCGATCCCGGCGGGTGGCTCCATTC
>DATJEI010000320.1:0-13601 GCA_035496735.1 Bryobacteraceae bacterium | reverse complement strand
TGCGGGCTCTTCTGGAATAGGTCGGCCTGACGGACGTGGCACGTGCCACAGACGTTGGCCACCGAGGCCACACTGGGTGGGGCCGCACCATGATTGCCGTGACAATCGTTGCAGGTGGGCGCAGAGAGGTCCTGCTTCTTTAGCATGGCCTCGCCGTGAACGCTCGCCTTCCACTTCGCCAGCTGGTCGGTGGGGATGCCATAGGACTGCATATATCCGGGGTTGGCGTGGCAGCTGCCGCAGGTCTCGGCAACCTGCAGCGGGTACACCGGAGCGGTCGAATTCTTAACCGCCTTGACTCCGTGAAAACCGTGACAACTGGTGCAGACGGCCACTTTTTGATCGCCTTGTTTGAGCCGCTTCCCGTGAACGCTGGTGCTATATTCGGATTCCTGGTCGGTGCGCTCGGCGGGATCGAACTGCTTCATGAAGGCGGCATCACTATGGCACTTGCCGCACAACCGCGGGATATCCTGACGTTTCGGCACAGCCACGAATCCCTTGGCTGGATCCATCGCCGCCATTGTTTCCTGCGACGGGTCGCCGCCATGGCAATTGGCGCAGGAGATTCCGTGCTGCCCGTGTACGTCGTCCTTTTGCCGCAGGGCCTTCACCGGATCGCCGAGTCGCCCATCGAGGTCGCTGTGGCACGCGACGCATTGATCCACTCGATCAACCTTAGCGGCGGCCACCGGCGTCGGTTGGGCCCATGCAGTGGCCGCGACGAGGGCCAGCGCGGCAACGGCGCCAGGACTTGTTCTGAGAAGCTTCTCCGTCATTGGTGCTCCTCTAGGTGAAATATCCCACCAACGTCATTCCCACGATGTAAACGATGAGAGCCCAACCAATCGCGGTAAACGCGGGGCTCTTCTCACCGCGCGCGGCCTGGCGGTCGAGGAATGGAACGAACACCCACAAAGCAGCGGCAGCACCGATGACCAAGACGCCGAGCACGTCGCCATCGATAAACGCCACTTTCGCCGGGATGTATTTGAGCGTCTGAAACAGAAACAGAAAGTACCACTCCGGTTTAATGCCCGCCGGAGCAGGAGCGAAGGGATCGGCCTTCTGTCCCAGCTCCCACGGAAAAAGCGCGGACAGCGCCGCTAGCAGGCCCAAGGCGAGCAGCCACCCCATGGCGTCCCGCAGCAGGAAGTTGGGTATAAACTTCATGGTCTTCATCCGGCGTTCATCCTCCCCTGGCGGAAGGCTCATGCCCTGCTTTTGCACCAGCCAGACATGCACCCCCAGGAACACTGTGGTGAGGGCCGGAAGAATCGCCACGTGGAACCCGTAAAAGCGCGTGAGCGTCGCCCCGGTTACGTCATCTCCGCCACGCAGAAAGCGCAGCAGGAAGGTTCCGATTCCCGGAACGACGCCCGCGATCTGAGTTCCCACCCGTGTGGCGAAGAACGACACCTTGTTCCAGGGCAGCAGGTACCCGCTGAATCCAAAGGTGAGTGCGAGAAACAACAGGAAGGCCCCGCTGATCCAGGTAAGCTCGCGCGGCGGCCGGTAGGCTTTCGTCAGAAACACGCTGAACATGTGAATGAATAGCGTGCCAATCATCAGATTGGCCGACCAGCTATGGATTGAACGCACCAGCCATCCGAAGCTCACCTGTCCCATGATGAACTGGACACTCTCATAGGCGGTATCGCTGCTGGGGCGGTAATACAGCAGCAACAGAATGCCGGTGACAACCTGAGTCACGAACAGAAACAAGGTCATGCCGCCCAGGTAGTACCAAATGGTGTGGCGATGGATGGGGACGGTCTTCTTCTCAACCAGCTTCAATACCGGCTCGAGGCCGAGGCGGTCCTCCAGCCACTCCAAAGGATTTCCGCCGCCGGGTGCTTTCATGGTTCAACCTTTGGAGACGATGATTTCATCGCCGCGGGTATTCGCCGTCAATTTCGTCAGAGGTTGAGGCGGTGGGCCGCCGATGTTCTTCCCGTACAGATCGTAATGCCCATCGTGGCAGGCGCACCAGATCTGCTGCAGGTCGTCGCGGTACTGGACGGTGCAGCCCAGATGGGTGCACACAGCGGAAAAAGCTCGAATCTCGCCGCCAGGTGTCTGGATCACAATGGCCGGCTCCGCGCCGAAGGGAAACACCTTCCCGGAATTCGGCTTCAGCTCCGCGGCTTTGGCGGCGACGACGTTGAGCTGGGAGGATTCGGCGATGCGCGGCGGAACCAGGAACCTCGCGATGGGATAAAAAATCGCGGCGACCACCATCCCGAGACTGGTCCCCAGCAGATAATCGACGAAATTCCTTCGCGGCATCGCGTCTTCCCGAGTGGGCTCCATGATACGTCGATTATACAGGGCACGTGGTTGCTGACACATCAGCCCAATAAGCCCCGGGGCCTAGCAGAAGCCGCGATACTGGTTCCTATGGATCTCGCGGCCTGGGACGAACAGTATCGCAAGGAGGCCGACTCGGCGACGGAGCGCGAGTCCGTCCCCAACCCGCTATTAGTAGAGGCGGCGCGTGACCTACGGCCCGGCCGCGCCCTGGATTTGGCCTGCGGTACAGGTCGCAACGCGCTATGGCTGGCGCAGCGCGGCTGGAGCGTTACCGCGATCGATGGCTCTGCCGTGGCTGTTGAAATCCTCCGCAGTCGGTCCGCACACTCGAACATCATGCTGGACGTGCAAGTCGCCGATCTGGAAAAGACCGGGTTCACGATCGCTCCCGAACGCTACGACCTGATTGCAATGTGCTACTACTTCCAACGGGACTTACTCGATCGGTGCAAAGGAGGCGTGGCTCCTGGCGGTGTTATGGTCGTCATCGCCTTGTTGGTCGAGCCGGGTACAAAGTTGTCACCTTTTCGACTGCAGCCCGGTGAGCTGCGCGGCTACTTTGCGGACTGGATCATTGTCCATTACCGTGAGGGTACGGATGCATGGGAACACAAAATTGCTGAATTAATCGCCCGACGCCCCGCGCTTGCTAACATGTGAAGCAGGTCCTCCTTGAACGTCCTCACCAAGCTCGTCAGCCTTGCATGATTCGCGCCCAGGGATTAGTCAAGAAATTCGGCGAATTCACCGCTGTCGACAACATAGCTTTCGATGTAGCCAAGGGCGAGATCTTCGCCTTTCTAGGTCCCAACGGCGCGGGCAAAACCACTACCATCAAGATGCTCACTACGCTGCTCCGGCCTACCAGCGGCAGAGTCTCGCTTGACGGTCTTGATCCGGTCACTCACCAGACGGCGGCGCGCAAACAGTTCGGCATTGTCTTTCAGGATCCCAGCGTCGACGACGAACTCACCGCTTACGAAAACATGGATTTTCACGGCGTTTTATATAGCGTCCCCAAAAAGCTACGCCAGGTGCGCATTGAATCGCTGCTAAAGCTTTTTGAACTGTGGGACCGCCGCAGTGACCAAGTCAAGCACTTTTCCGGCGGGATGCGGCGTCGCCTGGAGATTGCGCGCAGTTTTCTGCACACGCCCAAGATCATCTTCCTCGACGAGCCAACAATTGGCCTCGACCCGCAAACCCGTAACCAGCTCTGGACCCACATAAAGAAACTCAATGACGAGGAACACGTCACGGTCTTTCTCACTACGCATTACATGGAGGAGGCCGAGCGTGTCGCCCACCGCATCGCCATCATCGACCACGGCAAAATCATCGCTCAGGGCACTCCGGACGAGCTCAAAGCACAGACCGGCACGGACACGCTGGAACAGGCGTTCCTGGCACTGACCGGCAGCACCATTCGTCAAGAGGAAGCGAGTGGCCTCGATAAGATGCGAACTTTTGACAAGGCGTTCAGGCGGGTCAAAGGATGACCGGGGCGAAGGCACTGGCGCTGGCTGACGGCCCGGCGGTGCGCTCATGAATGTCGTCTATATTTTATGGTTGCGGCAGTTAAAGCGATCGGCGCGTTCGCGCGCGCGAATTATTGGCTCCTTCGCCCAGCCACTGCTGTTTTTACTGGCCTTCGGATTCGGTTTCGGAGCGATGTTCCAGCGCGCGGGCCAGGGGAACTATATCCAGTTCCTGGCTCCGGGCGTGATCACGATGTCGATTCTGTTTACCTCGATTTTTGCCGGCATCGAAGTGATCTGGGACCGCCAATTTGGTTTCCTGAAGGAAACACTGGTCGCCCCTGTGCCGCGAATCTTGATCATGGTCGGGCGCACCCTCGGCGGCGCCACCGTGGCGGTCCTGCAGGGCATCGTGATGTTCTGCATTTGCCTGGCAGTGGGCTTCCGGACGTCGTCGCTCCCGTTGCTGCCCCTGGCGCTAACGTTCCTGATACTTACAGCTGTCTTGTTTACTGCAGTGGGTACGGCGCTGGCCTCCGTACTGCCGGATTTTCAGGGCTTCCAATTAGTAATGAATTTCCTGGTGATGCCCATCTTTTTCCTCTCTGGAGCATTGTTTCCACTCACGAATATCCCGCGAGCGATGCGTATTATCGCCAGCCTCGATCCGCTTTCTTATAGCGTCGACGGTCTACGCTCTGCGCTCATTGGAGAAACGCATTTCGGAGTCCCCCTCGATCTCGCGGTTCTGTGTCTCGTTACAGCAGCGGCTGTGGTCTTAGGCGGCTATCTGTTTTCAAGGATTCAAGTTTGAGCCGGGGCGCGGCTGATTGATCTTGCCGCCGGATTTGCTTTGCTATCATGCAAACTCATGAGTGACTACGCCATAGGTGTCGACTTGGGCGGCACGAATTTGCGGGCCGCCGCCGTCAGCCGGGATGGAAAGATGCTGAACAAAGTATCGGGTTCGACACCTGGGGGGGCGGGTCGAGCGGCGGTTATCGGTGATATCGTGAACGCCATCGAAACCTTGCAGGCTGGGATTTCCGGCCAAACTCTTACCGGAGTCGGCGTGGGAGTGCCGGGATTCATTTTGATGGACCAGGGAATTGTGGTGGGCGCGCCGAATCTCCCGGCATTCGACAATTATCCGGTGCGCGATGAAATCGAAAAGCTCCTCGGCGCCAAGGTGATTCTGGAAAACGACGCCAACGCCGCCGCGCTGGGCGAAAAATGGATCGGCGCCGGCCGCGACGTCAACGATCTTATATTGCTGACTTTGGGAACCGGTATCGGCAGCGGCATCATCGTCGAGGGAAAGATTCTGCGCGGCTACCTGGGGATGGCCGCCGAAATCGGCCACACCACATACTCGCCCAACGGCTATCCTTGCGGTTGCGGTAACACAGGCTGCGTCGAAAAGTACGCCTCCGCCACTGCCGTATCAGCCATGGCTCGCTTGCTGAACTTGGGGCCCGACCTTTCTTCCGAGGAAGTCTTCCATCTTGCCAAGGGCGGCAATCCGCGGGCCGTTCAGATTTTTGACTCCGTCGGCCTGGCGCTCGGCACGTTGATGGCGACGTTGATCAATACGTTCAATTTCCCGCTGTACCTGCTGGGCGGCGGCATGACCGCTGCCTGGGAGTTGTTCGAATCCTCCATGCGGGCCGAAGCCTCTCGCCGCTCGTTTATTTACCGAAACAATCCGCCGCGCATCGAACGCACCGGCCTGGGCCCCGACGCCGGCCTCTACGGCGCGGCATACTTGGCGTTGCGAGCCTAAAGCGGCCCCGCCGGTGTAGCGTCGCAGCCCTAACTAGAGTGCCAACGACGGCAATTTGAGATACACTCTGTAGACGCTGTACGTGGCGGGTTCGCAAAGGCGGAAGGACTACCTAACCAAGGGAGACAAATCATGAAGCATTTCAATATCACCGGCGCGGGCAAGGCGGCACTGGTTGGCGTAGCCATATGTGCCAGCCTGTTCGTTTATAACGTTGCGGGCGTAGCGCAGACGCCAAAACCGAAACGAATCAACCGAGCCATCGAGCTGCTGGAACAAGGCCAGCCGATTTACTACACCGGATCGCATTCCGGCACGATCGGCACTTTCGAGCAAGGTAAGCAGGACGCCCAAACCTGGGCCGATTACATTAGCTACGACATGGAAGCCGCTCCGTACGATGTAGCGGGACTTTCGGCTTACATGCAAGGACTCGCCGCGGGCGGACCCACTAGAACCGGCCATCGAACGCCCGCCGTGATCGTGAATGTCGCGGTCAGGGGAACCGATGAAGCCACAGTACGCGCCAACTCGTGGATGTTCGAGCAGGTATTGGCCACCGGCGTCCACGGGATCCTGTTGTGCCACGCAACCACCGCCGGCGCAGTGAAAGCCTTTGTAGAAGCAGTCCGCTATCCCAATCGCGAACAAGGCGTCGGTCCAGGACGACTGCAGGAGGGCCGCCGCGGCGCCCATGGCGCGGCAACCGCATCCAAGATCTGGGGAGTCTCGAATGATGAGTATCTGCAGAAGGCTGACGTCTGGCCGCTCAATCCAAATGGCGAGATATTGCTCGGCGTCAAGATCGAAGACAAATTCGCTTTTGCCAATGTGGACGAAATCGTAAAGGTTCCCGGAATCGGGTTCGGCGAGGGCGGCCCCGGCGACATGGCGTTGTCATTCGGCTTCAAGCAAGGCGACCCCAGGGCTAAGGAAGTCCAGGACAAAATTTTCGCCGCTGCGAAGGCCCAACATCTCTATTGGCTGGGAATTGGCGGCGGAAGAGGCGCCAACTTTGAAGCCATGATCGAACAAACAATCAAGGAAGGCCATATGGTCGGATCGGGCGAAGAGACCGCCGCAGCCGGTCGCAAATTTACCAAGAGGCCCTTGCCATATTGAGCGCCCGTGTGCGTGCATCTGTCAGATTTCGGGGAGGCGGCGATAAGCCACCCCCCACAATTTCAAATCGAATACTTCAAGCGCAACCGGAGTTGGCGCAAGTGGATCGAGGTGTCGGTAATCGTGCCTCAGGCGCCCATCGCCGCGCGCCTGTTCTGCACTCCTCACTTCTGATGAGCAACCATTTCGGTGACACGGCCAACGCTGGTGTCGCCTGTATATAGGTTGCCTTGTTTATCCCAGACCATGTAGTTGGATTCGATGAACTGGCCGGTATCCGTACCCGAGCCGTTCCCCACCGCGCCGAGTACATTGCCATCCTGGTCTATCTTCAGAAGCTGGCCATCTTGACCGCTCGATACCCATAGATTCCCGTGCGGGTCAAAGGCGATGGTGCACATAAGGTTTCTCATTTGAACCGTCTTGACGAACTTGCCGTCCCCCGTATAGACGACCAGGCGATATTGTTCCCGGTCGCCTAGCCAAACGTTGCCGTTTTTGGGATCCACGGCGATGCCATGGACCATGCTGAATCTTCCTGGTCCGACACTGTTGCCGTACCACTGATTGATGAACTTGCCATTCTTATCGAGGTGTATTACGCGCGCGGCTCCGAGGTTGTTCGTCGGATCATCTGAATCGGTGTCATTGGGACTCTCGTTGGCATGACCCTCACCGATATAGATGTCGCCGTTCGGAGCGAAGGCAAGGTCCAGGGGCTGCCAAAGTAGTCTTTGTCCCTTGGCTTCATCCCAGTCCCCCCTGTGCCCTCGCACTCCGATGGTCATGAGCAGCTTCCCTTCGGGACTTATCTTTTCCACTGTCGAACCATTCGCATCGCAGATCCAGACATTGTCCTGCGCGTCGATTGCCATGCCGTGCGCCTTTTCCTGGTGGCCAATGACGTCCTCGCCGACGGTGCGGATAAGCTTGTGATTCGGGTCGAACTCAAACAGCTGCGGCTTCCCGACGGCGTTGCGCTGAAAGACCCAAAACTCTCCCTTTGAGGTGATGCCTACCGCTGAGACGCCGCCTCCGCCTTCCGGTAAATCCATAGGGTACGCGTAGGTGTAACCCATGGTTTGCCTCCACTCTACGCGCTGTAGATCGCGACGCGTGCCACCCAGCCGGTTGTCGCAAACAGGCGAGTGGCTGCAATTCGGCACGCTCGAAACGGGAAGTGAATCAAGCGCAGTTCTGCACTGAGCCGAAAGCCTGTCCGAATTCTGCGCGAGACAGGCCCGCGACCCAAAACCACTTTGGCCAGTGCAGTATTTCGCAGTTTCGGCGGCGCAAGCGGCCAGCGGCCCTCCACGGCCGGCGCCGGGGTCAGCCTTCACCCGTCCGCCTGGGCCGACGGGGCGCCGTCCACCTGGGTCGGGGGCTGTACCTGCCAGAAACCAACCCGGTAAGCCAGGTTTCGCGCCTGGCCCTTCGGTTTGAGAGAATGCCAATGTCCCGGTAATGAATATGTGGAGCGCCGCCGCAACTCCCACGGAACTACGTCCGTTCATTTTTTTAACCTCCTGGCACTTTATGTGAGTAGGTGTCCTCGTAACGGCCTAACAGGCTCAGACGTATACATTCCGTCGTCTCTTGAGCGTCGAAGAAGTCAGAACAAGTACTTTAAGCCAAACTGGAGCTGTCGCGAATCAATCCGTGTGCTGGTGATCTGGCCATAGGTGGCCGTCCCGACGCTCGCGCCCGGCTGGCCGAAGAGCGGATGATTCGGGAGGTTGAAGAACTCCGCCCGAAATTGGAGCTGCTGGCGCTCCGTGATGCGGAACACCTTGGTAGCCGAAAAGTCCATGTCGATAATGCCCGGCCCTATGATGGTATTCCGGCCGGAATTACCAAAACGAAATTGGGGACCGCCGGGGAAGCGGTTCACGAAAGCTCCCAGGTTGAACCATCTATTTGGATCCTGTTCTCCTCTGGGCAGTTGCGGGCTAATACCGGTCGCATCGGGATAGCAGCCGTCGCCGCCATTTTGCAGGTTGGAGCCACAGCTCGCGTTGAGTGGGAAACCGTCCTGCAATGTGAGGATGGTGCCGAGCTGCCAGCCGCCGACAATTGCATCAACCGCACGAGAGGCGTTGCCGAGCATCGCCTTCCCCTTGCCGAACGGCAGTTCGTAGAGCAGCGAATTGGTCCAATTCCTCCGGAAATCGAAGGCGGAGAGACCGCGGATGGTGGTCAAGTCATAGTCATTGGAGACGCCACCGTCCCCATTCTGTGCGCGGAGTCCACTGCCGTTATCAATTGATTTCGCATAACTGAAGGAGCTCAGCAGGGTAAATCCCTGGCTGAGACGCTTTTGCAGCCGGACTTGCAGCGCGTGATAGGTGGAATGCACCGACCCGTTCATCACCTGAAAGCCGCCATTAAAAATCGGCCAAGGGCGGCGGGCGTTGACATTGCCCGCGCCGGGCTGCGCATTGTTGTAGGTGATCAGACGCTGCAGGTACATGCCGGAAGAACCGATGTAATTGGCCTCGATCGACATGTCGTTGGAGAGCTGGCGTTGCACGCCGAACGACCATTGGCCTACACGCGGGGTCGGATCCTCATACTCATTCACCAGGATGAACGAAGGAACGCCGGCCGTGGTGAAGAGATGGTCCCAGGTCAGGTTCGGTATCAGCGCGTTGCCATTCTCGCTGCGGCGGATGGTGAAGGGAGCATTGCGCACCACGTCGAAGTTCGCGTTTCCGACGTCGTGGACATAGAACATGCCGCCGCCAGCGCGGATCACCGTCTTTGAGTTCAGGCTATAGGCAATACCCAGCCGGGGGCCGAAGTTCTTGTAGTCGGGTTTCTGAACGCCCCTTCCGAAACGGCCGTCGCGCACCAGAGGAATGGTCGAGGGCAAGATATAGGGAGGGTTGCCTTCATAGGGGTTGCCGTTCCCGGCCCGAACGTATACAGGAAAGTGCGAGTTGCCCCAGTTGAAGTCGATATTGACGATGTTGTCGAATTTATCCATCCATGGCGCCTGGTATTCCCAGCGCAGTCCGGCGTTGATGGTCAGCTTCGAGGTAACCTTCCAGCTATCCTCGAAATATGTCCCAATGTAGCTACTCCGATAATTGGCCAGCGGCTCGCCGGTCTGGGATTCGACCGTTTGAAAATTGCCCATCATGAAGTCAGCGACATTATTGGCCGGACCGGACGGGGTTCCGGGCCCCCCGAAGTTTGAGTATTGGCCCGTCTCGCTGAACCGGCCGCGGACGACCACGCCGCCAATCTGGTTGAAGCGCGTGCGCGTGAACTCCCCGCCAAATTTGAAAGTATGCTTGCCATGCGTCCAGGAAACATTGTCGTTGACCTGGATCATCGTGTCAAAGTTGATGAACGGCGAATCGCTGCTGTTTCCGGTGCCCGAAAAACCACCACCCAGCACCGTGTTAGGAACACCCCAGTAGAGCGGGTTGGTCGAATCAATACCCGTAATACCGAGTTGAGCAACTACATTCGTCACGCCCGCCTCGGGGGGAATGTTGGAATTTTCCAGGCGGCTGACGCCGGTCCGAAAGTCGTTCACCACGGTAGGGCCAAAGAGGTGGGTATAGCCCAGAACGCCCTGATGGGCTTGGTCGACAGTTTGGCTGCCTTGGCGCGGAATGTTGATCGGGTTGTACTGCGTCTCGCCAGAATGGGAGTAGCGGAACATCCAATTCGAGTTCGCCGATTGGACGTAGTCGACGCGGTAGTTCTGCTGATCATTGTCGGTGGGCCGGCCTTCATTGTTAATGAAGTCGTTTGCCAACGCGTTAGGGGCCGCATTCACCTGCGGCATGTACTTGGTCATGTAGGCGGTGGAAATTGTGCTGATGCGGTTGGGCGGAATAATATTGCCGCCGAAAGGCTGAGCCGAGAGCACCGCCGTTCCCGCGGCGTTGAGCACCCTGGTCTTGGGATCGTAAATGATCGTGGACACGTTGGAGAAGTTGCCTGCGATCCAACTGGCGGGGGGCACCGTAGCTGGTTGGGTCAGGGCTTTACGCTCTCGCAGGCCTTCGTAATCGACGAAAAAGAACAACTTGTCCTTACCGTGAATAACGTGCGGAATCACTACGGGCCCGCCAAATGTTGCGCCGAACTGGTTACGCTTGAAAGGTGGTATCGGTTGGCTGCCGGGATCGAAGTAATTCTTGGCGTCGAGCGCGGAGTTACGCAGAAATTCAAACGCAGAGCCATGAATCTGATTTACGCCGCTTCGGGTGGTCACGTTGATCTGGTTCATATTGTGACCATACTCGGCCGGAAAGATTCCCGTCTCAACTTTAAACTCCTGCAGCGCGTCCAGCGACGGCAGGAAGATATAGGCGTTCCAGTTGGGGTCGGTGTTTTCAATGCCGTCCAGTGTGTAATGGTTGTAGAAGATCCGCTGGCCGCTCACGCTCAGCGTGAACAGGCTCCGCGTGCCACCCTGCCGCAGATTGTTCACACCGGAGTTCGAACTATTAGTCGTGGTCCCTGGAGTGAGCGCAGCGAGTTGCAGATAGTTACGTCCGTTGAGGGGCAATTCCACAATGCGCTGGTTCTCGATCACGGTGCCGACCGCGGTACTTTCAGTCTCCAGCACCGGAGCTCCGCCAGTCACCTCCACTGTCTCAGTAACGTTGCCCACCTGGAGCGCGATATCGAAATGCGCCACCTGCGACACCTGTAGTACAACGTTATTGCGAATCTGGGCGTTGAAACCAGTCTTCTCGACCCGTATGTTATAAGTGCCAGGCGGCAGAGACGGCAGATCAAATATGCCCGCCTCGTTACTGGTGACCACGCGCTGGGCATTCGTGGCGGGATTGATCACCGTCACCATCGCTCCCGCCACCACCGCTCCGGTGGAATCGGTCACCGTACCCGTGATTTCGCCCGTGGGAACTTGGGCCCACAGGGAACCAAGTGAGAGTACCAGGCATGAAATTGTGAACCTGGCCAAATCAAATACGGAATTACGCGAAGAATCAAAGGACATTCGATGCTCCCCATCGGATCGACTCCACACACTCGTCAATCCTTGTTGGCCGGCTTATGCCGGATTTCCAATCCTGCCGCCCCGTGTCGTAATCGGCATCGAACCGTCACGTGGAAGCGGAATTACACCTGCACTGGATCGCTATTTCTTGAGGCCGAAAGCGTACAGCCTTCCGTCCCAAGTCGAAACATAGATCTGTCCGCCGGCTACCACCGGCTCACTGAAATGAGTCCAGCTATCGATTAATTTGTCGCTTGAATATAATTGCTTCCCGGTCTCGCCGTCGAAAGCATACAGAATCGCGTTGGTGACAGGCGTACTACGGGTCTTCGCAGTCGCGCCCCGGCCCTGCTCGGTGTTCTCGCCGGTTTGGAGCGCGTAGACGACTCCATTCGCCACCACCGGCGGATCCGGCACGTGCATGTCGCGGGACATCCACGTGGGAACCAGCATGGGAGTGCCCTTATCAGGATCCAGACGCACTTCGAAAGCCATAACGCTTCCCTGCTGCGGATCTCCATAGGTGTACTGGAACTTTGGCGCATCTTTAGAAGGCGGCCCCCATAGCGGCATTAGGAGCCACCGTCGGCCCTGCGCATCTTGCCAGGTGGCCATGGCTCCCCATAAACCGCGGCCTGCAAGAAGAACTTCATCGTTGCCCCAACGAGGCGACAAGTACAGCGGCGTATGGTGGTCGGGCCCTCCTAAATGATCGGCGTCCAGGAGCGCAATGGCTGACTCCTTGGCTGCGGACGCAACCAGTGTCCATTTTTGAAATGGGAAAACGACGGGGCTGGCCGAGCCCAAGTCAAGATCTTTGGCGTTTAGATGCTCCCAATTCGCCGGAGTATAGCTATCCATCAAATGCAGGTCTCTGAAGTTCAGAAACATCACAGTATTGCCGAAGAAGCTGGCGGCCGGATCGTTCGGCCCATCGGCAGTCTGCGTGTACATACCTTTCGGACCACGCACCATGCCGCCGCGTCCCCAGGCGCCGCCCGGTCTTCCGGTACTGGTGAAAAATTCAACGGTGCGCTTCGACGGGTCCTTCAAATCCAGGGCCGTAAAGTGCGCCATGGAACCGCCGCAGCCCCGAGCGGTGGATGAATAAATGATGCCGTCGACCAGATTGAGGCTCCAGTTACGGGCGAAGGGAGTGGTGAAATCCGCCGGCGGCATGCGATCCTCGCCATCCACTAGATTTAGGCCGCGCAGTTTGCCGTCGCTGGTCGAGACATAAATGGTCCCCGAATCCTTATCGATAACAGGCGTGGCGTTCTGTGTGTTGGAACACAGCCAGGTCGCGGCTTGTTTGGGAGTCAACTTATTTGGGAACCGGCGCTGCCAGGTTACTTTGCCTGTCTCTGAATCGATCGAATAGACGGTGTTGTCGCTGCCGACAACAAACACACGCGATCTGGGTCCCTGCGGTGTGTTCACGGTGGCCACCAGGGGAGCGGAGAGAGTGGCGAGAACCACTTCACTCGCTGGAGTGGGCAACTGAGCCTTCCATTTCAGTTCGAGTTGCGCCACATTACCTGGCGTGAGGGTTGACTCCGCCTGGTTCCAACCGGTACGTTCCTGATCGTATCCCCAAGTAAGCCACTCGCTTGGAGAAGCCGCGAAAACAGGTGTCAGACAAATCGCCAAGCTTAGGGTGAGGCGGGGAATTTTGGTGACTGCTGGTGAAATCATGGATAATCCAAAGTGGTGGAAGTCTACTGCGCTTCAGCTTACGTGTCAAGGGACTCCGAAGCTAGTGTCGCAGCCAAGTGAGAAGGTCCTATTTGTGCCACATGAAAATGTCCTCTTGACGGAGTCACGCTGGCAGGGTGGAAAACGGAGCCCTGCTGATGACCCAGAAAGATCGCGACCGGTTGGTCGTATTGAAGAAGGCACAGAAGAGACTGATCCGGCAGCG